>DATEBK010000254.1:0-8904 GCA_035287825.1 Terriglobales bacterium
AGCAACAAGAAGACGGGGAAGTCTTATGTTGAGGTCGCGGACACTTCGCAGCTTTATGTGACGATCGACGCGATGATGAAGGAGTAGATTGGAGGTCAGAGGTCAGATTGCAGAGGTGAAGACCGAATTGAAGAGGTCAGAGGTCAGATTGTAGAGGTTAGAATCAATAGGTTTTTACCTCTGCAAACTAACCTCTGACCTCCCCAATTTGTCACATCTCGATGTGAGGACCGTCGCGTTCAAGATTGAAAATCGGAGAATAGAATCGCGTCACGAGGCGTGGCATGAAGCAGGACTCCGACGCGCTAAAGCTCCGGACTAAGGATTTTGGGTTAAGAGTTCTCAGACTCTATCGTTCCCTGCCTCTGACCTTTTCTTATTCTTTCCACTTGCGGAAGAGTAGCGCGCCGTTGGTGCCGCCGAAGCCGAAACTGTTGGACATGGCGTAATCGAACTCGGCTTGGCGGGCCTGGTTGGGGACGAAATCCATGTTGTCGGTTTCGGGGTCCTGGTTTTCGAGATTGATGGTGGGCGGAAGAATCTGATCGCGCAAGGCGAGGACGGTCACTCCGGCCTCTAATCCTCCGGCGCCGCCGAGCAGATGGCCGGTCATGGACTTGGTGGAGCTTACGGGAACTTTTTTTCCAAATAAATTTCTGATGGCGTGGGCTTCGAGGGTGTCGCCGATGGGCGTCGAGGTGCCGTGCGCGTTGAGATAGCCGACGGCGCTGGCGTCGAGATGGGCGTCG
The DNA here is from genome assembly GCA_035287825.1 of Terriglobales bacterium. Lineage (GTDB taxonomy): Bacteria > Acidobacteriota > Terriglobia > Terriglobales > Acidobacteriaceae > Acidiflorens. Next base: position 750 of record DATEBK010000254.1, read on the forward strand.
CGCAGGGCGTTGCGCATGACGCGGAATCCACCTTCATGTTCGGGAGCGGGTTGGGTCATGTGATAGGCGTCGGCGGACATGCCATAGCCAACCAGCTCGGCGAGGATGGGAGCGTTGCGGCGGCGCGCGTGTTCGAGTTCTTCGAGAACGAGGATGCCAGCGCCTTCGCCCATGACGAAGCCGTCGCGATCTTTATCCCAGGGGCGGCTGGCGCGGGCGGGATCATCGTTACGCGTGGAAAGGGCGCGCATGGCGGCGAATCCGCCAACGCCCATGGGAGTGATGGCGGCTTCGGAGCCTCCGGCGATCATGACGTCGGCTTCGCCGCGCTGGATGATGCGGAAAGAATCGCCGATGGAGTGGGCGCTGGTGGTGCAGGCGGTAGCGGTGGCTTCGTTCGGGCCCTTGGCGCCAAAGCGCATGGAAACGTGTCCGGCAGCGAGGTTGACGATGGCGGCAGGAATGAAGAAGGGGGAAATCTTGCGCGGTCCGCCTTCGAGAAGCGCCGAATGCTCGCGCTCGATGACGTCGAACCCGCCGATGCCGGAGCCGATGTGGACGCCGACGCTCTCGGCATTTTCAGGCGTGACCTGAAGTCCGGACATCTTCATGGCTTCGTCGGCGGCGGCAATGGCGAAGTGGATGAAGCGGCCCATCTTCTTGACTTCTTTTTTTTCGATGAACTGAAAAGGATCGAAGTCGCGGACCTCGGCAGCGATCTGGCAGGCAAAGGCGGAGGCGTCGAAAGCGGTAATGCGGTCGACCCCGCTCTTGCCGGCGAGTAAGGACCGCCAAACTGCGTCGGTGGTATTGCCCACGGAGCAGATGAGGCCGATGCCGGTGATGACGACTCGCCGTTCCACTTTAGCCGCCGTGTTGCCAGCCAAACTACTTGCCTGCTTTCGCGTGCTTGCCGATGTAGTCGACGGCGTCGTTCACGGTGCGGATTTTTTCCGCGTCTTCGTCGGGGATCTCGATGTCGAAGGCCTCTTCGAAGGCCATAACGAGCTCGACGGTATCGAGCGAGTCGGCGCCGAGGTCATCGACGAAGGAAGCGCTGGGGGTGACTTCGCCCTCGTCGACGCCAAGTTGCTCCACAATAATCTGTTTCACTTTTTCATCAACAGCGGCCATGTTCTCCTCGTTTCTGAATCTGGGAATCGCGAGCCCGGGTTGCGGGCCGCTTGTGCTAAGTACGAATCCTGATTTACGACTGCATGCTGCTCATAGCATCGGATGAAGTCGGAACCAGTAGTCTAAAAGGGATTGAGAAAGTATGCAAAGGAGAGTGTGCGGAAAATCGTGCCGGGATCACGCAAGAATCCTAATTGGGGGCGGGGAGCGGGGTCAAACATGCGGATTCAAGTCTGCGGCTGACCTGACTTGGAGATCAGGAACGCTCACGTTTCAGAGGCTTTCGGCCTCTCCATGAATTTCCCGACAACAGAAAGAACCCAGAGCATGACATACCAATCTGCGATGCCGAAGGGCGTAATGACGACGGTGGGGATCCACTTGGTGGTCCAGGGAATAAACAAAATCAACGGGAGATGAAGCGTCGCGAGGAAGATCATGGTGATCCAAAGCCACACATGCCGCCTCAACTTCCGCCTCAATGCAATAGCGATGGCAACCATACCAGCCGATATAAGGGATGGTCGCGCGGGATCAAATCTCCCGAAATATATAAACAGCAGGGAGAGCAGCAGAGCGCCGAGCATGACGCAGAGGGCTCCCCCGCCACGGTAAACGCATTCTCTTGTCTTCTGCGGTTATTACTTTGTCTGGTGGCAAGCTGCGCGCCATTCGCCCGTAGCACGGCGAATGCCTTTTGTTGTTCTGATTTTATCTCCTCTGGAGAGCAAGAACGGGAGGGGCAGCAGCTTGCAGCAAGCTGCAGATCCCTCGCTTCGCTCGGGATGACAATTTTTGAGGGAGCGGAATCACTTCGAATACTGATCCCTCAGTTGAGTTTGGCGGCTGACCATGGGGATTGCTTTTCCCTGGATGTAGACCTGTTTGACGTCGGTTTTTACGTCGAGCGGGTCGCCGTTGGCCATGACGATGTTGGCGGTCTTGCCGACGTCGAGCGAGCCGAGTTGGTCGGCGACTCCCCAGATTTCGGCGGCGTTGAGGGTGATGGCTTTGAGAGCTTCGTCGTAGGGCAGGCCGAAGGCGGTGGCGAATCCGGCGGCGTCGGGCAGGTTGCGGACATTGTGCGCGGAGTAGGAGGCGAAAACGATTTTGACTCCACGCTTGTAGAGCTGCGCGGGAAGGCTGTAGACGGCATCGTAGCGCTCATCGTCTTTCGGCTGCTCGTAGATGGGGCCGACGATGACGGGAACTTTCAGACTGGCCACGTAGTCGAGCACGGGCTGCGAGTGGCTGATGTGGTTGAGAACGAATTTGAGATGGAATTCGTTGGCGAGGCTGACGGCGGTTTGCAGATCGCTGGCGGTTTCGGCGGCGAGGACGACGGTTTTCTTGCCGTCGAGATAGGGGAGCAGGGCTTCCAGTTTGAGATCGCGCTTGGGAGCTGACGGCTCGGGCTTCTTGTCTTTACTGGTTTGATCTTTACCGGCTTGATCTTTACCGCCAGTTTGATTTTGCGCGATGTCGGCTTTCTTGCGGTCGTACGCGGCCCACTTGGCTTTGTACTCCTGCGCGTCGATGAAGGTCTGGCGCAGTTGCGAGGCGAGACCCATGCGCGTGGCGGGGAACTTTTGTTTTTCGAAGCCTCCTTTATTACGGCGCTGGTCGCCGGTGAAGTTGAGCGGCATGGCGTTGTCGCGGATGAGGAGCATTTCGGTCGCGCTGGCTCCGGCAAGCTGAATGAAGGAATCCTGACCGGGTAGGGTGTCCTCGCTATCGGGAGCGACGACGGCGTTGGTGATGCCGTTGAGGCGGGCGACGGGAATGAGGACGGATTCGGCGTGGAAGGCGTCAGCGGTATGCATGTGCGGCATGATCTCGTCGCTGCGTTCGAGGAGATCGTTGGTCATGGTTTCGAAGGAGATTTCGGTGAGTCCGAGTTGAGTTTCAGAATCGATGAGGCCGGGATAAATCGTCATGCCGGTGGCATCAACGATTTGCGCGTTGGCAGGGATGTTGACGGAGGCCGAGGGTCCGACGGCGACGATTTTGCCGGCTTGCAGGACAATGACTCCGTTGTCGATGGTGCCGTGAGTGATGGTGAGGAGCTTGCCGCCTTTGAGGGCGATGGGGCGGGCATCGTCTTGGGCTTGGGTTGGGAGGGTTAGGGTTAAGAGCAAAACCAAGAGCAAAAGCAAAGGCAGCGGACAGGAGTGTCCGCTCCACAGGGAACGGGGCTGAGTTTTGTGGTGGGGGTAGGGGTCCTTCGACTCCGCGGCTGCTGCGCTTCGCGCAGCGGCTGCTTCGCTCAGGATGACAGAGAGCATATTCGTGCGCGGCATTTACTCGCCCTCCTTATAGTGGGTGGTGCCGAGGCCGGGTTGGGTGCGGTCGAAATAGATTTCGCCATCGATGAAGACTTTTTCGGGAACGCCGAAGCTGGAGAGCGGATAGCCGTCCCAGATGACGAGGTCGGCATCTTTGCCAACGTCGATGGAACCGACGCGATCGTCGATGCCGATGATCCAGGCGGCATTGAGAGTGATCATTCTGAGTGCTTCTTCTTCGGTTGCGCCACCGTAGCGGATGGTCTTGGCGGCTTCCTGATTGAGGCGGCGGTTGTAATCTTCAGAATCGCTCTTGATGGCGACGCGGACGCCTTTGCGCATAGCGATGACGGCGTTCCACGGGATCGCGTCCCAGGCTTCGTTCTTAAAGCCCCACCAGTCGGCCCAAGTGGCGATGGCGACGTTGTTGGCGGCGAGTTGATCGGCAACTTTGTAGGCTTCGACGGCGTGATGGAAGGCGCGCAGGTTGTAGCCGAACTCCTTGGCCATAGCCATTTCGGTGAGCATTTCGTCGGAGCGGTAGCAGTGGATCTGGACCATGAGTTTGCCGCGCAGGACGTCGTCGAGCGCGTCGAGCTTGAGATCGCGTTTAGGCGGATCGACGTCTTTGTCGCCACGCTTGACCTTGGCGTCGTAGCCGTCCCACTCGTGCATGTAATCCTGGGCTTCGACCAGGGCGGCGCGTTGTACTTCGAAATTTCCCATGCGCGTGGAGGGAAGCTGATCGCGGCCGCCGTAAACGCGCTTGGGGTTTTCTCCGCTGGCGAATTTGATGGAGCGCGGAGCGTTGGGAAAGAGCAGGGCGTCGCGCGAATCTCCAAACTTGTGCTTGATGACGACGGCCTGGCCTCCGATCATGTTGGCGGAGCCGTGCAGCAGCAACGAAGTGGTGACGCCGCCGGCGAGGGCGCGGTAGATGGCCTTGTCCTGATAGTCGAAGGCATCTTTCATAATCATTTGCGGCGTGATGGGGCTGGTGGCTTCGTTGACATCGTCATCGAGGGCGATGTGGGAATGGCAATCGATGATGCCGGGAGTGAGATATTTTCCTCCGGCATCGATGACGGTGACTCCGGCAGGAGCGTTGACGGTCTCGCCGACAGCGGCGATCTTACCGTCTTTGATGTAGATGGATCCATTCTTGATGGTGCCGTGAGTCGCGGTCATGACGGTCGCGTTATTGATGACGACATCGTGATGAGGCGCGGACTGGGCGAGGGCGAACGGCGTGGCGAGCAACGTTGCGAGCGTTGCCAGGCCAAGGCAAAGGAGTGCGAGTTTGTGCGTTTGTTTTGACGACTGCAGGGGCATGTGGAACTCCCGAGGAAAAATTCGCTTTGCGGGAACTTCGGGATTGTAGGAGGTGCGGCGCGTCAGGGTCAACGCAAAATACGGTGCGCCTCGTCTCTACAGAATGTTATGTCTAGGAGCTTGCTCATAGTGCTGAAGTCGTGTCAGGATTTGGGCGTGAAAATTCCTGGTTTATTTCTCGCTCATGTATTTGCTGCTTCGCTGGCGCTTGCTTTGTGTGCGTGGGGCGCCGATTGTCCTAAGAATCAGCCTCGAACGGAGGCGACGCTGGTGCAACTGGAACAGAACTGGGCGGCGGCGCTGAGCCGCAAAGATGTGGATGCGGTGGCGTGCATGCTGGCGGATGAATTTGAAGATGCCGATGTCGATGGCTCGCTGCACAGCCGGAGCTGGACGCTGGAGAGGATTCCGCATAAGAAGCCGGGGACGAACCAGCTCTCGGAATTGCACGCGCATATTGAAGGCGACATGGGATTCACGCGCGGGTTGGCGACGCTGGTGGATGCTTCGGGAAAAGTCGTGGCGCGGGTGCGGTTTACCGACGTGTTCACTTACCGCGATGGACGCTGGCAGGCGCTGGCGGGGCAGGAATCAATGCTCGGCGAGGCCAGCCGCTAGATGCGGGCGGTGGTGCAGCGGGTGAGCCGCGCCAAGGTTACGATCAGTCCCACGGTTGAGGGTGAGGGCGGCGGCGAAATTACGGGCGAAATTGGGCTGGGGTTGCTGGTGCTGCTGGGAGTGGGCGCGGGAGACACGCGCGCGGATGCGGATTATCTGGCCGAGAAGACGATTGGGCTGCGCATTTTTGAAGACGCGGGCGGCAAAATGAATTTGTCGGTTGGCGAAGTTTCGGGCGCGGTGCTGGCGGTGTCGCAGTTCACGCTCTATGGAGATGTGCGGCGGGGGAAGCGTCCGTCATTTGATGGGGCGGCTGCGCCGGGCGTGGCACGGGAACTCTACGAATATTTTGTGGAGAAGATTCGCTCGGCGGGATTGCGCTGCGAAACGGGGCGCTTTCAGGAAGATATGCAGGTCGAGTTGGTGAACGAAGGGCCGGTCACGATTTTGCTGGATTCGGCGAAGATGTTCTGACATTCAGAAAAAGGTGCGCGGAATGGAACTTACTCCCACGCAGCGGTCGATTTCGTTGGCCGAGCTTCTGGTTGGCGCCGCGATTGTGATTGGGCACAACGTCTATCACGTTATTCCCAACGAAGTACCGATTCTGTTTGTGCTCGGATTGATTTCGCTGCGGGTTCGAGATGGCGGATGGGGCGTGATCGGATTGCGCCGGCCGAGTTCGTGGCGGCGCACGTTGTTGTGGGCGGTAGCGGCAGCTGCCACGCGACTTCTGCTGGGTCAGTTTGTGGTTGATCCTCTTACCGCGCACATTTGGCCGGCGGCGAACGGGCCGAGCGGGTTCAACGAAATCACGGGACACTGGCTGGTGGCGTTGCGCTGGTTGCTGATCGTCTGGACATTCGCCGCGTTTGGGGAAGAAATCAGCTACCGCGGTTACCTGGTGACGCGGGCGGCGGATGTGGGCGGACGATCACAAGCGGCATACTGGATTGCGGTCTTGATGGTGTCGGTGCTGTTTGGATACGGACACTACTATAAAGGTCCGGCGGGGATGATCGACTCGGGCATGGCGGGGCTGGTGCTGGGCGTGGCTTATCTTTTATCGGGGCGCAATCTTTGGGTCTGCATTCTGGGGCATGGGTTGATTGACACGGTGGGAGTGGTGGCGCTGTTTTTTGGGTGGAGTAACTAGGGGTGGAGTAGCTGGGACGAGATTCGTGGGCAGAAAGACTTAATCCACGGGCTGCGGCATATCCTGGTATCCAATTTTGGGGTCAATGAGTGTAACTTGCTATGTTACGCCAACTATGCCCATTCAAGTGCGGTCGTTGTTGCTATACTCACTCGCGTCATGAAGCTTCAACTCGCACGCAGTATGTTCCTTGTGTTGACAATAGCGACCCAGCTTGCTGCAACCTGCCTTGGACAAACCGTCCCGAACAGAGATCAGTGGGGTGAGAAGTTTAATTCGGTTGGAGCAAAGCTATCCTACAGGGAAATCGGACGGGTCAAGATTCAGGGTAGGACGGTGATCACCTATAACCTTTTTGCGTCTGGGCTACCCAAGGATCAGCATTATGTTCTCTGCGTTCTTAACGTTGGCAGCGATCCCCAATCTGTTACCGATGCCTACTTGAATGGCGATGGCAAGGTCGTTAATGTACTGGCGAACCCCGCCCGCCATGTTGCTGAAGACCCTATCAATGCCAAAGTCTTCGGCGGGAAGGGGGAACCAATCCAATTTGCCCTGATTTCTGATGACGACCATCTACGCGCATTCGCGCAGATTATTCCCTTTCCTATGGAGGAAACTGAGGGTCCATGCCATCTTTCGGCAATCGAAACGGGGCCCTACTATTTCGGCCTTCTAATCAGATTGACTGGGTTTCAGCCGGACGAGGAGCTCACTATTGAGCAGCGATCCGAAAATGAAGGCGGGCAGTCGAAAGTTAAAGCCGATGCTCAAGGTATGTACAATGCAGGGATTTTTCCTTTTGTGAAAGGAAAGCGCTCCGGCAAGGCGCGATTCGCAGTTTCAAGCAAATCCTGCAAGATAGGCATCGAATTTCCTTGGGGAGATGGCAGCTACCAGTATCAATAATGCAGCCGCGAGTATCTTCTCCGAATACACCGAGTTCGCTCATTGATCTTCATTTTACGGCGCAAATTTAACACTTTGCTCAAAAGCCTCACGCGGTCTTCTTTTCCACCAACCTGGCAATCCACCCATCCAGGTCGTCGAGTGCGCGGTGGATAGGGCATAATTCTGGCTATGGTTGACGCCGGCTCTCAGGATGTTTCGGACCGCGCGGAATTTCGTAGGGCTTCGCTTCCGCCGCTGGCGGTGGGGGTTCTGGTCGGCTTGTGCGCGGTGAAATTGCTGTTGCATATCTTCACCAGCGTTCGGCATTACGGTTATTTTCGCGACGAGCTTTATTACCTGGACATGGCGCGGCATCTTGATTGGGGCTACGTGGATGCCGCTCCGCTGGTGGCGGTTTACGCGAAGATCGCGCTGTGGCTGGGCGGATCGCTGGCGGCGCTGCGGATCATTCCGGCGCTGGCGGGAACGGCGCTGATCGCGCTCACCATGCTGATTGCGCGCGAGCTGGGTGGCGGACGCTATGCCCAGTTTCTGGCTGGACTCTGCGTGCTGCTCTCTCCTGCCGTGGTGGTGATGGACAATTTTCTGAGCATGAATGCGTTCGAGCCGCTCTTTTGGATGGGATGCATCTGGGTGGTTGCGCGCATTTTGCGTACGGGAGATTCGCGGCTTTGGATCTGGTTTGGCGTGCTGGCGGGACTGGGGTTGGAGAACAAGC
>DATEBK010000255.1:0-21657 GCA_035287825.1 Terriglobales bacterium
TCCATCGCGGCGCGGGTCGTGCGGCCAGTGTAGAGCACGTCATCCACCAGCACCACCGACTTGTCCGTGATGGGAATTTCCAGCTCCGTTTTCTTCACCACGAGCCTGGCATCGCTGGTCCGTCCGTCGAAAGTCCGGTCACCCAACACCTGCCCGTCCAAAGTCCGCTCGCCCAAAGTTTGCTCGCCCAAAGTTTGCTCGCCCAAAGAAAGATCGTCGCGATAGAGGGTTATATCGAGTGTGCCAACCAATACCGGCTTCTTTTCAATCCGCCGAATGATCCGGGCGAGCCGCTCGGCCAGCGGAACGCCGCGGCGCCGGATGCCGACCAGCGCCAAATCTTCGACACCGTTGTTTTTTTCGAGAATTTCATGAGCCAGACGGATCAGCGTTCGTTCCACTTCTGACGCGGACATCAGCTGCGCCTTCTGCTGAACTTGGAGGGGCCGAAGTTCGGGCTGATGGCCTTCTGCATGGCGGCCTGGCGGGGGCAGATTCATAAACGGTGCATCATACGCGCGCAGAAAGGCGAGAGCAAGGCCGAGCCGAATGCCACACGGGAGAGCCTAGTCTAACGCATGGCGCATTAAACACGCGGGCGATTAGAGCGCAGCAGGAAAGAAGCGAGCGCACCGCCCACCGATCCCAGCACGACGGCAAAAATAAAAAAAGCTGCCAGCCCCGACGGAGTGAACAGGTTGTGGATGCTGGTCTGAAACTGGGGTGCGGTTGTGTCGAATCCGCCCTTCCTCGCGATCTCGACAATCTCATCCACGCACTGCTGCTGGGCGTGAAGCATGATGATGGGAATCGTAGCCAGGGCGTTGATGCCAAAAACTACCACGCCCGCTGCCCCGCCCAGCCGTGCGCCAAGAACAATCGTGAGAGCGGAGCTGCCTTTCCGGCGATAGAAATAGACCGCCAGCGCCCCGGTCAGCATCATGCCCAGTACCGGGATGATTCCGATCAACATTCCGAGCACACCTGCCTTTAGCGCGGCGCGAACGGCAATTTTTCCATTTATGGTGTCAGGAGGGTCAAGGAATCCAGCTTGCGGATTCTCGGGAGACAACCCGTCTGGCGCGCCATCGGCGCTAGCCATACCAGCCTCAGGCGTCGCAATTCGCACGTGGATCTGCGGCGCGCGGCACTGCGGACAAAACGGCCGGCCGTCTTCGATCGTCGTCCCACACTGCTGGCAGGGGTGTTCCACAGCTTTGAAGCTAGCGCACTACGCAGCAGAGGGCAAGACATCGGGCACCAATGGCGTCGCATCGGCGACCCTATACTGCGATCATTTCGATGTCGCGATGCCTCTAGATCGTGTCGTCGGAGCCGGTGTGCACGCGCACATAAACCAGGGCAAAGCGAGAACCGGTATGGCTTGGCTTCACGGATACGATGTGCTGGTTTCCCTGAGTCCCCACCTTCAACTCGACCGCGTCTGAACTGTTATCGTTCCCGCACGAGACTGGCTTCGCCATGTCGTCTTTGCTGTCGTAGTTCACGTGGCCGCCATTCCAGCCGCCGTGGCACTGTATGGGCTTGCCGTATTTCGGGAGCTCTTTGTTGTAGTAGGCAAGAATCTTGTCGGGAGCGTCATCGGAAATAAACTCCGCCGCCACAACCTTCAGGCCGAATCCCGGTATGGAGAGATTTACATTGGCGCTCTTCTTGTCGTCGCCATCATCCTTCGGAGCCGGCTTTGCGCCAGGATAGATGGTCAGGCCGGCGTCGCGAATATCAACCGCTTCGCTAACGTGCAGGTCGCCCATTGGAGACTTGATGTCAACATGCTTCTCGCCGCCTTTGCCGCCATCGTTCGCGTTGATGCTGCAGGCGGGAAAAATGCATAGAGCGGCAATCAACGCACCAAGCGAGAGCTTCGCGATCGCGACTCGGAACATTTTGTGGTCGAACTTTTTTGGGTTGTGTTTCTTAAGGTCGAACATCGGAACCTCCTGAACTGTTTTGAGTCGCGCTACTTCGGGCGTGCCGTTCGAGCCCGTCGCCACGCGATGCGACGCCGGGAATCGTCACCGGCAAATGACCGCCGATCGGAATCTCGCCGAAGATTGCTTTTATCGCGGCTGTTTCCGAAATCGTTACATTGGAGAACGCACAAACATAATTCTGGATCGCGGGAAAATCCTCGACCACATATGGGTTGCCCATCGCCAGTACAACCGTCCGTTCGGCGGCGCGATCAAGCACGGTGGCCAGCAACGATCCGGTCGCGTCGTCCATTGCCACCGTATTTTTCAACCCGCCTCCGGCGGCGCGCACGGCCTTGCCCGCAGTCGGAACCACGTACACTGCAGCGATCACATGTTCTGCCGCTTCCACCGCCTGTACCACTGCATTTTTCATGCCAGCCGCCGAGCGCGCATCGACATAGATCACGCGTGCGTCGGGCACCCGGGCCAAAACCTGCCGTTCCAGCATCCGTCCCGAGTCGGTGCGCAAATCATCGGAGAAAATCACTGCCACAAGACGGTTGCCGGCTTCTGTCAAGGATTGATACGGAAGGGCGGCTTCGGGAGTTCCAACAGACTGCAGCGGGATGACCTTCCCATTATCGCGGACGAGAGTGATAGCTTCATCGGCAATGCGTTGTCCCTCGGCCACGTTCTCCGGCCTCGCAATCTCGTTCGAAAGCTGGCCAAGATCGACGAGTCGAGCCTTGTTCAGACCGACAGAAGCCTTTAGTTCCAGAATCTTACGCACCGATTGATCGAGCCGTTCGCGGCCAATTTCGCCACTCTCTACCGCCTGCAGCATGGCCCGATAGCTGGCCTCAAGATCGGCGGGAATAATCAAGACATCATTGCCAGCTTTGAACGACTCGACCGCCGCCCGGCCAATGTTCTTGGCATACAACCGGGTCAGCCCGGCCATATCGAGGGCGTCGGTCACAACGATCCCTTTGAATCCCATCTCTTCTTTTAGGACTCCGTCCACGATTGCCTTGGAAGTTGTGGCCACCTGCTTCGGCTCCGAATCGAGCGCAGGAACCGTGACGTGCGCCACCATGATGGAATCTACTCCGGCCTCGATTGCACGTTTAAATGGAAGCAGTTCGATCGCATCCAGGCGGGCTCGGTCGCCCGTCACCTGCGCGAGTCCAAGATGAGAATCGGACGCGGTATCGCCGTGCCCAGGAAAATGCTTCGCCGTGGTCAACATGCCACCTTCGTGCGCGCCGCGAATGTAGGCCGCGACGAAATCGCCCACCTGATTCGGATCGCCTCCGAAAGAACGTGTGTTGATGATGGGATTGGCGGGATTCGAATTCACGTCCGCGTCGGGAAAGAAATTCCACTGCACGCCGACCGCTCGCGCCTCGAGCGCCGAGATGCGTCCGAAAATCTCTGCGTTCCCGGTTTTACCGGTAGCCCCAAAAGCCATCGCATGAGGAAATACGGTGACACCGTTCAGCCGCATGGAAACGCCGCGTTCAAAATCCGCCGCGACCATCAGCGGCAGCTTCGATGATCTCTGCAACCGGTTGAGCAGTTCTGCGGCAACGTAGGGCTGGCTTCTGAGGAGCACCGGACCATCCACCGGAACCGTCATCACCAGCGAGCCTATGTGATACTTGCGAACACTGTCTCGCAACTGAATCCACTTAGGGTCCGCGTCGTTCAGGAATTGCGCCAGCACCTTAATCCCAAAAAGCTGGCCAACCTTCTCTTCGGGAGACATCTTGCGCAGCGTCTTCTCAGCCCACTTTCGGCCGGAGTTATCGAGATGGATTGGCCCAACCTGCTGATAACGTTCTTTGCTCTTATCTTTACCAGCGCACAACGCCGCCACCAGCAGAAGGGCGATCAGCAGCAGATGTCGGACCATGTCAATGACAATAGCAAAAGTTGAGCGAGCGCTCACAGAACTTCCCTGATTAGTTGTATTTCCCGTCCAACTACCGCAATTGCCTCTGCCTGAATCCCCGTGTCATCGCCAAACCCAGACAGCCACCGCACATTCGGTTCGCGCCGGAACCACGTGATCTGGCGTTTGGCGTAGTTGCGATGCGCCTGCCGCGCCGCCGCGATTGCTGAGGCCCGATCCAATTCTCCGCGCAAAAACTGCACGGCCTGCTTGTATCCCAGCGACATCAGCGGGCGCGCGTCCGCACCGTATTTTGCGAGCAGCCTTTTCGTCTCGGCGATCAATCCGCCGTCGACTCGCGCATCGTCAAACATTTTCGCCGCCCGCTGGTTGATGCGGGCGTAAAGGGTCTCGCGCTCCGGATCCAGTCCCAGACGCAGAATACGAAAGCCGCGCAGCGGTTCGCGTCCCTGCTGCCAGAGTTCGGTCATATTCTGGCGCGAAGGTTGGCCTGATGCCAGGCACACTTCAATCGCCCGGATCACCTTGGGGACATCGTTGGCGTGAATGCGCTTCGCGGCCGATGGGTCGAGCCGTAGCAGGATGCGATGCAGGTGCTCGACGCCGCATTTCTGCGCGCGGGCGCGGAGTTTCTCACGCAGCTGTTCGGAACGTTGCGGTCCGGCGAAAAGTCCTTCAAGCAACGCGCGAAGATAGAGTCCCGTTCCCCCGCTCACGATCGGCAAAATTCTCTTCTGCCCGTTTTCTTGCGAGACGCTGTCACGTAAAGCAATCTCGTTCAGGACTTGCCGCGCCTGCCGGGCATACTCGCCGGCACTGACGTCGGCCAGCGGATCGACGCAATCCAGCAGATGATGGGGAATCTCGGCACGCTCGAGCGCGTTCGGTTTAGCTGTGCCAATTTCGAATTCGCGATACATCGCCACCGAGTCGCAGTTGACGATTTCTCCGCCAAAACGCCGCGCGACTTCAAGGGCCAGAGCAGTCTTCCCGCTCGCCGTCGGACCCAGGATGACCACAAGCAGCGGGTCGCGCTTTTTCGTCGACTCCGGCAGACTCAGCGCGCGCTCCAAGGAATGTACCGCCAATAGCGAATGATGACGAGTAGGAGCAGCACGGCAGCCATGAGCAGGAGTCCGGTGGCCTCGGCGGCATAAGCGACATGACGGTGCCGTTGCTGATCGTCCGCAGCCGGCTTGGGTGAAACAGGGGAGTTCACGGCGCTATTGTAGACCTTCTGGGTGCCGGCCGTCGGTTTGATGAATCGCGGCCGAATTGCGAGCGGCTAACGACAGGCGGCTACCTCGCGGTAAACTACACGCGCCGTCATGCCCCGGCCATTCTCCAACACGGATGTACCGCTCCTGCGCTTCGGCGTTTTTGAAGCCGACCTGGCCGCGGGCGAATTGCGCAAGAACGGCGTGCGGATCCGGTTACAGGAACAACCATTTCAGGTCCTCGGCACCCTCCTGCGGAATGCCGGCCAGGTCGTCACCCGCGACGATCTCCGCGAAAAAATCTGGCCTGCCGATACCTTCGTCGATTTCGACCACAGCCTGAATACCGCTGTGAATAAAATTCGCGAGGCGCTCGGAGATTCCGCATCGAGCCCGCGCTTCGTCGAAACCCTCGCCCGTCGCGGATACCGCTTTATCGCTCCAGTCGAGAGCTTCGCGACAACCTCGGTTTCCGGGTGCGCTCAGGCGGAAGCTCGGCACAAGGACGGGAACGAGGGTGAACATAGCGCGTTCATGCAACCCGCTGGCGACGCCGGTCTGCACCCCGATCTGCACGTGCCTGTTCCCCGGCGCGGAGTGGTGCGCGCCCTGTTCGCGCTGATTCAGGTGATGTATCTCATCTTTTATGTGAGCGGACTCGCCCACTTGCGCGGAGCGGACGGCGTCGCCGGCAGGTTTCTTCCAAGCGGGGGAGCGTTGTTCGTAGTGAGCGCAGTATTGGTGACAGGTGCGGTTGGAATTCCGCTGCGGTTCTATTTGCTCTCCGCGGTCGCGTTCGACTTCCGTCGACTCGCGGCAACTTTCACGCGACTGTTCCCGTTTGTTTTCGCACTCGACGAAGTCTGGGCCACAGCGCCGTTCCTGTTGTTGCCGCAGATCGGCATCGGCTTCGCATTCGCGGCGATGGCCGCGTTGCTCTACGTACCTTTTTCCGAGAGAACGCTGGTGCGGATGGCCTACTTCCTGCCCGTTAGCGCAGAAAACAGACGAGACAAAAAGTAGATTCTTCCAATTCGCCCGCAGGAGAAAGCTGAGGCTACCCTCCGCCTACGATGCCCGGTCCCTCACAATTCTGATAGGACCCAAAAAAATAGATGACCGCCAGCAGATGCTGTTTCAGAACTCCGCTGGAGTGACGCGCAAGGAAACTCGAAACGCGTGGCAGAACCGCGGCTACCGGATGAACGTTTTGCGGATCTTTGGAGTGGCACCCGTCCGGATCATTGGGAAAGTCCACGTACAACGATACGTTGATCAGCCTGGTCAGGTCACGGAAGGCCTCTCGCGCATGGGTGTGGCACTTGTCCGCAGGATCGGGGTCGTGAAGCGGTGCGATACCAAAGTGAATGACTGGCGTCACCACGGAAAGCAAGAGGGGATTAAAATTGCCGCTATCCGGCGTTCCCGCCAGGGAGAAACCAGTCAGCGTCGCTACGCTATAACGCAGCGAAATCGAAGTAACGTAGTCCTTCTCCGACGAGGGATCCGGCGGATATTTGGCGTCCACTCGGCTGCGATAATGCGTGGCCTCCAAGTAGGCATCAGGCTTGGGAACCCGTATGGCATAGCGCTCCGACTTGCGGTCGAGCGCACGCTGAGCGCTTTGCGGGTCGATTTTCGTCACAAGAATATTGGAATCGATGGTGCCCGCGGCCGTCCCGGTGCGTGGCGGAAGCGAGAGTTCATAGATTCCCGGGGCCAGCGTCTTGTCCCACGTCTGCGCAAACAGCTCGCGATGGCTCTTGGTCTTTGGAGCGAGCGCGATCACGCTGTTGACGTCCTTGGGATCGGCGGCGAACGCCCAGGGCCCCTCGAACACTACATAAACGTCCTTGCCCGCCGGGGGTTTGGGCTCCGCGGTTGCGGGAACTGATACTTGTTGGGTCTGTTGACATGCGATGAGCATGAGCGTGGCCAGCCCGGCAACGGCCAGCGCAAACAGTGGGCTATCGAAGTGGCGTTCATTTTTCATGGCGGCTCCTAGTTCAAATCAAGGCCGGCCGTACGCGGCAAACGCCGACCAATAATAGGGATGGGATGTGCGTGGATTGGCGAGCATTTTCTGTGACATCAACCGGATGGCGTCGGACACGCTTTGGCCAGATAGCGCATTGCGATAAAAATCCTCCATCAATCCTTGGGTTTGAACTGAGTCCACCGCCCAGCGGCTCGCGACCACGTGAGGTACGCCTGCGCGCACGAACGCATCGGTAATGCTGTCGAGTCCGTTCGAACCTCCACTTCCGGATGCCGTGTTGCAGGCCGAAAGCACGGCCAACTGCAAGCTGGCTAAGGGGAGCTGCCGCACCGCATTTGCATCCAGCAGACGCGGCGCCTTCGCGTTCCCGTCTTCGGCTTCGAGCAGCAATCCCGTTCTTTGCGGAGTGGCGAGTGAATGTCCGGCAAAATGAAAAACCGCTGCTCCGGGCAGCTCGTTTCGCACTGCGCTGAGTGTGGCTTCTCCGCCCTTAAGCACGCGCGCCGCGTGGAAGTCACTGGCGACGGTGTCCGCCTCCGCGGCGACGCCGGGAACGGGAATGAGTCCGTCGGCAGTCGATGACGCGGTACTGCCGACAACCAGCGCTGGCAAGTCGGCTGAAAAGGCAGTGTCGGTGCGCAGACGCGCCTGCAAATCCTGCCCTAAGGAATGAACGATCGGAGCGCGTTCGATCAGGTAGCGACCGTTCCCATCCAGGAGCGCCTCAAACGGTACGCGGGCCAACCAGCCCTCGGCCTCGATCACCAGCGTTCTTCCTGGCGCCAGCTGTTCCTCCACAGGCGCTATCAATTCCGCATACAGGCTGCGCCCCTCCCGGCGTAAGGCGGTCACCTCAGAGCTGGGGTCCGAACATTCGGCTGCGAAGTTCGAGGCGTGATCCTGCAACTCCCGGGTAGACTTCGCGATCCACTTCGCGCTCACCCCGCGATCGTCGCTTACCCAGATCGCCAAGCCATCAGGCAGAATTCCAAAAGCAAGCAGTGTTTGACCGGCGGGAATCTGATGCGCAGAAAAAGATCGAGCCAGCATCTCGGAAGGGTTTCGTGCACGGTCGCGACTAAGTGTGCCGACACGCTGTGCGGCGCCCAGATACCACTCAAATACGTCGAGCGATTCCTGTTCCCGTCCTTGCATCAATTCGGTTTCAGCGAGTCCCAGATATACCGGGGCGGCATCTTTGCGCCAACTGCTACGGCTTGACTCAGACGTGAGCGATGCGAGGTCTTGTTCGGCGCCAACCAAGGCTGCGCGATAAGCCTGCTCCGCCTCAACGGGGCGATGACTACGAAGTTGCACTCCGGCGAGAATGGTATTAAACACCAGCACAAGATGATGATTAGAAAGCCGCTGGACCTCATCCTGGGCGCGAGTTAAGCGAACCAGCGCTGCCTCGGAAGCGCCTTGATCCGCCTCCAGCTTGGCGGTCCTGATCTCGATCATGAGGCGGTTGGCCGGGGTGCCTTTGGTCCGCGGCGCAAGACTGTAAAGCCGCGCGGCCTCCTCATAGTGCCGTTTCGCGACCTCCGGCTGGTCGGCTGCACTGGCTGCATTGGCCATTACGCTGTGCGCCTCGGCGCGTAGGGGCAGATTTTCGGTGCTATCGATCGCAAACAAGCCTTCGCGCGAGATTGCCAACTGAAGATTCTGCTGCTCCGGCGCGGCAGCCATGGCCTCCTCCGAATACAGGTTGTACGCCCGCATTGGAGGAAATTGTCCCGACCAGTAGTAGTCGAGGCCAGCACAAACAGACTTCCACTCGCCTGATCTTTCACCGGTAAGAAACTTACTATCTGCGACAAAGCCAATGGCGCGCAGATAGAGAGCACCATAGCGGGCTTGTTGGGCTACGTCTTGGGCTCGATTAGCGGCGATTTCCTGAGTACCAAGATCACCTGTCATTGCCGAACAAACACTCTGCTCCAGCGCAAACTGGATCTGCGTCCAGGTGTACAGGTGCCGCCGGGACTCCGCTTCAGCCGTTATCGATCGCCGCCTGCATTCTTCGGCGTGCCGCGACACCTGGTCGGCAAGAGTCTGCTCGAACTGCGCGCGCAACGAGCCGGCCACGTTGCCGGAAGTGCGAAATAAATGCGCCGCAAGTTCGCCTTGCTGGAGGGCTAAGTCGTGCTGTCCCGTGTCATTGGCTCTGACGGCGAGAGCGAGTTCGGACGCGGCTTGGGGAAAGCCATACCCAGAGGAACCGCGCAGAACGTCGGTCAGCCATCGGTCGCCGTGGAGCCTGTTCGTCAGGTTCGCCAAAAAAAAAAGTGCTCGTACGGCCTGCGGATCGACCGCGCTGGATTCGCCGGGCCTATTTACGGTGGCCTCGCTTAGGCCGCTTCGTCCCTCGGGAAAGGCTTGAGGCAACCAGGATACAACCGCTTCATGAAGATATTGCTCGACCCGCGAATCAACTTCGGACGCAAGATTGAAAGAGAGTTTCGGGTCCGTGAGTTCGGCGACCACTTCTGCGGGAGTGAGGAGGGGCGCGGTCTCGCTCTGCGGCACTTTCAACTTTTCCCGCACCGCTTCGGCATGGTTGCGCGCTTCCCCGGCCCATTCCGAATTCGAATCCAGTCGCAGGTATCGCTGCCAATCGTCGAGCGCCTGATGGTAAAGAAATTGATGTTCCGCGACAATGGCGCGATTAAACAGCGCCACCTGATCGTCGGGGTGGAACTTCAACGCCTGACTCAGGTACTCATAAGCGGCGCCAAAATCTTCTTTGTGATCTTCCTGCTGAGCGCGCTGGAAGTAAGCGGTGGCAAGATCGATCAGGAGCGCCGAAGATTGGGGATCGATCTCCAGACCGCGCCGCAAAGCCTCGACCGCGGCGTCGTATCTGCCTTCGAGCAAATCTGCTTGGGCGCTAGCCTGCAGCCATGCAGGGTCGGAGGGATGCGTTTGCAGCTGGGCGGCAATGAGTGCCTCTGCTTTCAGCAGCGCCGGCGAACGGCTGGTGAACGAGGCCGCCGGTCCGCGCGATACGCGCAATGGTGCAAAAGCGGCACCCGCGATCCGCGGTTCAAGCGTGCGCTTCTGCGCGTAAGCGAGGGCGAGCAGCCGTTCCGCAGTTGCGGGCTGGTGTCGCTGTCTTACAAACCAGGCTCCCGGAACAATCACCGCTGCAAGAGAGACACTCGCGGCCACGAATCCCGCAACGCCTATCCACCGGTCGCGGCGGGATTTCCGAAGTAGTGACGCCAAGAATGACGGTTCGCGTTCCCGTTTAGAATCGGGGGTTCCGGCGATTCGCTGCGCCAGTTTTTGTTGCCATTCCGAGCGCGCGCTGGCAAGCGACGCTATGCGACTCCGCTCTTCCTGGGTCAACTCTCCTTTCAACTCCGCTAATTCCGCCAGCGCCTCGCGCAACAACGGACCGCAATAGTCGCACCGGCTGGCGTGCTGGATGCGGACCAGCGCTTCCTCGACCGGCGTGACGCCGCCGGCAATCTCCCGCCACACCGCCGGGCCGGAGCAGTCGTCTTGGCGTACCTCAGATTTGGCCGGCTTCGGGATCCTCAGTTGGCGGGCGAGCGCCGCCGCCTCAAATTTCTCCCTGCAGCTCGAACAGGCGGCCAGATGAGGATGCAATTCGGCCACGTCTCGCCCGAGTTCCGCGCGCCACTGCGATTCGTCCAGCAGCCTTGCCAGCTCAGCGATCGAGATGTGTCCGGCGTAATTGGAACTCTCTTGCAAATTATGCGCCCGTCCTCTTACTAGAACGATTTTTTCGCTTCAGAACCTTCACTTCGCGGTGGGGATTTGAGTTTCTAAAATAATCGCGAATCATGGCGGCCAGACGTAGAAGCATGCTCTCCACTCCTTCTGTGGTCAGGCCCATTTCAGGAATGGACGCAATCTCACTCGCCGTCATCCCCTGGCGGTGGCGAAGCCAGAAAATCGTGCACTTCCTTTCCTGGTCTTTCCCCGCCGTCACCTGGCGCAAAGCCTTATCGATCTGCTCCAGTTGTAGCCGGTGGCTGACCAGGTCAAAAGGGCGGCGCGGGGCTGGCACCTCGTTCTGGGCGGGTTCCGCGGCCGCCTCGCTTTGCCCAGCCCCTCGTTTAACGGCCAGCGCAGCCTTAAAATGGTCGTGGACCACATTGGCCGCTACAACCTTCAGGAAGCCGTAAATGGAATCTTCTTGCCGCGGCTGGAATGACCGCAACAGGCGACTATTCTCTTCGCAGAGTTTGAGGTAGGTGTCCTGGACGAGATCGTCGAGCAACGCGCGCGAGGGATCGCACCAACGCCGGGCCGTCCGAAGCGCCGCGGCCGCGATCACTACCTGGAAGCGCCGGATGAATTCCGCCCACGCATTCTCATCTTTCGAGCCAGCGCAAGCTCTTACTAAGTCGACCGAAGAGAGCTGTGGGTAGCGTGCCAAATATGCACTCCCAAACTGGGCGGATTCTACATCAGTCTTGCTCGTCTGGATGTAAAAATTGGCGCAATCGCGGTTTCGACACGAATTGGGAGTTTCCACCGCAAGCCAACTTAGCGGCCGCCCGGCCTGGCAGGATGCCAAGCTTACAAACTAACCAAGTAACCTCGCCGCTTCCTTGGCATAGTAAGTCAAGATCATGCTCGCTCCGGCGCGCCGGATCGAGATCAGCGATTCCATCATCACCCGGTCCCGGTCGATCCATTGGTTCCGCGCGGCTGCTTCAATCATCGCGTACTCACCCGAGACCTGATATGCCGCCAGCGGCAGGTCAAAGCGCTCGCGTGCGGCGGCGATCACATCCAGATACGGCATCGCGGGCTTCACCATGATCATGTCCGCGCCTTCATCAATGTCTAACTCGATCTCTCGCATCGCCTCGCGAACGTTCGCCCCATCCATCTGGTAAGAACGGCGGTCGCCGAACTGTGGCGCCGAATCCGCCGCCTCGCGAAATGGTCCGTAAAAACCAGAAGCGAACTTCGCCGCATAAGCAAGGATCGGAGTATTTTCCAGGCCCGCCGAATCAAGCGCTGCGCGAATCGCTCCCACGCGTCCATCCATCATGTCGGACGGCGCGATGACATCCACTCCCGCTCGTGCCAACGAAACTGAGGTCCGCGCCAGCAATTCCAGACTCGCGTCATTTACGATCTCGTACTCAGCCGTGACCGGAGGAGCAGCCGCTGCCGCACCCAGCGACTGTGGTGCGCCATTGCCTTTTACTTTGTCTTCAACTTTGCCGTTCACTTCAACGACCCCACAATGCCCGTGCGACATGTATTCGCACAAGCAAACATCACCCATCACCACTATGTCGCGCACTTCACTCTTGATGGCGCGCGCCGCCTTCTGCACAATGCCGTCTTCCGCCCAAGCGCCGGTGGCAACTTCATCTTTTTTCTCGGGCAGTCCAAAAAGAATTACCGACAGCACACCCAGCGCGCGGGCCTCGCGGACTTCTTTCACCGCCTGATCAACCGAAAGGTTATACACGCCCGGCATGGAGCGCACTTCTTTTCGAATCCCCGATCCTGGGCAAACAAACAGCGGATACACAAAGGCTTCGGGCGTAAGCCGCGTTTCGCGGACCAACGACCGCAAGGGCTCGGTGCGTCGCAAACGTCGTAGGCGATTAGCCGGAAATGCCATAACACGCCAATTCTAGCAGTTGCTATCGCTATGGAGAGCATCCTTTATCGCAGCCAACATGGCTTAGATCAAGCAGCGTCGCGAGCAGCCGCAAGCGCTACGGTCACGGCATTACAATCACTCCATGGGGCTCCGAGTTTGCCTGGTCGTCGTCGTCCTCGCCATAAGCGTCCACGCCCAGCCTGCGGCCAAACCAACCCCCAAAGACGCACCCTCCTCGGTCACTGTTCCCATCGCGCTCGACCAGGGACGAATCGTGATCGACGTCGATCTCCAACTTCCCGACGACAAAACCGAGCGCGTACGCGCCTGGGTCGACAACGGCACTCCCGACGTTTACATGAGCCAGCGCGTGGCCACTCTCATGGGTTTCGCGGTCAGATGTGACGGTCAAATCTGTTCCGCTACGCCAAGAACAACGGATACTCCGCCTGAAATCACCATCGGAACCATGAAAATCCCCCTGTTCCCGCTGGAAAAACCGTCTGGAAAAACGACGGGGCCAATCACCGTCTCACCTGGGGCGGCGCTGGCTTCCGGCATGAGCGCCGAGATCAACATACCGTCAACCGTCCTGCGCAACTACGACGTACTTATCGATTTCCCCGACCGCAAGCTCACCGTCGCACTGCCGGGACATCTGAAGTTTTACGGAGTACAGAGCAAGATGGTCCTCAACCCAAGCAACGGCCTCATCCAGATTCCCGGCAAAATTGACAACAAGAACTACGGCCTAGGCTTGGACCTGGGTTCTTCCATCAATTTTCTTTCCGAAGAGTTGTTCGACAAGCTCGCGAACCTCCACCCCGACGCGCCGCACCTTACCGGAGCCGTTGGCCCCTTCAACACCGGAGACCGATGGGATCCGAATTTGAAGCTGATGCGCCTGGATCGCCTACAATATGGTCCGCTCTTCCTAACGGATGTTGCTGTGGCGGACCTTCCCAGGGGCCAGAGGACTCTCGCCGGAGAGCGCGCCAGCGCTTCCGCAGCGGGCGTCCTTAGCTCGGAAGCTCTAATGAACTACCGCGTCGGCCTCGACTACACCCATTCGACCGTTTATTTCGACATCGCACGCACGGTCAGGGTTCCCGACTTCGACGTCGTCGGCCTCATTCTCCGCCCCGAAGGCGACAACGGATTTACCGTTGCCGGCGTAGCCGATTTCGACGGCAGCCCAGCGGTCGCAGGCATCGATCCGGGCGACCGCCTTATCGCCGTCGACGGCACGCCCGTCGCCGAATTCACCTTGGGAGAGACCTGGTCGTTACTGCAAGGCTCTCCCGGCCAGGAACGTCGGTTGACGCTGGAACGCGCCGGCAAGCAGTTCCCAGTCGTGGCGAAAGTGCAACATTTCCTCGGCGCTGCGCCAAACGATGAAGGCAATGGAAAGTCAAAAAAGAACTAGCGCGGAAGGTCGCTGCGGTTTATTTCCCGGGATGCCCGTCTTGGTCTCGCTGGCAGGTTACCTCGGTAACCACTAGTAACTCGACCGTGATCTAACTATCTCCCGGTAAACGTCATATTATGCAACGAGTGTCTCGCTCCAACATCGCGCCGCTGTCATTTGGTATAGCTCTGTTGCTGGCCTTTGGCCTGGCTCCGGTGGTCTTTCCCAACCCGTTTTTTCGCGTTGCCATGGGAGATCTGGTGCCGCTGATCGTGATTGCGGCGGCCTTCGTATTCTCTGCCAGAAATTCCTTCGACAGCCGTGGCCACACCCGCTTGTTCTGGAGCCTGATTACTGCCGCAATGGCCATGTGGTGTTTCAACCAGGCATGTTGGGTCTGGTTTGAAGTGCTGGCACGCAAACCCCTGCCCGACCCGTTCGAGGGCGATATCGTGCTTTTTCTGCACGTTGTCCCGATCATGGCAGCGGTAGCCATCCGCCCGCATCAGGCGGACGAGCGCGAGGGTATGTTGCCGAGCGCGTTGAACGTGCTGATCCTGTTGGTGTGGTGGGTCGTGGTATATGCCTTCTTCGTTTTTCCCCAGGAATACATGGTCATCAACGTCGCAGCCTACACGCCGCGCTGGGACCTGCTCTATCTGATCGAAGGCGTGATTCTGATCGCCGTATCCTCGTCGGCATTCTTTAACAGTTTCGGGCCGTGGCGCGCCCTCTATCGCAATATTTTCATCGCCAGTGTCCTGTACACCTTCACCTCTGAAGGCATCAACTCCGCCATTGCGCGCGGCGCGTACAAGACGGGTGGGGTGTATGACATTCCTTTCGTCGCTTCCGCGCTCGCGTTTCTGTGGGTGGCAGTCTCTGGCCGGCGCTGCCTGGGAGAGATCCAGTTGACGCCGGCAGTGGGCCGGGCCAGCCGTCCACTCGCGCCGCACTTGGCGAAACTGGCGCTGCTCTCGCTTCCCGTCATGGCCTATTGGGCCCTCTTCATGAGTGATGAGCCTTCTCATCTCCGCCACATTCGTTTTGCGGTGGCGATGGGAGGCGTCGGCGCCCTGGCCTTTGTCGTTTTCCTCAAGCAGCACCTGCTCGACCAGCGGCTTCTCCAGCTACTGAAACATTCGCGCGGCAGCTTTGACAATCTGCAACGGCTGCAGGGAAGAGTGATTCAGCAAGCCAAGCTGGCCTCTCTGGGAGAGTTGGTTGCGCTTGCCGCCGGCGAACTCGAATATCCGCTCTCGGCCATTCTGAGGAGTTCGGAACAAATGGCCGCCAGCAGCAATCTAACTCGCGAGCAACTTGCCAACGCGCAGAAAATCGGGCAACAGGCCCGCCGTACGCGCGAACTGGTGGGAGATCTGCTCAGCTTCGCCCAGCAGACTCCGGGAGAAAAGAGTCCTCTCGAACTGAAACCGCTATTGCAACGCGCAGTGCAAATGGAAGGATTCAAGCTCGACAATAAGAGAATCGTCTTGAGCGTCGATAGCCGCGATCCTGTGCCCCGCGTGCTCGGCAATCCGAATCAGCTCTTGCAGGCATTTCTGCAGATCGTCGAAAATGCCGTGGACGCATTGCAGGAGGTTGGCGGGGGACGCCTTCAGGTCCAACTGTGGCGCGAGAGTGGCGAAGTGGTGGTTCAGTTCGCCGACTCCGGCCCCGGACTGCGCAATCCTGAGCGCGTCTTTGATCCCTTCTACACCACCAAGCCCGTAGGCAAAGGCACCGGCCTCGGACTGAGCGCAACCTATGGCGTGGTGCAAGACCATAAGGGTCAAATAACCTGCTTCAACCGCCCCGAAGGGGGAGCCGCCTTCGAAATCCGGCTGCCCGCCCTTAAGACCGCCATCCCCCAGGCTGAAGCCGCCCGCGCCTGACGGATGGCAACGCCCGCCTGCTCCAGGTCACGCCACCTTCACCGAAAGTTCCGTTCCACTTTTCAGCGGAAGCGTGATCGAAATAAACCCGTTCCTCGGATCACGGATAAACTCCAGGAAATCGGGTTCGGCATTATCATTCATCACGTAGCCTCCAACGCGCAGTTGCGGAGCTACGATCTCAATCACCTCGCGCGCCAGCGAAGGTTCTTCATCGCTCGGCCATCCGTCGATCAGAGCGAAATCCACTTGACCGCCGAGATCGCGTAGCGTCTGCCGCGCATCGCCCTCGCGAATTTCGGCATAATTCGCCAGCCCCGCCTCCGCAAGGTTGCGCTTCGCAGTCGCAATCTTCGCCGGCACCAGTTCCGACCCGATCACTCGTCCACCGCCGTTATCGCGCATGGCCGCGGCGAAATAAAGTGTCGACATCCCGACTGAAGTCGCAAATTCGACCACCCGTGTAGCGCGCATTCCGCGGCACAAGAGATAAATCAGGTCCCCCTGATCCGGATGAATCGAAAATCCGCGGTCTGCATAGTCGTACGGATCCCGGCTCTGATCGTTGTCCTTCGGACTCCCGCTTCGTGGCCGCCGCCGTTCAGCTTCCAGTCGCTCGATCACGGCGCGCACGCGGCCATCTTGAATCACACTCTTGAAGGTTTCATCCGACCCGCTCTTCTGCGTCAAAGTGTTTTGCATCAATCTCCTTTTGCTGTTTTTCGCATCTTGATTTGTGAAAGCGGCAGTCGCTACTTTCCCGATATTTCCGCTGCCGCCCGATCGAGAATCTTGGCAATCCGCTTCGCTTCCTCCGGGTCGCACCCGTGTTTGCTGCGGATCGCATGCTTTAGCGCATGACGCGCCCGATGCACTTCATCGGAAGCGCCTCCGTCGGAATCACCCACGCCGGCAAATGCCTCGCGCACCTGTTCCATGCGGCCGCCAATGCGCGCCAGCGCACCGAGAATCGCCTCGGCATTCGCACGATTGGCCTCGAGATGCGTTTTACCTTCGGCTGTGATGTTGTACAACTTCCGCGTTCCCTGCTGTTCCACGTTGGCGTGTCCGATTTCATGGAGATAGGTCAAAGCCGGATAAATCACACCCGGACTCGGCGTATAGAATCCGCCCGAACGTTCTTCGAGCGTCTTGATAAGTTCATACCCGTGTGCTGGATGCTCGGCCAGCAGTGCCAGGATGACGAGTTGAATGTCGATTGCGTCCAGTTTGCGTCCACCAGGAAAGTCGCTGCCGGCAAAGTCGCCCATAAAGCCCGGACCACCACGGCGGAATCCACGGCGCTGGCCGTGATGACGGCCGTGTTCGCGGCCAAAGCAATCGAAACGCGTTGAGGTTGAGAAGTCTTCGAAATAGTTTTGTCTAAACATGTCTAGAAATATATCGTACGATATATCGTATGGCAAGACAATTCTGGAGTGCGATGACAGAAATGTTCAAATTATTAATTTTAAAGGGCTTAATGCTGGATTACTAAGACGGTGGGCTCGCGCTTCATCCCCCGTTTGCCACAATTGCGTCTGCCACTCGCGCAGCCTCGACCGCAATCCGCACATCGTGGGTGCGAAGAATGTGCGCTCCCTTCAGAATCAAAATCGACTCCGCCGCCAGCGTGCCGTAGATTCGCTCCCCCACCTCGGAATCTTTGCCATCCTTTGCCAGCATGCGCCCGACAAACGACTTCCGCGACACTCCGGCCAACAGCGGAAACCCTGTCTGCTGCAATTCGGTGAAGTGCGCCAGCAGCGGATAATTTTCTTCGAACCGCTTGCCGAACCCGAATCCCGGATCGAGCACGAGTCGATCGCGCTTCACTCCTGCCAGAGTCGCCGTCTCCGCCCATTGCCGCAAGTCCCTCTTGACCGTTAACACGGGATCGCCAATTGGCGGCAGCGACGCCCACTCCTGCGGACGCCCGCGGGTGTGCATCAGCACCGCTCCGATCTTGAGTTCAGCAAGCGTCTTCGGCATCTTCGCGTCCCAACGGAACCCGCTGACATCGTTTACCACTTCCGCCCCGACCTCCACCGCCGCCCGAGCTACGTTTGCCCGATAGGTATCAACGCTGACGACCGCTTCCGGCCGCCGTCGCTTCAAATCCCGTACTACGGGCAGCACCCGCTGTCGCTCTTCGTCTTCCGATACTGGGTCTGCTCCCGGCCGGGTCGACTCGCCGCCAACATCGATGATCGATGCGCCTTCATCCAGCAACTGCTCCGCGCGCGCCACTGCCTTCGCTGCATCAATGTGAAGTCCCCCGTCGGAAAACGAGTCGGGAGTTACGTTCACGACGCCCATAATCAGCGTCCGCCGTCCCAACTCCAGGGTGCGCGTCCCCAGGTTCCACTGAAATATCGCCCGCATCTCGCAGCCATTCTAGTGGAGTGCGGCCCGTCGCGCGAACGTAGAGCTCCCACGCCGGCAGCCTAAACCGAATTTGTAGCCTTTTGCGAAGCGATGGACCCGTGCATTTCGCTCGCAGCGCTCAGAACGCAACCATCTTGATACCGCGTCGGTCGATGAAGGCGCTTTTTCGCAGTGCTACAATCCACTGAAATGCCTCGCCGGCGATCCGTAGCGCGTCTGCTTTCTCTCATCTTCCTGCTCCTTGCACCGCTACTGGCCGCACCTGCCAAGCCGCTGCCTGACCGCATCGCCGCCATTCTCGCCGCACCCGATCTCGCCCGGGGCTTCTGGGGAGTCGAAGTCGTTTCTCTCTCCAGCGGCGAAGTGTTGTACTCGCAGAACGCCGACAAACTTTTTACCCCGGCGTCGAACACCAAACTTTTCACCACGGCTGCGGCTCTCGCTCTGATCGGCCCCGACTACAAATTCCGCACTACCGTCGAAACCACGGGCACACTCGACCGCTATGGCCGGCTCAACGGAGATCTGATTCTGGTCGGCCGCGGCGATCCCAATCTCTCCGGACGCGAAATTCCCTACAACCTCAAAACCCAGCGCAATGACGATCCCATTCAAGCCCTCGAATCTCTGGCCGACGCGCTTGTGCAAAAGGGAGTGAAATTTATCGACGGCGACATCGTCGCTGATGACTCTTACTTTGCTTTCGAGCGATACGCCGAAGGTTGGAGCCAGGACGACCTCATGTGGAGTGACGGTGCTCCCGTTTCCGCGCTCACCGTGAACGACAACGTGGTCTTCGTCAACATTCAGCCCGCCGACCGTCCGGGAGAGAAGGCCTTTGTCAGCGTCAAGCCCTTCGCCGGGTACTATCGCCTTGACAATCGCATCATCACCACACCCGCCGGCACCCCTCGCAAACTCGCTCTCAATCGCGAACCTGGTTCCACCGTCGTGACTCTCTGGGGCAACGTGCCCTTGGATGATCCCGGCACCAATGAAGCCCTGGCCATCGACGACCCTGCCGAGTTCGCCGCCGGACTCTTCCGTGAGTTACTCGAGAAACGCGGAATCGTAGTCTACGGGAAACAACGCACCCACCATACTGAACTCGCGGCGCTCTCCACATTCAGCGTCACCGTCACTGCACCGTCGCACGGAGGTGGCGAGACTGTAGCTCGTCCGCTGAAAATCGATCAGCCACTGACGCTGGCCGCTTACGAATCGAAGCCGTTGCTAGAGGATGTCCGCATCATCAACAAGGTGAGTCAGAATCTGCATGCCGAAATTCTGCTGCGTCTGCTCGGGCGCGAACACGGTACGGCTGGAACCATCGAAGCCGGCCTCGAAGTACTCAAAGGATTTCTGGCACAGGCTGGAATCGCGACCGACCAATACGCTTTCTACGACGGCTCCGGACTTTCTCGCGAGAATCTGGTAACTCCACACGCGATAGTTCAGTTGCTGCGTTACAGCTCCGTTCAGCCCTGGGGAGCCGACTACAAGTCAACCCTCCCCATCGCCGGTTTGGACGGCACGCTTTCCGAACGTCTCAACACTCCCCTGCACCCGCAAAATCGCATCGCCGCCAAAACCGGCTCGCTAAACGGAGTGAAAGCGCTCTCCGGATACGCCACCACCAATAGCGGACAATCGATCGCCTTCTCGATCCTCTCGAACAATTTCAATCTGCCGTCGAAGAGAGTCACCGACACGATTGATGAGTTAGTGCAGGCGATCGTGGGGGACGCACCGCCCGCGCGTTAGGGATCGGCACAACTGCCGTGTGCATGTTTTTCGAAAACGAGCATTCTGTGAGGCTTTAAATGCTAGCGTCCAGCAAAATGATTGGCTTCGTTCCGACAAAAGATTCTGCGAAAGCCAGAAGGTTTTACGAGAAAAAGTTAGGATTTCGATTCGTCAGCGATGACCCTTTTGCTCTCGTCATGCGAGCTGGAAAAACATGATTCGCATCGCCAAGGCCAAGGATTTAGCGCACCGGCTTGATCTTCCGACGCACAGGGGACTAAACATGAGCCGCACTACCTTATCCGAGTATCCCCATCTTCTTCCCCACGCGTCCCAGCACTTCGAGCGCCTGTTGCAATTCATCTTTCGTGTGCGTGGCCGTCATGATGGTGCGCACCCGGGCCTTGCCCTCAGGCACCGTCGGAAACGCAATTCCCGTTCCCAGCACGCCTTCTTTAAACAGCTCGCGTGAAAAATCCATGGTCAGGCGGCCATCCCCAATAATGATGGGAGTAATCGGCGTCTCACTCGCCGGAGTCGTTTGCCCTCCGATGTTGAAGCCCAGCAAGCCAAGCTCTTTTTTCCAGAATCGCGTATTAGCCCAGAGTTGCTCCATCCACCGTGGCTCGGTTTCAAGAACGTCGAACGCCGCAATGCAAGTCGCCGCCACCGACGGAGGGTGCGACGTGGAAAACAAAAACGGCCGCGCGCGATGATAAAGAAAATCGATCAGATCGCGCGTCCCGCAGACATATCCACCCAGCGCACCGATCGCCTTCGACAAGGTTCCCACCTGAATATCAACGCGCCCGTGCATGCCAAAATGATCAATCGTGCCGCGACCCTGCCTCCCCAGCACACCCGAAGAATGCGCGTCATCCACCATCATGATCGCGCCATATTTTTCCGCCGCCTCGCAAAGCCCCGGCAGCGGCCCGATGTCGCCATCCATCGAGAACACGCCGTCTGTAATCAGCAGCTTCTTCCCCGGCTTGTCTTTTACGCTGGCCAGTTGCTCCTCGGCGTGAGCAACATCTTTGTGACGGAACACAAGTATCTTCGCCCGCGACAACCGGCAGCCGTCGATGATCGACGCATGATTCAGTTCGTCGGAAATGATGAAGTCGTCTTTGCCCAAGAAGGAAGAAACCGTCCCCGCGTTCGCCGTAAATCCCGACTGAAATACCACACAGGCTTCGACGTTCTTGAAGCGCGCAATCTTCTCTTCCAGTTCCATGTGGATCTTCATCGTGCCCGCAATCGTGCGCACCGCGCCCGATCCCACCCCATACTTCCGCGTGGCTTCCAGAGCAGCCTCGCGCAATTTGGGATGGGTCGTGAAGCCGAGGTAATTGTTCGAGGCGAGATTGATGACCCGCTTGCCGTCGAAAGTACAAAGCGGCGCCTGCTCGTCATCCAGAACACGCAGCTTGAAGTGGGTGCCCTTGACCCGGAGTTCGTCGAGTTGATCGGTTAGAAATGAAAGCGGATTCGTGCGTGTTACAGTCGGCATGTCTTACCTCGGATCGGGTGTTTGTTTCTCTAATGTT
>DATEBK010000256.1:0-5658 GCA_035287825.1 Terriglobales bacterium
CGTCGCCGGAGCCGATCACTCCTGGTGGGTCCGCACTCAGCAGGGTCACCTCGCCGAAGCCATGCCCCGCATCCGAAAAATTCTCGCCGCCACGCAAAACATCATCATCGAATCGAATAGCATTCTGCGCTTCCTGAAGCCCGATCTCTATCTAACCGTCCTCGACCCGCAAACCGCGGACTTCAAAACCAGCGCCCAAACTTTTCTCGATCGCGCCGATGCCGTCCTTCTCCATACCTCAGAAAATTCAAACGCCCCCGCCTGGAAGCAAGTCTCCCTCAAACCCGTAATCGACCGCCCCACCTTCCCCATCCATCCCCCAACCTACGTAACGCCCGAAGTAGTAGAGTTCGTCCGCACTCGCCTGACCAACTTGGCGTAACATCGCAATTACACTCACAACCCCGCCTCTGACCCTAACCTGACTACAGCAGTTCCAAATCCCCTCCCGACAATAACCTCACCCGCCACGACCCGCTCAAACCCAACCTCACTGCAAGCTGGCGTCAACCGTCCCGTCCGACCACTTGCGAACTGGAATCATGAATATCGTGAGCCGGTCCTGAGGGTCGTTAGCGGCCAGAATTGGAGACCCGGCCAGCGCGCCCCAGGTTACAGCCTCCGTTTGCGGAACAAAAAACATCAGGTGCGGATGCCAATGCCCGTTCCCGTCGCCCAGGTATCCGTCCTTCGACAGCATGTAACACATCGCGCCCGGTTCCAGCGCCGGTAATTCCTTCTTGTCGAGCCCGGCCTTTATACTCTCCACCATTTGCGCCTTGGATTCTCCCGCCAGCACCAACTCGGTCTTCCTGATAGTAAGTGGAAGATAGGATCGCGCCGCCGCCGGGTTAAGGCAGAGCGGTCCCCGCAACTTGGGATTCCAAAAGTCAGGATTGTCAACCCCAGCCGTCCATCCTCGCTCCACAATACATACAAACCCATTCTTCCCTTTGACCGCCGTCTCATAACCATGTTGTTTCAAAACCAGCACCTCGGCGTCCCGCGAAATCGATTCCGGAGCCGCGCTCTGCGCCAAAGCAATCTCCGCATTCTGGTCGGCCATCAGGTATTGCTCAATCGGCGCCATACTCGGATACGGCGCTTTCGCCACCTGTGCCTGCATTCGCCACGCCGCGCCTAACACAACCACAACCAGCGCAATTTTCTGCCATGCCATCGTCTCGGCCGTTCTTCGCCTTACTGCTCTTCGGTTCATGATCTTTCCCCCCCCGACATGAAAGTGGATTTTCCAGCGTCCGTATTACGCTGTTCTTCGCCATGCTCCGCAAAACTCAGTTGTCGCCAGTCTTATTCATCGTTCAAGGTTCCGCAGACGCAGCCGTTCCATCTGACCACTTCGACACCGAAATGATGAACTCGGTGATCGGCTGCGGCGAGTATTGATGCACATACACCGGCGAACCCGGCAGACCTGAGCCCCAAAGCATATCGTCTGTTTTCGGAAACCAAAACATCAGATGGGGGTCGGCATTTCCGTACTTGCGGCTAAAGTACTGTTGCTTCGACATCATGTAGCACATCGAGCCGGACTCCGGCAGCGGCAGTTCCTTCTTGTCGAATGCGGCCTTGATTCCGTCGAAGATCTCAGTCTTGGATAGGCCCGCCAATGCCAACTGTGTTGTTTTAAGAGTAAGAGGCAGATGGGTGCGTGCCGCCGGAGCATTCAGACAAAGCGGAAGCCTCTGGTCGGGATTCAAAAACTCCGGATCGTCGAAGGGAGCCATCCAGGATCGTTCCACCATACACACGAAACCGTTCTTACCTTTAACCACCGTTTCGTAGCCCTGCCGTCCAAGCACCATCACCTCGGCATCGCGCGAAATCGATTCCGGAGCCGCGCTCCGCGCCAGGGCAATCTCGGCATTCCGATCCGGCATCAGATATTGCTCAATCGGAGCCATGCGCGGATACACCACTTCAGTGTCCCTCGCCCGATCCGCCCACGCTGCGCTCAGCACGAAAGGCAGCACAAAGCTCGCGAACGCAGCCGGCAATGCGAATCTTCTGACCATTTCTCGCTTCCTCGATTTCCCTCGAATCGATTTCTTCCCGGTATCGCCTGGCAAGATACCGCCTGGCAAATATGTTGATATCAATATAATTCAGACAATATAATACAATCGTGCCGACCATTACAAATCCTCCTTTTGAGACAACTCTTCAAGTTCGCGATTCTTGCCTCTGCCTTCATGTCCAGCGCGCCGCCAGGGCTCTGGCTCGGCGCTTCGATGACGCCTTGCGCCCGCTTGGCCTGACCAACGGGCAATTCTCGCTCATGATGTCTCTGAACCGCCCCGAACCACCAGGCATGGCGGCCATCGCAAATCTGCTGGCAATGGATCGAACCACTCTGACCGCCGCTCTCAAACCCTTGCAGCGCCGTCGTCTGGTCAAGGTCTCACCCGACCCCACCGACCGCCGCAGCCGCCTGACCACGCTAACGCCCAGCGGGCGCAGATTGCTCGTCCGCGCCGTTCCCATTTGGCAGCGCACCCACTCGGAAATTGAAGCGCTCCTTCATGACGGCGATCCCAATCGCCTCCGCAAAAATTTGCTCTCTCTCTCCTGACCCTTTTTCAACCTGCTCAGGGAGTGTGTTTCACCCAGCCCACTACCCGGCTATCGTCTTACTTGGTAAGTCGCCAGCTATCCTGTAAAATCCATTTGTTGGACAAGCCCTTGCTCGCATTCTGTTCCGAGTTCGCCAGGGCTACCACCGCGGAGGTGAGCCTTGCAGATCAATCGCGAGAACGTGAAGTGGTTAGGAAGGATGATGTTGATTCTACTGCTGGTCGGCCTGGCAGAGGTTTTAGTCGTCCTCTTCGTCCCTAAGCCTTTGCCTTGGGTGGCTTTGATTCCTGTGCTGATTCCGGTGCTTACATCCTTCTTTATCGTTCTTCCCATGGCCCGGGCTGAAAAGCCGGGCCCTCCGGGCGTCTGATAGCTGATGTAACATTTTCATTCCGCTAACCGCCCGGCGCACCACGTCCTACGCCCCCGGCTTGATCGCCACCGCCTTGTCATCTTCAAACGAAATCACCAGCGGCTTTCCCCCATTCGCATAATGCAAAGTTCGGGACCCATAATCTCCCGACCCCTCCGGAATGCCCATCCCAATGGCGAAGCTGCATTGCAACTCGTTCATCCCCGCCTGCACTTCATGCGCATCAACCTTTTGCCACACCTCCGCCGGCCAATGCTTGTACAGCTCATGCGGATCCTGAACAAAAAACATATCGTCCGAGCGTATCTTGAATTCGCCATCTTTCTCCGCTCCAATCGGCACCGCATAACTCTTGCCCTCAAGCGAAAACACTGCCAGCACCTGCTTCACTCCCGGAGCCTGCGCCGAGATCCCCGTCACCACATCCTGAATCGCCAGCTTCTGTAACGGCGGCAGCGTCCCCGTCTCGTGCGCAAAATCCGTCTTCTTCCGCGCGCCGTCATACGGATAGTAAGTAATCTGATAACCGGCTTTCACCCACACCGGCTGCTCGGTCAGTTGCCGCGCTGACTTCAGATCGTACGGATATAACTTCTTCGGCGTGACATAGTAATCCGCTTTCAGCGCCGTCTCCTGCGTCGGCCTTTCATCTTTGGTTGCTTCGTGCCGCTCGTAAACGATGTAACCGGCGCGCACGCCCGCAATCAAAATCGCCGCCGCCATAAAAATCTGTAGTTTTTTCAGAACTTCCGGATCGAGTGCCATAGATTTTAAATCGGACCGCAATCAGTCAAACGCAATTCCAGACGCAATCATTTAAGCGCAATAAGCTAAAATAGATAGTTAGACCCGCAAAGGAAACCCATGCCCATCGTCCAGGATGACGTTCTCAACGCACTCCGCCAGTGCTACGACCCCGAAATCCCCGTTAACATCGTCGACCTCGGCCTCATCTACGAAATCCGCTTCGACGATCTCCCCGAAGGCCAGCAGGATGTCACCGTCGATATGACCCTCACCGCCCAGGGATGCCCCGAGCACGTCAATATCAGCGCTCAGGTAAAGTCCCGCGTCGAGCAACTCCCCGGCGTCCGCAACGCCAACGTCAACGTAATCTGGGAACCCGCCTGGACTCCCGAACGCCTGAGCCCCGAAGCCCGCAAACAACTGGGCATCGAATAAAGTTCGCCATCCCATGCTGAGCGCAGCGCAACGTCACCAAGTGAAGTTGTAGCGGAGTCGAAGCACCCCTATACCCGCTCCCACCACGTCAGAGCACTCGCGCGAAGCGCCGTTCTTCAAAACTCCCCCAACTCCTCAAACGCCTGCACCGCCCGCTTTTCCGCCAATTCCTCAATCTTCCCGCCAATTCTTATCGCCAGGTCCAGAAACTTAGTTCCCTGCCGCACATACGATGGCAGCTCCTCGCGTATCCGCACAAACTGCTCCGGATACTCCGACGCCAGCACCGCCAATCCCACACTTCCCGCCAGCACCGCCGCCGGACGTCTCCTCTTCACCAGCAAAAGCGCTGCCACTCCCACCGATCCCGCAATCACCGCCCGCTTCCAGTTCTCCATGTCGTCTCCTGGGAATCTCTCACCGAACGTTTTCCTGGCAGGATTCTAAACCAATGCTGCCATGCTTTATACTTCCGCCGACACCGATCCGGCCATCCCGGTCTAACCAAGCACGGTTTAACCCAACTATGATGCGACTTCGATCCCTCCCGTTGACCTTCCTTCTCTGCACCCACATTCTCATCTTCGCCCAGTCCAAGCCCCGAGCCCGCGATCTCGGTGTCCCCTTTGACGGCACTCCCGGCATCAACAACGCCATCACCGACGTCAAGGGCGTCGAAGTCGGACACACCACCCTCATCTCCGGCAACGGCAAGCTCAAAGTCGGACAAGGCCCCGTTCGCACCGGAGTCACCGCCGTTCTTCCCCGCGGCAAAACCTCCACCGACGCCGTGTTCGGCGGCTGGTTCACCCTCAACGGCAATGGAGAGATGACCGGCACCACCTGGCTCGAAGACTCCGGATTTCTCGACGGCCCCGTCATGATCACCAACACCCACAGCGTCGGCGTGGTGCGCGATGCCGTCATCGCCTGGAAAGTAAAGCGCGGCGAGCCCGACATGGAAGGCTACTGGTGGTCCTTGCCCGTCGTCGCCGAAACCTGGGACGGCTGGCTCAACGACATCAATGGATTCCACGTCAAACCCGAAGACGCCTTCCACGCGCTCGATTCCGCCCACAGCGGCCCCGTCGAAGAAGGTAATGTCGGCGGCGGCACCGGCATGGTCTGCAACGAATTCAAAGGTGGCATCGGTACCTCATCGCGCGTGCTCGATGCCAAAGCCGGAGGCTACACCGTCGGCGTGCTCGTGCAATGTAACTACGGACGCCGCGATCAACTCCGCATCGCCGGAGTTCCCGTCGGCAAAGAAATTCCCGAGCATCCGGCCTACGGAGAAGACACTGGCTCCATCATCATCGTCATCGCAACCGACGCTCCACTCATTCCCACCCAACTGAAACGCCTCGCCCGCAAGGCTTCTCTCGGACTCGGCCGCGACGGCAGCTATTCCGGCGACGGTTCCGGCGACATCTTCGTCGCCTTCTCCACCGCCAATCCCGGAGCCGCTTCTCCCAAAGGAGTCCACGACCTCAAAATGCTTCCCAACG
>DATEBK010000257.1:0-10511 GCA_035287825.1 Terriglobales bacterium
GCCCTTCTACCGCGCATCTCTTGGTGTCGCCAGCTTCACCGGCACCTGCTCCACAATCTCTATATCGAACCCTTCCAGACCCGCTACGCGCCGCGGATGATTCGTCAGCAGCCGGATACGCTCCAGATTCAGGTCGGAGAGAATCTGCGCGCCCAGTCCGATCTCGCGTTGAATCTTGCGCTCGTTCTCCGGGAGAGACGGCATTCGTCGCTCATGATGAAAAGTCAGAAATGCCTGCTCGCCAATCTTTTCCGCTGAAAAGCCTTTGGAAGTCGTGTGCAGGTAAATCAGCGCCCCTCGTCCTTCTTCGGCGATTCTTTCCATCGACGCTTCAAGCGTCTGATTGCAGTCGCAGCCGGTTGCGCCAAAAACGTCGCCCACCAGGCAATGCGCGTGCATTCGGACCAGCACCGGTGCCGACGAGTCGCTGATATCGCCGCGGATCAACGCCATGTGGGTTTCGCCGCCATCGACTTCGCTCGCGTAGGCAATCAGCCGAAATTCCCCGTGCTTCGTTTCCACCATCGCCTCGCCCACACGATGCACATAACGTTCATGCTGCATACGGTAGCGGATCAACTCGGCGACCGTCAGCATTTTCAATCCGTGCGTGCGGCAAAACTCAATCAGGTCCGGCACCCGCGCCATGGTGCCGTCGTCTTTCATGATTTCGCAGATAATGCCCGCCGGTATCATGCCTGCCAGCCGCGCCAGATCGACCGAAGCTTCCGTCTGTCCCGCGCGCACCAGCACTCCACCTTTACGCGCCCGCAGCGGGAACATATGCCCTGGACGCGCCAGGTCCGACGGTC
Organism: Terriglobales bacterium; assembly: GCA_035287825.1. Classification (GTDB taxonomy): domain Bacteria; phylum Acidobacteriota; class Terriglobia; order Terriglobales; family Acidobacteriaceae; genus Acidiflorens. The sequence continues at coordinate 813 of DATEBK010000257.1, forward strand.
GCGTCGCCGGATCAATAGCCACCTTAATGGTATGCGCCCGATCATGCGCCGAGATTCCCGTCGTTACCCCCACCCGCGCGTCAATCGCCTCGCAAAAAGCTGTCCCGTATTGCGAAGTGTTCTCGCTGGTCATGGGACCGATGCGCAGATGATCCAGCCGTTCCTCGGTCATGGCCAGGCATACCAGTCCGCGTCCGAACTTGGCCATGAAGTTGATCGCTTCCGGAGTGACCTTCTCGGCGGCCAGCGTCAGATCGCCTTCATTCTCGCGGTCTTCGTCGTCAACCACCACAATCATCCGCCCTGCGCGGATCTCTTCAACTGCGGTAGGAACATCGGTGAAAGGCGAGTTTGGGTCGCTTGGCTTGGAACTCGTAGGTTTAGGAGTCATGTTCATCACGCAGCATTCAGATCGCGCCGCGGCTCACGCGGCAGCTCTTTCTTCGGGACACCAAACAGGCTCTTGACGGCCCGCAACACACGGCGTATCGCCATCGCAACAACCGTCAATAATGCGGCAGCCGTGACCCCCGCCGCAATCGGATGCTGCGTGGCCAGCCAAGTCAAGAATACCGCAACCATGTCTTCGGTCGCGCTGAGCGCGAAGTTCGAAACCGGCTCAGGAGACGGCGTCACCGCCACGCGGGCTGCCGTCTTGCCACCATGCGCCGCCAAGGCAATGGCTCCGCCGGCCAGCGCCGCCAGCAACTGCTTTTCCGCGGAAAGTTGAGACGTTGCCCCGTAAGCAATCAACGCCGCTACCGGAACTCGCACAAAGGTATGCAGCGCGTTCCAGAACAAATCGAATACCGGGATTTTGTCGGCGAAAACCTCGATGGCAAAAAGCACCCCGCTGGCCCCAATCACCCACCAACTGGAAATCACATGTAAGCCAGCCGGCAAGTTCAGCAGCCCGGCATGGGCCAGAAGTCCGAGTGTGGCCACGGTGGCATAGACGTTCAGTCCGGCCGCAAAGCTCACCGCTACGATCAAGCCAACCAGATCAGAGCCGCCGAATTTCATGTTCGTAAGCATACCGGTTCGCTGTGAACGATAATCCGCTTTCTACCAATAAGAAAGGGCCGCCCAAGGGCGACCCTTCCAGCTAATCTAGCTTCCATTCTTACAGGGTGGATTCGATCTCAAAACCCCACGCCTCGAGCAAAGGCTCGGGAATGTACTTCGAATTCTTGTTGCGCCGCGCCCACTCGCGCAGCCTCGTCGACCGCAAATACTGGTCGGGAGAGAGCTTATACTCGTGCACAACCTGCTCGAATTCGGTCACGGTCGGCACCACTGGACCGATCGGTTCGGGCTTGCCCCAGTTCGGGTTTCCGCGTCGTTTTGCCATGAAAAAACCTACCCTCTTGTGAAATAAGGACTTTTATAATGCCACCTAACAATTTGATTCCAAGTCGAGTCCAAGGGATTCATCGGCAAAAAGATTCCGATCCTGTAGGTTCCAGCGCCCCTCGGCTCTCATGGAAGCTATTGATAATAATGGGTTTTTGTGCCTAAGTCAATAGGAAAGTTGGGTCAGATGCACCTACTTGGTGTATCCCCTTTGCACACAGCCACTTGTAGTTGACCGTCGCTGGCGACCCCTCCCATTCGTCATTGGCTCGGTTCCTTTCAGTGGCAGGATTCAAGTGATACACCCACCTTCGCCGATAACACCAACAACGGCATCGGTCGCCTGTGATTTTCGGCCGGGTTCCTGGGCCGGGTTCCTGGGAGTCGAATCCGCGCGTGACCCCGGTAACCGCATCGCCCGAAGGTGGCGTTGACCCCTGCTTCGGGCGCCCTTAAAGTGCCAATAGGACCCTTGACGGTTCTCCGCTCTGACCCCGACGGAAGGCACGTCTAGAACGGGCTAAAGTGTGATTTGGGATCGTGATCCTGAACGGCTCCGAACCGACGTCCCAACTGACGTAGCCAGCTGACGTTGCGAGTTAAAGCATTGCCAAGTTAACCATGAGTCTGAAGTCTCTACTCTTGAGTTCCGACGAAAGAACGGTGCGCATCCTGCGCCGGGTGCTCAGCGATCTGGAAATTGAGGTCGAGCATTGCCAGGCCGCAGACGAGGCCGTCCGCCGCATCACGCGCCAGCGTTTCGAAGCCATTATCGTCGACGGTGCAAATGCTGACGACGCCGCCATCGTAATGAGCGCCGCAAAAGCTGCGCCGGTCAACAAGCGCGCCCTGACCATTGCTTTAGTGGAATCCACTCTAGGCCTCAAAGGCGGGTTTGAAATGGGTGCCCATTTCGTTCTCCACAAACCCTTTGCCGTTGAGCGTGCCAAAGCCAGCTTTCGCGCCGTCCGCGCCCTGATGAAGCGCGAACGCCGTCTGCAACTGCGCGTGCCCGTGCAGATTCCCGTCGAGTGCTATGGCTCTGGCCGATACAACGCGACCACTCTTGACGTTTGCGAAGGTGGCATGGCGATACAGTTTACAGGTCGCGTCGCCAAAGAAAGCCCTCTGCGCTTCTCGCTGCAACTGCCGGAATCCAAGGGGACCCTCGAAATCTATGGAGAGCTGGCTTGGGAAGGCAACAGCCAGCAAGCCGGCGTCCGCTTCAAAGACGCTACCGACGAACAGCGCAAAACTCTGCGTCTCTGGCTCGATAAACAGCTTCCCGAGCCCGAACCCGATGATCCTCCAGTAAACTGCCGGCTCACCGACCTTAGCCTGGGTGGTTGTTATCTCACCACCAGTTCACCGTTCCCCAGGGGCACGCGGGTTACGCTGGCCATCAAAGCTACCGCCCTTGAAGTCCGCGCCACCGGCATCGTGCTGGTCGCACACTCCGAATTCGGAATGGGCGTCGAGTTCTTCCAGAGCACGGCCGAACAGCGCGAGCACGCGGAACGCATGATCAGCACGCTGCGTGACAATCCCGATAAGACTCCCGAAGTCCACGTCGAACCCGACGGTCTGGAAATGTCTCCCGATGATAGCGTGGAGGCATTCCACGCCTCTGCGGCAAATGCTTCCGGGGCCGAAGACGCTCTGGTCGACCTGTTCCGCAGAAAATTTGAAATGCCGGTCGAGACCTTCATGGAACACATGCGCGAGCAGCGCGGTTCGGTGGAGTCGGCCAGCAAATCGGCCTCTAGCTTCTAGCCTTTTCCCAAGCACAATAACTGAAGCGCAATACTAACCCTGGTCCTTCTCCACTTCAGGAATTGGCTCGCCCACCTCACCGCTCTGCTGCAACAGATACGCTCCCGGACCTTGCTGTCCCCGAATCGAGCGGCAAAATTCGGAGACGACAAATCCCGCCTTAGTGGCCCCAAAAAAAGCCCACCGCGTCGCTTCGCGCCACTCCCGAGCCAGTCCCGCATCCGTCTGTTCGATCTCCAGAATGGAGCCGGGAATCTCGATGCTGACGCGCTGCCGGCGCAGTGACTCCCCCAGATCGGCGCATCCCGGTTTGCCACTCGGATCAAAGCGCACCAGAGGGGCCAGCAACTTCAGGGCATCGAGTGTCTCCGTGCGTTCATTTTTTCCTGCCAGCCGGTCTCGCACCCGCTGCGAATTCAGGAACCATCGCACCCACAGCCGGTCCGTTCCGTTGCGATGCAGCACGCTGGTCGTCTCCGGCCCATAAAAATCTATCTTGTATTTATCGGAAACCACTCCCAGCTTGGAAAAATTGAAATGCGCATTGCGGCTTTGCAGTGGATCGAACGTCCAGGTGATTTCATGAATGCCCATAGCGATGGCACGCTCCCGCTGCGCCCACTTCAGCCGCGCGCCGAGATCGAGATGGCGATACTCGTCGAGCACAGCCAGCATGTGCGAGTGGATCGTCGTTTGCCCGTGCTCGCGCCCCAGGAATCCAAGGGTGAAACCAACTAGCTTCTCGTCACCTTTATCCCCGTCTTTGTCCCCGCCCCCGATAAAGGCGCCAATAAAGATGTTTCCCGCCGATTTCAGCGCGATAGCCAGCGTGAGCGGCAGCGCATCGTCATCCGACATGCCCCAGACCTGCTTCTCTACCACTTTCATCTGTCTGAGGTCATCAATGCTCTTGAGGCTCCGAATCGTAATCTGCTGCCCGTTGCCATTGGACTTCATGCGCGGCCCCACGCGCGGAACGACGCACGGACCTTCAACGGTTCTTCCTCGCGGCGTTGTCGGTGGTTCTCACTCATAGAACTTCACTCCTACGACGCTCATTCACATATTTCGCACGCAGTCGTTGGCGAAGACCTCGTCCCATCCCTGTTTTGCAGGAGCATAATACCGCACCCCTTCGCCATCCTGCATACACTCGCGCTGTTCCCCGCATCCTAAAACACGCATCCTAAAATAAGTGCTAACCTCAAACCGGAGAGCAATCCTACCGTGAAACCAACCCTGAAACTGCTGTCGCTGATCCTCCTGCTTGTGCTGGGAAATTCCCTGCTGCTGGCCGCCGACCGCGGCACTCTGGTGCGCGAAGCCATACTTTATTTATCTCCTGACCCCACCTCGAGCAAGCTCGCCCAGGTTGAACGCGGACGCGAACTCATCCTTCTCGACAAGAGCCACGACTGGCTCCACGTTGAGGCTCTGCTCGGCTCGCCCAACCGCGATCCCGCATTCATTACCGAGGAGGAAGACGAGACCAAGACCATCACCGGCTGGGTGCTCGATCTCGGCGCCGTCTGGGCATCGACTCCTAACGGCGATAAGATCCTGTTCGGCGCTGCCGTCGATTCCGAGGACGAAGCCAGCCGCCGCCACGGCCGCCGCGGCGCTGCACAGGACGCCTTGCGTCTCTATCACCGCGTTTACGATATTTTCCCCGACAGCCCCCTCGCCGCCGAGGGTCTCTATCGCTCCGCCGATATTCGCTGGCAAATCGAGAAGTCCGACATGCAGTCCCGTCCCTCCGCCCGCGAGAAAGAAGCCTACATGCGCGAAGGCATTACCGAAGAGTCGATGAAACTCGTCATGAAGAAATTTCCCGACTCAAAGTGGGCTCAGCTCGCCGCTTTTCACCTCATCGACAACAAGCTCTGCGGAGACTGGCAGGGCTCCTCGAAATGCCCCGAGAAAGAAGCGGACATCTACGAGAAGTACGCCAAAGAACATCCCGATTCTCCCGCCGCTCCCGAGGCACTCTATAACGCCGCCTCTCGCAAAGCCGCACTCATCGAGATTTATAAAACTGAAGACCAGGCCAAGAAGTCGGAGCAGTCCAGAAACCAGTCCATCGCCATCGCCCAAGAGTTGATTTCCAAATATGCCCAAAGCGACTGGTCTTCGCGCGGACAGACTCTACTCTTCCTGGTTCAGCAAAATGTGCCCACGTATGGCAATGCAATTCAGTAGCTGCGAGTCATCCTCGTTCGCCCGAGACGCCACACCCTGATTTCCCGCCAAAACGCGTCCGTTCCGGCATAATCGTCATCTGAAGTATTGACGCCATCGAATGCTGATGCACTAATATCTCCCGAGGATCTCGACGATGCCCTTCCCTACCTTTAGTTTCCGAGCGTGCATTTCACCGGCTGACGCAAATGCCCGATCCCGCACGATACGCTCGATCGTAACTCGTGCGATCGCAGTTGCCGGTTGCGCCTTCTTACTCGCAGCTCTGAGCGCCGCTCAACAATCGGCAACGACCTCCCCAGCGAACGCCAATTCTGAAGCCGCAAAGCCCGACGCCGAAAAAGCGAAGGCCGCTGGAACTCGCCCCGCAGAACCGCCCGCCGTCTTGCAGCAATTGAATTCTGCCGTCGAGCAGCTCACCTCCCGCATTTCCCCCGCCGTAGTCCAGATTCTCGTGTCCAGTTTCGGCGCTCAGGAAACCAACGACCGCGGCCAGACTGCCCTCGTCACCCGCGAAAACGTCATCGGCTCCGGAGTCATCGTCGATCCCGACGGCTATATCATGACCAACGCCCACGTCGTCGAAGGCGCGCAACGCATTCACGTCGCTCTCCCGCTGGCGCAGGTCGATCATCCCGAACTGATCGCGCCCGTCGGCAAGCAGCGCGTCGTCGAAGCCCATCTCATCGGCATCCACAAGGAAACCGACCTCGCACTCATCAAGATTGACGAGACCAATCTGCCCACCCTTACCCTCGGCGCGCACCGGTCCGTGCATCAAGGCGAACTCGTCTTTGCCATGGGCAGTCCTGAAGGATTAGAGAATTCCGTCAGCATGGGCGTGGTCAGTTCCGTTGGACGCCAAGCCGACCCCAACCGTCCGCTGGTTTACATTCAGACCGATGCTCCCATCAATCCCGGAAACAGCGGTGGCCCGCTCGTCGATAGCGAAGGCTACGTCATCGGCATCAATACTTTTATTTTCTCTTCCGCCGGAGGCAGCGAAGGCCTCGGCTTTGCCATTCCGGCGCGGGTCGTCAGTTTCGTCTACGAGAGTCTCCGCAAGTACGGACACGTACATCGCATCGAGGTCAAGGCCGGCGCGCAAACTATCACCGAGAATCTCGCCAGGGGTTTAGGTCTCGCGCAGAACTGGGGCGTCATCATCGATGACGTAACCCCCGGAGGTCCCGCCGAAGCCGGCGGCCTCAAAGTCGGCGACATCGTCTTGCGCGCCGACGATCGCTCCATTGGCACGCTGCCCGCATTCACCGCCGCTCTTTACCTGCACCGCCTCGATGAATCGCTCAAGCTCGACATTCTCCGCGGCACCGAGCGCAAAACGCTCTACATCGCCGCCCTCGAGATGAAAGATCAGATGGACGCCCTCCCCGATCTCGCCAATCCCCGCGACAATCTGATTAACCGCCTCGGAATCCTCGGCCTAACGCTCGACGATAAGCTGCACTCTATTCTTGGCCCGCTGCGCGATCCTTCCGGAGTCGTGGTCGTGGCCCGCGTAGCCACTTTCCTCAGCGCCTCCACAGGCCTGCAAACCGGAGACGTCATCCACAGCGTCAATCAGGCGCCTATCGACTCCATCGCTTCACTCCGCACCGCGCTGAATCAAATCAAGCCGCACGATTCCGTCGTGCTGCAAATCGAGCGCGGTGGCGGATTGCAATGGCTCGCCTTTGAAATGGAATAATCCCGAATGGAGAAAGCTGGAGAATGGGAGAAAGCCCCAGGCCTCGCCTGCTCTGAAGCGAATCTCAGAGTTCCGTCAACACCCGGTGCACCAGCGAAATCGCGATCGAGCCTTCGCCCACCGCCGAGGCAACGCGCTTCACATTATTAGCGCGAACATCGCCCACCGCGAATACTCCAGGCTGGCTCGTCTCCAGCATCAGCGGCGCACGCTGAAGCCCCCAATGGAAGTCCTGTAGCACCGGATCCAGATCGCGTCCGGTAAGAATGAATCCCTTGCTATCCATCGCCACGCAGCCTTGCAGCCACTCGGTTCGAGGAGCAGCTCCAGCCATGATGAACACATAGCCAATGTCGTGGGTTGAAGTCTCGCCAGTATTCTTGTCCCGCCACGTTACGCGTTCGAGTTGGGTATCGCCGTCGAGCGCGACGATCTCGGTGTGGTAATGCAATTCGATTGCCGGGTTCTCTTCAATGCGCTGGATAAGATAACGCGACATCGTGTCCGACAATTGACCGGACCGGATCAGAATATGGACTTTGCTTGCCGTCTGCGACAGGTACACCGCCGCCTGACCCGCCGAATTTCCCCCTCCCACGACAATCGCATTCTGCTTTTCGCACAATTGCGCCTCCATGTGCGTGGCTCCGTAATAAACACCCTGACCTTCAAACTTGGCCAGATTCTTAAGGTCTGGTTTCTTGTATTGCGCTCCGCTGGCAATCACAATCGTGCGCGCCCGAACCACCTGGCCATCAGCCATGGTCAACTCGTAAGGACTCTGCTTGCAATTGAGTTTCGTTACGCTGTCGGCGATCATGATTTTGGCCCCGAACTTTTGCGCCTGCGTCGCCGCTCGTCCCGCCAGCTCCAGTCCTGAAATTCCCATGGGAAAGCCCAGATAGTTCTCGATCTTGGAACTCGACCCCGCTTGCCCGCCGGGAGATTCAGCCTCGATCACCAGCACATCCAGCCCCTCCGATGCGCCGTAAACCGCCGCCGCCAGGCCTGAGGGCCCAGCGCCAACGATCACCAGGTCCCGCTCCTCCGATGCCGTGATGTGCGCGTTAAGCCCCAGGCAATTCGCCAACTCTTGTATCGACGGACTGCGCAGCACGTTGCGGTTGTTGCAGATCACAACCGGAATTTCTTCTATGGTCACTTGAAAGTGATCGAGCATCTCCTGCGCGCTGCTGTCCGTATCCAGGTCGACGAACGTGAACGGAAGGCCATTGCGAGTAAGAAACTCACGCAGACGCATGGTCTTCGCCGAGTGCAGCGATCCCAGCAGAACCACGTTGCCCTGGCCCCGGTTAATCAGCATCACGCGGCGCAAAATAAAGGCGCGCATGAAAATGTCACTCAGCTCCGCATCTCGCGCCACCAGAGTTCCCAGCTGAGCGCGGTTCATCTCCAGAAACTCGCCGTCCGCCGTGACCCGCGCGCGCATAAACCCGCGCCGGCCGGAGATCAGGCTGATTTCTCCCGTGAACCCCCCTGCCTCGTAACTCACCACCAGGCGCTCGCCATGCATTTCCGGTTGGATGATATCCAGCTTGCCCGACAGCAGCACGAAGCATGGCATGTCGATGGCGCCCGGCTCAAAAATGATTTCTCCCGCCTTCACCTTTCGCACTTTGCTCAAAGGCCGAATGCGGTTGATCTGTTCCGCCGTGAGAAGCGGAAAAGCTTCATCACGAGGATCAGCGAACAAAGGAGTTAACTGCTGCGTAGACATGACGGCTCCTGCCAGGGCTTTAATTGATCAAAGGATTGTAGTGGAAGCCGACGCGGAGATAAATCAGGAGGAAGCGAAAATGGTGGAAGCAGATGGTTCCTGACAACGGCCTCTCTAGCGTCCCCCCATCGGACGCCACCAATTTGTCGGTAGCCGCAAGGTTTCGATTCTATGACCGCGGCAATTGGCCGTCCGCCCGTGGCTCTAGGGCGGCGTGGCGGGCTAAAGGGTGAGAATGCTAGGACCAAGAAGCTCCACGCCGGGACAACGCAAAAGCAATAGCCCAGCAAGGCGGTAAAGTCCACGAAATGACCTAGCCGTGATAATCTGACTTTGCAGGTGACCAAAGTGGTGTGCACTCCCGTTCCCATTCTTCGCTCATAATTAACTAGCAGCCGACAACCCGGAGAGAGCATCCTAAATTGCACGTGAGCACTAAATCATCCAGACGCACTACTCGCAAAGCCTCTGCCCCTAACAGGCGGAAGCTGCGTCTTCAGATCACCGTTGTCATTGAACCGGATGGTGATTCTTTCCACGCCTATTGCCCTGCATTCAAGGGACTGCATGTGGATGGGGCGAACGAGAAGGAAGCCCTGCGGAATGCGGCGCAGGCTATTGGCGTTTACGTCAATTCTCTTGTGAGTCACGGGGAGCCATTGCCTGTGGGCCCGGATTGCAGTGTCGAGGAGGAACAAGTCCAAGTGGTTCCTCCGGGGGCTTTTTTACGCTACCTTGAACTTCAATGGCCTTCCCTAAGCATGTCTGGCAGCAGCTAAAAGCTACTACTGCCGATGAAATAATCGCCGCGCTTAAGCGGGATGGGTACAGGCAAGACCCGGCCAGCGCCGATGCGACCATCGCTTACATTAAGATCGGCACTCCTAACCGGCGCGTTGTGATCCACTACCATCCCCGAAAAACTTAC
>DATEBK010000258.1:0-3317 GCA_035287825.1 Terriglobales bacterium
CGCCTCATTATTCACCGGCGTTTCCAGCATCACGACTTTCGCGCCGCTCTGCTGCAATTGCGACTCCGCCGCCTCCAGCAACGCCGACCCCACGCCCGTTCGCCGCGCCTCGGAGACCACGTCAATGGTGATGATGTGTCCGGTCTTGCGGCGAGTCTCGGCGGTGATAAAGCCGAGAATCTCCGTATCTCCCTCCGCCACCCGCGTAAACGATCCCTCGCGCCGCATATAAAACGCCAATTCCGGACGCGAGTACGCCAGTTGCGCATCAAAGCAGGCCTGGTCGATCCGCCAGAGCGTGTCAAAATCAGCCTTTTCGAATTGCCGGATACGAAAGCGCACCGCCGTCATTGTAGCGGGAATGTAGCCGGAATGAGGCGCAGGTCGCGGTTGCCAGCCTTGTGATGGCAAAATAAATTCATGAAAAAATAAAGTCACTGCCGAGTGGATCGCCAGAGCTTTGGGTTAATTCAAAATGGTTAGCTGTGACGAACGACGATCGACCAGCGACCGACGACCAACGACGATCGACCAACGACCGAATTTAGGAGGAACCCCGTGACCAGACGCGCGCTCCCCGCTTTCTGTGCTTTGGCCCTGGCTACACTCTGCGCTGCCCAGACCGTCCGCTCAGCCGACTCCCAGCCCGGCTCGAAAACTCCCCGCGTCACCGCCGTGCTCGATGGTCCCCGCACCGCAGTCTTTGAAACACCGCAGGATTCCTGCAATCCAAACGATATTCCCGATGCCATGGCCCGCGCCTTTCGCGATTCCACCGGAACCATTCACTTCGTCGCCGCCAGTTCGGAGATGTTCGCAAGTCTCGGCCCCACGCTCGAGAATCTCGTGCACAGTTGCGAAGTGGCGCACTATTCCGCCAACGATCCCAATCCCGCGGACTACAACGATCAAACCTGGCTCGACTCTTTCTATACCTTCGACGGCGTCCACATCGCCGCGCTCACCCACACCGAATATCACGGCTGGGCGCATCCCGGCGAGTGCCATTCGCAGAACTACGGCGAGTGCGAATACGATTCCGATACTTACCATCTATCCAACGATGGTGGCTACCATTTCAATTCCTTCAAAGCGCCGGCTAACTACCTCGCTGGAATCCCCTACAAATACGAAATCGACCGCGGCCCCGCCGGTTACAGCGTCGATAGCAATGTCGTCGCGTATGGCGGTTGGTACTACGCGATCGCCACTTCCTGGACTTGGCCTCCAAACTGCGGGCAAGCTGGGCACCGTTGCATCACCAGCGGCGGCGCGCCCATTCGCACCGCCGATGTTTTCGATCCTTCTTCATGGACTACCTGGAACGGCACCGATTTTTCCGCAACCTTCGTCGATCCTTACCTCGATCCGGTCGCTCACCCCGAGCAGCACGTCTTCACGCCAGTCCCTTACATGTTTGCTGCCAACGGCCTCAATGTCTATTCCACCTCAAACGTGGTCGTCGCCACGCTCTGGGATTACTGGGACGACGAACTCGGCCCGCGAGGTCTGTACCTCACCACCTCAACCGACCTCGTCCACTGGACCGCGCCCACGCTGGTCGTCACTCTGGCCGATATCCTCAAGAATGATCCCAAGGGCAGTTGGCTCTACGCCTATTTTTCCCTGATCGACCCCAGCGCTCCCGATCTCAGCTTTTCCGTTATCGGAGACCATCCTTATCTCTACTATGTGCGGCTTGACAACAACGGACAGGACCGCGTCCTGTACCGTCAGGCAATCACGTTGACGCCGATAGACTGAATCGCGAAAACAGCGAGTGCGAACAGGAGTGCGAGTACGCGCCCAACCTCGTTTGTGCAACTAATTTCGTCTTTCTAAACTTCGCGTTCTGACTGCATATTTTTTTCTTTTCCTCCCCTTGCGCAGTCGCATCTATTAGAAGTACGATTTCTGTGCAGAGGCATCCGCACCGTGGTCCGCTTCCTTCTCACCGATCTCATTGCCGTGCTCGCGCTGTGCCTCGTCTGGTATGCCTGGTTTGTGCGTTACAACCGCCGCCGCGCTGCCAACGTGCTGCAATGGGTGCAGGGTGCATGCCTGGGAAAAGGCCGCGTCGAAGATTTGCGATGGCAGGCCTGCAGTTCGCGGCTCAAAGCGACGCTCCATTTTTCCTCGCGCTGGTTTGACGATGCCCGTCTTACCATTCGCCTGCTGCCGCGTCCGCTTCCGGTGCAATGGGCGCTGAGCCGCTGGCGCCAGCAGCAGGAAACCCTCACCTTTGAAGCCGATATGGGATTTCCTCCCGGCTTTCACCTCGACGTCATCCGCCATCGCTGGGCCGGGCAATCGGGAAAGAAGACTCTGGGAGCAAAAAATTCGACCGGCACTCGCGCCTGGACGATCAGCCGTCCCGGTCCCGTGATTCTCACCACCAAAGAAGATTGGCCCATCGAGCTCAGCCCCGTCGTCAATGCGCTTGCCTCCTGGCGCGACAAGGATTTCGTCGGCGTCCGCTTCAACTCCAAGTCGCCGCACTTTACCGCTACCGTGGCGCTCGAAAATCTCAGCGATCAGAAATCCGCTTCCGCCCTGCTCGGACTTTTCCGCGAACTCGCCGCCAGTTCGTCCGCCAAGCAGCACTAAGATCGCAGCACTAAACCCGTCGCTTGCAACTCAAATTAAGAGCCTGTTCGCGCCCCAGACAAAACAACGCCCTCCCGCTGGTATTTGCCAACGGAAGGGCCTGTCGCAAAACACTGGTTGTTGGATCTGGTTGTTGGATGATTGGCGAAGATGTGTTTACTGTTTGTCGTAATAGGTGGTAGAGCTAATCTTCTTGCCCATCGCATCGGTTCCGCTCACCGTGAGCGTGCGGCTCTTGCCGTCGGCCGATATAACGACTCGACCGCTGATCGTGACCTTCCCACCCTTCTTGTTGGTTAGTTCGGTCGTGTGCGCATCGATTATTTTGTACGACCGCGTATCCGACTGGGGGTCGCCCGTCAGAGGATAATCTTTGCCGTCAAACTTTCCCGTCCATTCATTGTGCGTCGGCTTGCCATCAGCATCGACGCCATCCACGGTGACCTTCACGTTGTCGCCCGCCGCCTCGTACACCGCCATGGTGTTCTTCGCCGTGCCAGCCGGAACCTTTGACTTCGCTTCATTCAGCTTCCAGGTGCCCATCATCGGACTGGCAAAGGCCAATGCCCCGGTCACCAGGCACAGCACCGCCAGTTTCAAAGCAAACTTTCCTGTTCTCATTTGTCCCCCTCCGAAATTTGAACTGCAATTATTTTTTTAACTGTTCAGCGGGAGCCATCATAGCGGTGATAGTAGCTTTCAGCAAGCAA
>DATEBK010000259.1:0-6977 GCA_035287825.1 Terriglobales bacterium
GATGCGCTCCGCCGAAACTTGCCGGATCGCTTCCGCAATGTGCGGGTCGGTGTGCTTGTCACTAGCCAGTCGCGGCGGTGGGCCCTGTCCAATTTCCTGCGCCCCGCCCAGCGGAACACACCATGCCAGCGCCAGAAACAATACGAACGCCCCAGCTCTGTTAAGTCGCGTTGCCAGTTCGCCGAAAATGGCAGCTTCGCCCGGTTTGCAATTTTCTTGGTAAGCCACTTGACCTTTTCCTCACGAAGAAACTAAATATAACAGGGGTATCCTGAACGTGGAGGAAATCATGGTGTACTGTCCTGAATGCGAGACAGACCTCGACATCGAAGAAGATGAGGTCGATGAAGGCGCGGTCGTCTCCTGCCCGGAGTGCGGTACCGACTTCGAGGTGATTACGGTCAATCCCGTGGAACTCAAAATCGTCGGCGAAGATGAAGTCGAAGACGATGACGACGACGAAGAAGCGGGCAACGACGAAGATGAGGACGAAGATTCCTGAAAAACTCAGCCCACTTCCGTGAGCATCCGCGCTTCGCGTGCCGGCACTTCGGCCGTCGCCAACTCCTCGCCCTAGCGTTGCCGGCCTTATTTCTCGCGCTTGCGCCACCCCTTGCGCGTGCGCAGACCAGCACCCCACCCGGAAGACCCAAGCCTTACGCCGTGATCTTCGGAACCGTATGGGCTCCCGACGGTCACACCCTCTACGGCGTCACCGTGAAGATCCGCCGCGCCGACGACAAAGAAAAGAAGGTCCGCTGGGAAGTCTACTCCAATCACACCGGAGAGTTTGCCCAGCGCGTCCCGGCCGGCAAAGCCGACTACATCGTCTGGGCCGACTTGAAGGGCTATAAGCTGCCTTCGGGCCAAAAGCTCAAACTGGCCGCTCCCGTTTCCGTCCATATCGACGACGATGAGCGCGCCGAAACCGGGCTTCATTTAGACTGGCAGTAGCCGCTGCGCCGGAACCGGCAGCTGTGAAGAATTCATGAAGAATGCAATCATCGCGACTTCGCTGCTGGCCTCGCTGTTGCTGGCGTTGCTGATCGCCTCAATGGTGCCGGCCTTCTCACCGTCGGTGCTCGCCGCTCCCGCCCAGTTGTTCGGACGCGATCCCAAAAAAGTAGACAAGACCCGATTGCTCACCGGCAAAGTCCTCGACGCCGCTGACAGTCCTTTGCCCGACGCCGTCGTCTATCTCACCAACACGCAGACACGCTCCATAAAAACCTACATCGTTGGTGCTGACGGAGCCTACCGTTTTCCCGGGCTCCAGCCTGGCATCGATTACGAAGTCTATGCCCAGTTCAATAAACACAAGAGCGCAACCAAAACGGTTAGCCAGTTCGACGATCGCGCCCAGGTCTACGTCCCTCTGAAAATCAGCGCCAAAGCCGAAGCCGCCAATTAGGCACAAATGGCTTATAACCGACCGGCGACATTTCCCTAAACAAGAAAAAGGCCACCGTTGCCGATGGCCTTAAATCAAATGCTGCTGTAGAGGTATCCTTAGCCAAACTAGCTAATTGCTGTCGCCGCCCGCTCGCTTCCACGAGATCAAATCGCCGATCGTCGTGCTCGTTGAGGACGAAGCCGCCGGGTGTTTGTAAGACTCCACTTCCTGCCGCGATGCTTCTTCGCCAACCGCCCGGATACTCAGCCCTACTTTTTTCTCTTCCGGATTCATCTTGATGATCTTGAAGTCGAACTCCGCGCCCGGCTCCAGATGCATCGGTTGTCCGTTGCCATCGACCGCTTCTGAATTGTGGCAGAGGCCTTCGATGCCTTCCGCAATCTCGACAAACGCGCCGAAGTTCGCCACGCGCAGCACCTTGCCGTGCACAATGTCTCCCACGCGGTGCTTGGCGAAGAACGAATCCCAAACATCGGGCTGCATCTGCTTCACGCCCAGTGAAAGCCGACGCTTGTCCGGCTCAATCGCCAAAATCACGGCCTTGATCTTGTCACCCTTCTTCAACACTTCTGAAGGATGCTTCACCCGCGTCGTCCAACTCAGATTGCTGACGTGCACCAGCCCGTCGATGCCGTCCTCAATCTCAATAAAAGCCCCAAACTCGGTCAGGTTTCGAACTCTTCCCTCAACCGTCGCCCCCACCGGATATTTGTCGTGCAGCGAATCCCACGGGTTCGTTGCCAGTTGCCGCATACCCAGCGAGATCCGGCGTTCCGTCGGGTTCACGCTCAACACCACGCAATCCACTTCGTCGCCCACGTTCACCAGCTTCGACGGATGCTTCATCCGCTTCGACCACGTCATCTCGCTCACATGGACCAGTCCTTCAATCCCCTGCTCCAGTTCAACAAACGCTCCGTAATCCGTAACGCTGATCACGCGCCCGTGAACATGCGCTCCCACCGGATAGCGGTGCTCTGCATCCAGCCACGGATCGGGCGTCAGTTGTTTGAAGCCCAGCGAGACGCGCTGCTTCTCTTTGTCGTACTTCAACACCTTCACCTGGATCTGGTCGCCGACGTTCACCAGATCGCGCGGATGCGTCAGCCGCCCCCACGACATGTCAGTGATGTGCAGCAGCCCGTCGAGCCCGCCCATATCCACAAACGCGCCATATTCGGTCAGGTTCTTGACGATTCCCGTGAGGATGCTGCCCTCTTCCAGATGCTCCAGCGTCTTGCCGCGCTTTTCGTTCTGCTCTTCTTCCAGCAGCTGTTTGCGCGAAACCACAATGTTGCCGCGCTTCTTGTTCAGCTTGATGATGGCCACTTCCATCGTCTGGCCCTTCATCCCGTCCAGGTTCCTGATCGGACGCAGATCCACCTGCGATCCCGGCAGAAACGCATGCGCTCCCTGTATGTCGATCGTCAGCCCGCCTTTGATGCGGTCCACCACCACACCCTTGATCGGCTTCTTCTCGTTGTATGCGCGCTCGATCTCATCCCATGACCGCAGTCGCGCCGCTTTCAGGTGCGAGAGGTTCACGTAACCCTCTTCCGTCTCGCCCTTGTCGCGCATCACATCAATCTCATCGCCCGCCGCGAACTTCGGCTTGCCTTCGTGGTCCAGCGCTTCCGCAATCGGCACCATGCCTTCGGATTTCGCGCCAATATCGACCACCACGTGGGTCGCCGTCAGCTTCACCACGCGTCCTTTAATCACATGATCTTCGCCCACCGCTTCCTCGGTCTCTGTCTCGAAGCTCTGGAGCGCGGCAGCGAAATCATCGCTCGCAGCTCCCGCCGGCTCAGAACCGGAACTCTCGGGCGCTTCATTCTTTGCCTGTGCGGCATGCTCTTGCGAAACCTGATCCCGAGAGACTGACTCTCCCGAACCATGCGTCTCGGCCACACCGTGCTGCGATGCGTCTGGGGCGGAGGACTGTGCGTCCGCGGATGAAGGTTGTGCGTGCTCGGGAGCGTCAATTACCGCCGAGGCGCCGGGGTGCGTGTCGTGTGCTGTTGTCATGGCTTCAATACTGGATTCAGATTTAGGAACGGTGGTGTCGTCGAGCAGGCTCATAGTCTCTAGGCCGCACGCGTCGGTGCGCATCTCTTGCGGGACGTGGCATAGCGGACTGCTGGCGTGGTCTTCAGTTTGCGTTGAGGCCGACCTGGCGGACGACCCTAGGACAATT
Organism: Terriglobales bacterium; assembly: GCA_035287825.1. Taxonomy (GTDB): domain Bacteria; phylum Acidobacteriota; class Terriglobia; order Terriglobales; family Acidobacteriaceae; genus Acidiflorens. The sequence goes on from DATEBK010000259.1 coordinate 3,612, forward strand.
CCAGCTGGTTCGAAACCGCGTCCAATAGGGACTCTTCGACTATAGCAACCGCTTCCGAACAGTGTCAAACGCGATTCCGGCCATTGACCTAAGAATTTACAAACCGGTCACAGAAGCTCTGGGCTACGAGCCCCGGGCCACGCGCTTCGAGCAAGTTGTCCTCCCCAGAGGTTCTAACGGTATTACCTCAATTTCAATTTGTTTTGGAAGGGCGACGTCAGTTGAATTTGGTTTTGGGAAGGGCACGACTTCAGTCGTGCCGTAACTGCTTCATAATCACTAGCGGCTTTAGCCGCTGAGGCAATGCGTCTCCCAATCCGATTCCACTACCATTCCAGCTCGCAGCTCGCAGCTCCCAGCGTCTTTCTGCTACCCTCCCTCCATGGATCATCTCTGGACCCCTTGGCGTTACGCCTACGTTACCGGCGCCACCCAGAAACCCGGCTGCATCTTCTGCGATGCCCCCAAAGAAACCGACCGCCAGGCCCTCATCGTTCACCGCGGAGAGCATTGCTTCATCATCCTTAATGCCTATCCCTACACCAACGGACACGTCATGGTCGTCCCCTACGCGCACCTCGACGAACTGCAGAAACTCCCCGCCGCCGCGGCCACCGAAATGATGGCTCTCACCCAAAAACTGGAGACCATCCTGCGCCAGCTCTACATCCCCGACGGCATCAACCTCGGCATGAACATCGGAAAAGCGGCCGGTGCCGGCGTCGCCGGACACATCCACATGCACATCCTCCCCCGCTGGGTAGCCGATGCCAATTTCGTCAGCGTAATCGGCGAAACCAGAGTTCTGCCCGAATCGCTGGATGTCACCTGGGAAAGGATCAGGAAAGCATTTGCAATTGATGATTTGTAATTGGTAATTTCCCCTTGGACCGTGCCCATCTTTTAAATTACCAATTACAAGTTTCTCCTCACTTCATCTCCCGCCCAAAAAACTCCTCCGTCGCCCCATAAGCCCGAATCCAGTCCCTCCACAGCAGAAACCCATGAATCTCATCCGGAAAAATCAATTCCTCCACGTGCACTTTCTGTGCCCGCAACCGCTGCAACAGATCCACTGTCTGCGAAAACGGAACATTGCGATCGTCATCTCCCTGAATTAGCAGCACCGGCGATCTCCACGTCGCAATCGCCGCATTCGGAGAAGACTGAAACGCCAGCTTCACTGCCGCATCATGGTCCGCCGCATCTGCCGGAATCTCATCTCCCAGCACCGACCAATCATGCACGCCGTGCAAATCAACTCCCGCCGCAAACAAATCGGAATCGTGTGCCAGCCCCATCGCCGTCAGATACCCGCCGTAAGACCCGCCCCACAGCCCGATCCGCTTCCCATCCACATTGGGCAGCGTCTGCAAAAATTTCCCCGTCGCCACAATATCTTTGTACTCAGCCCCGCCGCGCGGTCCTCCATCTGCCGGTTCGCGGAAGTGCCGCCCATACATGATCCCCGTCCGGTAATTCACCGCCAGCACCACGTATCCGCGGCTCGCCAGATACTGATTCATCGCATAAGCGTTGTGGTAGTAGTCCATGTAATGGAAGCCGAGCATCATTTGCCGTATCGATCCACCGTGAATAAAAATCAGCGCCGGATGTTTTACATTTTCCTTCGCCTTAGAAGTCGCCGCCTTCGGCTCGAATAACTGCCCGTGAATCTCCCACCCATCCGCCGCCTTGAAGATCACCTGTGTCGGCGTAACCAGCTGCGCCGAGGGAAAATCAGCCGGCAACGCGCCCTTGGCAATCATCTCGCGGCCTTTTGGCGTGATCACATACGGCATCGCCGGAGTCGTCGCCGTCGATCCCAGACACACAACCTTCCCCGCAACTTCAAGCGGCGTCCACTCCATCGTCGCGTCACGCGTAATGGCAATCGGCCTTCCGCCCGCAACCCCCACCCGCCAAAGATGACGCCGTTCCATATCGCGAATATCGTAATCAGCCTCGTTGGAGGAGAAGATCACCGAAGTCTTATCGCTGCTCAGGGCTACATCCTCGGTTTCAAATCTTCCCGGAGTCAGCAGCGTCGCCGCACCTCCGGATGTCGCCACCGAATAAAGATGGTTCCATCCATCCTGTTCCGAAGAAAAGATGACCCGATCTTTCGCCGCAAACTTGAATGAACCGTCCTCGGTCAGCAACGGTAGAGAATCATCCAGCCCCGCGCCGCTCTTCCATATCTCGCGCGCCGAATCGCTGCCCACGTCATACACCCAGATCGCCCACGGCTGCGGTACCAAGGGAATGTAAGCCGGCCTCGTCAGCTTGCCCACCAGCCGCACAAACGCAATCTGGCTCCCATCCGGAGACCATCGCGGATACAGATCGCGGTCCCCGCTCGGCGAAATGTAGCGCAGCGTGTCGCGTCCGAATTCGTAGATCCCCACAAAGCTGTGATCGCCACGGTCGCTGACAAATGCAATCTTCTTCCCATCCGGAGACCATTGCGGCTCCGCATTGCTCCCACGCGCAAACGTCAGCGCCTTGGCCTTTTCCTTTCCCGAAATCGGAGCGATCCAAATCTGCTTCTTTGCCGCCCACACCGCAGACTCTCCATTCGGAGAAACCTCGATGTCTTCGCAATCCTCTTCATCGCATCCCATCTCGCCCAGCAAACGCGGCTCTCCTGCTTTATCTACGTCCATCGCCCACACCTGCTGCGTCCGCTTTTCCACGCCGCTCGTTGGATCGGCAATTTCTCCCGCGCTATTTGCCTCGCTTCCTCGCGCATAAACAATTGTCCGTCCGTCGGGCGTCAGCCTCAATGCCGCGATCGGCATGCCCACGTCGCCCGTATAGTGCGTCACCTGCCGCGCGGCAAAATCCGGAGCGTCCGCCACCCACACATTGCGCTCACCCTTCGCCGCAAACACCCACGCAATCGTCCCAGGACGTTCATTCGTAGCTTGGGCCGCAACCAGATTATTGGGAAAGGGTGAGCTCAACACCTGCTCAAGCGTGAAAGCCGCGGAAGATGGACCAGCAGCCGGCACCGATTGTGCGAAACAAGCACCCAGCGACGCGAAAGCGAGCAGGACTGAAAAAGATATTGCGATATACGACCACGCGGACCGCGCCTGAATTCTCATCGCGGCAGAGTACGTGAAACAGGTGGGAGTTGACAACAGGAGAGCCGCAACGGTCGGCAGCTAGCTCTTAAAGTGAAATTTCAACTTCAGCGCTGCGCTCTCCGCATCAGATCCGGCTGCATCAGGTCCGACTGTACCGAAAGCGGCTCCGCCGTGTGGAAATATTTCTTGTAAGCCGCGATCCAGTCGACGGCAATATCGCGCTGCGCCGCCGAAAGATCAAGGTTGCCCGCACACACCATTTCGTGGAGCCGTT
>DATEBK010000260.1:0-5332 GCA_035287825.1 Terriglobales bacterium
ATCAAACTCCCCTGAACGCGCTGGGTGTCATCTGTACCTGGCTGGGCTACTACGATCAAAGTCTCAGAGCCTATCAGGCTAGTCTCAACCTGTACCCGGGAAACGCTACCGTGATGAACAACATGGTCGATGATCTCCTGAACCTTGATCGTCTTGACGCCGCCAAGGCGGCCGCGAGAGAACTCCAGGCCCAGCACCCCGATGACCATGTCATTCATGGCTACCTCTACATCCTAGATTTCCTGCAGCACGATTCCGCCGGAATGCAGCGGGAGGTCGCATCGGATATGGGGAAGGCGGGATGGGAAGATCCCATCCTAAGGAATGAATCTAGCGCCGAGGCATATGGCGGCCATTTGGCAAAATCGCTTGATTTCATGCGCCTTGCCGCTGACTCCGCGCAGCGTGCGGACAAAAAAGAATCGGCCGCGCTTTACTATGCGGAAGGAGCCGTGCACGAAGCTTTGATGGGAAACGCTGCCCCGGCGAAGCAACTTGTAAAGGATGCACTCACTTTGGCCAGAGACAAGAATATAGACGCCACTGCTTCCTTGGCTCTGGCGTTGGCGGGCGATCCTCCGAAAGCGGCAGAGTTGAGCGATCAACTTTCCCGACACTACCCGGCAAACACGGCAATGAAATTCGAGATTCTGCCGGAGCTCCGCGCCGCGGCGATCCTACAACATGACCCGCGCAAAGCGATCGATATCCTCGCCGTGTCGATGCCCTACGAGTTGGCGCCCTCAGCGCTGCTTTATCCAGCATATTTTCGGGGGTATGCATATGTTGCGATGAGGCAAGGCCCGGCCGCTGCTCAGGAGTTTCAAAAAATCATCGACCACCCCGGACTTGTTCAGATGGACCCAATCGGCGCGCTGGCCCACTTGGGATTAGGGCGCGCTTACGTCGTCGCAGGCGACCAAGCCAAGGCCCGGGCCGCCTACAACGATTTCCTTACGATCTGGAACGACGCCGACCCCAACATCCCGATCTTGAAAGAAGCGAAGATGGAACGGGCAAGGCTGCGGTAGTTGGAGGAATCCAGCTGGTCGTTGTTTAGCGATGGTTTTCACAAATCGGACCTCTGGCCCGGCAAGGACCATTGAGCCGATGCCGGGGGCGGACGGCACCCGCGGAGCAACGCATCACTCCCCGGTGTATTGGTATCAAGGAGTCCGGGAAGTCGGCTTCTCGTACCTTAGCGGGTCGCCTGATGGGGAGCGCGTTTATCGTTAGGAGTTGCCGATGATCCGGTTTGGCTGAATCTGCGCTCCGGCGAAAATGGAACGAGCGCCTCTTGCCTCCTACTTTTTCATTGCGCTGCTCGTTTCGCGTGCCTTTGCGACCAAGCCGTCGAATCGTGAGTCACTGTGAAGAGACTTCAATTCGGGATCGGCTGAAAGTCCTCCCGGCGAGATGAGGCCATTTTCGATGGCATGGTTCAGGTCAGCGAAGGCTTCATCCGGCCGGCCTCTCGCAGCCTCAGCGCAGGCAAAGTTGTACCAGGCCTCGGCCAATGTGGCCGGCTGATTCGTTTTCTCCGCTGCCTCGATCACATCGCGAAATATTTTCTCTGCATCGGCATAACGTCCCTCGCGGCTGAGGCCCAGCGCTTCCATTTCCATGCTCTGCAACGTGGAGGTGTGGGTGGGCCCTAGCACGCGGGTTTTGATCTCGATAACTTGACTCTGGAGTTTATCCGCTTCGGAGTAACGGCCTTCCTTCGCCAAGGTGAGAGCAAGCATTGTCATTGCTCTAAGAGTTTGGGGATGTTCCGGCCCGAGTATGCGACGCTGAGCGGCAATCACGTCGGAATAGAGCTTTTCAGCTTCTGGGAGTCGGCCCTCCTCCTCGAGATTCTCAGCCGCGTGCGACATTGAAAGCAGGGTCGCTGGATGGTCGGGTCCTAGAGTTCGCTTCTGCGCCGCGATCAGTTCACCATAGATCTGATCTGCTTCGGAATAGCGGCCCTGCGGCGTCAGAACCTCCGCCAACTCGTTCAAAGTGCTCAGGGTCTGAGGATCATCGGGGCCGAGTACTTTGCGCTCTGCGTCGAGTGTTTGGCGGAACAGTCGTTCGGCGTCGGCGGGACGTGCTTCGTTGGCATAAACATAACCGAGGCGATCCATCGACGCCAAAGTGTCAGGATCATTGGGGCCGAGAACCTGGCGCTGGGCCGCTATCGTGCTTAGCAACAACTTTTCCGCCTCGGGCAAATGCCCTTGGGCGCGGAGGAGCTGGGCGAGATAACTTTCGCTTGCAAGCGTTTCCCGGTTTCGTTCTCCGAACAGTGAGCTTTGAATTGCCTGTGCGTGTTCTACCAAATCTTGCGCGCGGGCATACAAGCCCAGCCCGGCATACGTCTGCGCCATGGTCCCCATCAATTGGGCCTGCAACTCCGGATCCTTGCGCAGGCCGGCGTCGATATCTTTCGAGGACTTATCCAGAATTTCGCGCGCGGTGACGGCGTTGCCGCGCGCCTCGCTGGGGTTCGATATCTTGAACATGCCGGTCATAAACTTGGCGACGCGGTCGGCGCGCGCGCGCTCCCGCGTAATCCGCCGCAACTGGATCGCCTGCAACACTCCGAACGCGATCAGCAGCAGCGCCGCAGCGGTGGCCGCAGCCACTCCGAATTTGTGGCGCTGAACGTATTTCTTTGTCCGGTAAGCCCGGCTCGCCGGCCGCGCAACCACAGGTTCGTTGCGCAAATAGCGGCCGAGATCGGCCGCCAGTTCCGCAGGCGAGCCATACCTGCGGGCGCGGTCTCTGTCCAGAGCCTTCAAAGTGATCCAATCGAGATCGCCGCGGAGCATGTTCGCCAGTTGCCGTGCATCCGTGCTGCGTTTTTCGGCGAGATCCGCAGCCGCCGGGTCGTTGATGACTCTTGTGCTCGGACTCGTCGGCTCCTCTTCGTGCACCTGTCGCAGAACTTCATGAAGGGGCTTGCTCTCCCACTGCTGCGTATCCTGAGCCAGCACACCCGTAAGCAGTTCGTAGAGCACCACCCCGAGCGAATAGACGTCGGATCGGGTATCGACATCGACCACCAGCGGATCCATCTGCTCCGGGCTCATGTATCCCGGCGTGCCCACCAATCCTCCGGCGCGCGTCACTAGCGTCCCGCCCGGCGCTTGCTGAGAGATCGCTTTGGCCAATCCGAAGTCGATAATCCGCGGCACTGCCTTGCCATCCACCTCAACTACCAGGATGTTGGTAGGTTTCAGGTCGCGATGGATGATTGCTTTTTGATGTGCGTGCTGCACGCCTTCACATACTTGTGTGAAAATAAGCAGGCGCTCGCCGGCAGAACAGCGCTTCTCGTCGCAGTATTGCGTGATGGGCAAGCCCGGCACATACTCCATGGCGAAGTACGGTTGGCCGTCCGCCGTAGAGCCCGCGTCGAAAACCTTGGCGATCGCAGGATGATCCATGATCGCCAGCGCCTGCCGCTCCAGATCGAAGCGCGCCAGCGCAGAACTGTCGTAGCGGAGCGCTTTGACGATCTTCAGAGCAACCTGCCGTTTGACGGGAGCGGACTGTTCCGCCAACCATACCTGTCCCATCCCGCCTTCCCCCAATTTCCTGATCAGCCGATAGGGCCCAATCGAACCCAGGTTGGGCGCGGGAGGTTCCACGGAAGCTGCGTGTGGGCCTAAAGCGGGCTTAGCATCCGGACTGGCGCCTGCGTTGTGCGGAATTGACTTGGGTCCCGGGTCGCTCACGCGTGCTTCTTTGAAAGGAGATGCAAATCGACGGTAAGTTTAGCACCCAACGTCCGATCGCAAGCTCAAGATCCGCTCGCGATTAGCCGCTCTCTTTCTCAAAGCGACATGGATTGCCAGCATACTCGATTTACTTGACCGTATCATGCCGTAAAGTTGCTGATGGCTTCCTCGCCGGCTGGCACTAGCCAAGTTTTGTTGATTGAATTAAATCGAAGCCTGAGGGGGCTTCGATTTTCCGAAGAGAACCGCGGCGGCTGCGCACGTTACAAGAAATACAAATTCTTCTGGATTCCGCTTCGAAAACGGTGGATTTCCAACTGAAATTTGCACCATCACCCTGGGGGTTATGCAATGCAACGACGCGTCGGAATGCTTTTCGCGGCAACGATAACGATCTCTGTTGTGCTGGGTGCTTGCAAGACACGCACAGCATCAGAAGAGGACGAAAAGAAGGCAGCCATAAATGTAGTTCTGGCACACGAGCAAGCATGCCAGACGTACGATTTCGACAAGTTGGATTCTTTGCACACGGCGGATTCGCGTGGGATCGAGGAGTCCTATCCTGGCCCGACAGAACCCGGACTTCGCCACTTCTATCAAGCCATGAAGGATGCGGGTGTCCGCATCGACTATCGTCCCCAGGACGCGGTGGCCGAGGTACGGGGCAATGTTGCATGGGTCACCGTGACGTTGCACAGCGTATGGACAGCCGATAATCCGGTGGGCCGGGCCATGATTGGAGGCGAGTGGCACGTGACTTTCGTGGAGAGCTTCATCCTGGTGAAAACGCCAGAGGGTTGGAAAATCGCGCTCGGTCATACCTCCCAACTTCCCCCCGATTTCGGTGTCGACCCCGATTACAAGGCGGAACACGGTGGCATGAAGTTAGTTAAAGTGCCCGAGGATGGTCCCGCAGGCAAGGCAGGATTCAAATCTGGCGATGTGTTGATCGAATACGGCGGAAGGAAGATCGACAACTACATTGACTACGCCAGACTCGGTCATGTCTACTCCGAGGGCGAAAAGGTGATGGTCACCGTGATGCGGGGACACGACAAAATTACCAAGGAAGTGACCCTGGAGGCAATGAAGTGAACCGGTCCGGTTAGCAGTGTGCTGGGACCTTGGTCCCTTAGCTCCCGATAAGTCGGCTTGTCTGAAGTGATCGCGATTGCTCCCGGTTGACCCGCAAAACGTAAGCTAACCGTTCAACTCAGGCGATTACACTCTCAACAAGTCAATGAGTGTAATCGGGATGTAAAGTCAAGCTGCCTTCCTCAATCGATCGCCCTTCCGATCGTGTTCCATTCGCCGTTTCGCGATTGACGAAACCGGACTGCCAGACTGCCCCTCAGAGAAAATCGCCCCGGAGCCTGGCCGAGGCCGCGGGATGAACATTTTCTCCGATCCAGTTTGAAAATGAAAACTCGCGAATTGGCGGGGATTTCGCGCGATTACCAGCCAACAATTGGCGGGTTTCTCTGCACCCCAGACTGCGTGGCGGAGAGGGAGGGATTCGAACCCTCGATAGAGTTGTTAGACCCTATAACGGTTTAGCAAACCGCCGCCTTCAGCCTCTCGGCCACCTCTCCGGCGTTGCAAGG
>DATEBK010000261.1:0-9207 GCA_035287825.1 Terriglobales bacterium
ATAGACAACACGACCTTTTTCGTTCTTACCCTGGTTCTTGAGGAGCAGGTTCGCACATGAGCTTTTTGAGGGCGGCGCGCGCCGCACTGGCAGGTCAGAGGAGTGTTCGCCCGATGCCTGCAGCATTAATCGTCGTTCTGATAATGGCTGGACTTTCACTTTCCTGCGGCAACAGTCAAAAGGTTACCTCCGAGCCCGACACGATTGCCTATGTCAGTTTACCGGGTGAGCAATCGGTGCTGCAGTTATTCATCGACGGGGGCACTGGCGTGATTAAATCCGGAGCGCAAACGCCGCAGGTTGAGGACACTTCACCTACCGGACTGGCGCTGACGCCGGCGAGAACGTTTCTGTATGCGGCCAATTCTCGTCAGGACACGATCTCGATTTTCAGCGTCAACAGCGACGGGACCCTCAGTATGATCGGGCCGGCGACGCCGGCGGGCAACGGACCGGATATGGCTGTGATCGATCCTTCGGGCCAGTATTTGCTGGTGACCAACAATTACGGCAGCAGTGCCTCCAGCGGCGACATTTCCGTTTATTCCATCAATGCCGGCAGCGGTTTGTTGACCGAGGTTGCGGGTTCGCCATTCCCGGCGAATGCGAATCCAACGAATATTCTTTTTACCCATTCGGGTAATTTCGTTTACGTCACTAATCCCGGCATCGGAATGGTGACGGGCTTTGCCTTTTGCCCGCCCCAGGCTACACAACCGGCGTGTGCCGACGCCACTGGCGTGCTCACCGTTCTGCCGGGCACTCCGGTATTTTCGGGGGACGGCGCCGCTGCACTGACAATCGATGCCACTGACAGTTACCTCTACGTCGCCAATCCCGAAGCCAGTAATCTCCCGCCGTATCAGGCCACGGAGGGCAACATTTCGGCCTTCTCCATCGATTCGACGAATGGCAATTTGACACCCATACTGGGCTCGCCCTTCACCGTTGCCAATGGCGGTGGGCCCTCGGCGATTGCCATCGATCCTACAAACCGGTTTGTGTATGCGACAACGCCAGGTTCCAGCGATTCGATCTGGTGCTTTTCGATCACCCCGACGAATGGCGATCTGGTCCTGGCGGCGGGTTCACCGTTTAGTCTCAATGCGGGCGGCTTGTTCGCGCTGTTCGATACCACTGGCAGCTATTTGTATATAGGAAGTGATTCCGGAAACTCGATGGTTGGTTATACCTACAATCTAACGACAGGAGGCCTGACAGCCATTCACGGGTCTCCATTCTCGATCAAGTCTCCACCCGGAAACATGGTGGTTGCTCAGTAGGAGCCTGCGCGGGAAGTTCTGATTCCGCCGTTCTTGAATTTGTAATCTACGAATGCGTTTTGGCACTTTCGTGGAATCGCTTGGCACCCGCGTGCTATTTGCAGATTCTGCGCTTCATCTTACATTCCCAGTTGAGCAGTTCTGGGGGAGGGCTGCCCGGGCGTCATGGATTCGAAAGAATCCGGACGCCCGTTTAATTTTGTAATCAAGAAACTGCCTGTCTCGCCGCTTCGCGAGTTCGATTACAGAATTGCCGGACGACCGAATGACTAATCCAGCTAATTTGTGGAAATAGTGAAATTCACCGTGATGCGGGCCTGGGTTTCCACTGGCTGCCCGTTTTGCAAGTACGGTTTGAAGTGCCACTGCTTCACGGCTTCGCGCGCAGCCGCAGCCAGAATGGCGGGGCCGCTGAGGATCTGGAGTTCCTGAATGCTACCGTCGCGCGAGATAAGCGCCTGCAAGCTGACAGCGCCCTGCACCTTCATTTGCCGCGCCAGCAGAGGATAGTCCGGCGCTACCGAGACGGTAACGTTCGGCGTGGCTTGGGGCGAGAGTTGCGCGCCCGCCACGTTCACGGCGGTTGCGGAAGTTCCCGAAGCGGACGTTGCGCCCGAGTCCACATCCAGATGGATGGCATTGCTTTTGGCGGGCACAGCCATGTGGCGGTTGCCAGCCACAACCTCTACCTGCAGCGGGGGGAGCACAGCGCGCTCCGTGGTAGCTGTGAACGGCGCTTGAACAGCAGGTGCGGGAGCCGCGGTCTTGACTGACTTGTGTCCACCGGCCGACGTCGAAGGCACGGTCGCCGGAGCTGCAACCGGGGTCTTGCTCCGGCTGCGATATGTGGCTTCCTGCTCTTCGTTATTTGGCGGAAACCAGAAGTCCCAATCTTTTACAACCACTGCGGCCAGCGCCAGCAACAGCAGTCCCAGCGCGATGAGCATCCGCTTGCGCTGCACTTCAGCGGCGGGCGGCGCGGGTCGCGACGGCAGGGGCGTAGACCGCTCCAGGTGATTCTCGGAATTGGCTTCGTCATGAAACATAGGCGCGGAAGCGCGCTCGAATCGCACCGGTTACCAGAGAGCGCTGAGTTAGTATGCCCCGAACCCGTGCCCATGCCAAGTAATACCTGCGCTGCGGCTTTGTGCAAGAAATCTGATTTACGAAACTCCGGGCACTCTGTAGTCGAGCGTGTCGAGAATGCCGATCGCGGCGTCGAGGATCTCCCGATCGACCGAGCGGTTTTTCGCGATGGCCTCGGCCAGGGGAATGGAAATGATCTTGTTCCCGCGCAGGGCTGCCATTTGTCCGAATTCGCCGCGGTGCACCATGTCAATCGCGCCCAACCCATAGCGCGTGGCCAGCACCCGGTCGAAAGCGGTGGGCGAACCTCCGCGCTGTATATGGCCGAGGACCACCGAGCGCGTCTCAAAGCCAGTCCTCTTTTCGATCTCGTTCGCAAGGCTTGCGCCGATTCCACCGAGCCGAGCATGCCCAAACTCGTCGCGCCCGCCTTGCAGGGTTGAGGTTCCGTCGTGTTTCTCGTTGCCGTCGGCAAACTTTGCGCCCTCGGCAGCGACCACGATGCTGAAATATCTGCCGCGAGCGTGGCGCTGGCGAATCAATTCCGCGACCTGATCAATATCAAACGGAACTTCGGGAATGAGGATGACATCGGCTCCGCCGGCGATGCCGCTGTAGGTCGCAATCCATCCCGCCGCGCGTCCCATCACCTCCACCACGATTACGCGATTGTGCGCTTCCGCAGTGGTGTGCACGCGGTCGATTGCTTCGGTCGCGATGTTCACCGCGGTGTCGAATCCGAAAGTGAAGTCAGTTCCAGACAGGTCGTTGTCGATCGTCTTTGGAACGCCTACAACTTTGACTCCGGCCTCAAAAAGTTTTGCCGCCACAGAAAGAGTATCGTCACCGCCAATGGCGATCAACGCGTCACACTCACGTCTCCGCAGGTTCGCGGCGCAGCGCTGGAGGCCGTCGGGATATTTGCCGGGATTGGTGCGTGAGGTGCGAAGAATCGTGCCCCCGCGCGGCAGGATGCCGCCGACCGATGCGAGGTCGAGTTCCATGGTTTTATCTTCCAGCAGGCCACGCCATCCTTCCATGAAACCCACGAAGCCGTCTTCGTAGTGAAAGACGCCCTTGCGTACTACCGCGCGAATCACCGCATTCAGTCCGGGACAGTCGCCGCCACCCGTCAACACTCCGATTTTCATTGCCTCTCCCAATCTGATTTTCTGGCTAGAGCTATGAGTTCGCGCGCAGAGCGGATGCCCGCTCGGATCGCATTTTTAGTGAATCAGAACCACCAGATTATCATGCAGGAATTGCATAGAACGGTCGTTGGGAAACCGAAAGTCGCGTCCGCCTGCCCATCGTGCCATGCCCGAGATTGTGCAAAGTTTCAGCCTCCTGTTTCAGGGTGCGCTTCAGCAACTCGACCAATCCCGAGCTTCCCGCTTGCGATTCGCCACCGTTTTCGCCACAATACTCGACCGGGAACACTCTCATGCCGAAACTTCTCCGCGTTCTTCTCTGGATTGCCATTAGCTTGCTGGGGGCGTTTGCGCTCGGCACCATCGCGCTGCATCGCGGCGAACAGATCAATGCCCTCTGGCTGGTCGTGGCTGCAGTCTCGACCTACGCTGTCGGCTATCGTTTCTACAGCAGTTTTATTTCGGCGAAAGTGCTTGCGCTCGATTCGCTGCGGGCTACTCCCGCCGAACGTCTCGACAACGGCCGCGACTTCGTTCCGACCAACAAGTGGGTCGTCTTCGGACACCACTTCGCTGCTATTGCCGGTCCCGGACCGCTAGTCGGGCCCGTGCTGGCCGCCCAGTTTGGCTATCTCCCCGGCACGCTCTGGATTATCGCGGGGGCTGTGCTCGGCGGTTGCGTGCAGGATTTCATCATCCTTGTGTTCTCGGTCCGTCGCGACGGCAAATCGTTGACCGAGATGGCGAAGTCTGAGATCGGCCGCGTGGGCGGTGTCATCGCTTACCTTGCTGTCATCAGCATCATCGTGATTCTGCTGGCGGTGACTGCGCTCATCGTCGTCAACGCGCTCAAGTCGAGTCCCTGGGGAACGTTCACCATCGCCATGACCATGCCCATCGCAGTATTGATGGGACTTTATCTGCGCCGCATTCGGCCGGGAAAAGTTCTGGAAACTTCGCTCTTTGGATTTGTGCTCGTCATCGCCGCCATCTTCGGCGGACAGTGGGTTTCCCAAAACCCATCTTGGGCTGCGATCTTTACACTGACCGCTCCCACGCTGGCAATCCTCATCATTGTCTACGGATTTGCGGCTTCGGCGCTGCCGGTGTGGTTGCTGCTCGCGCCCCGCGATTACCTGAGCACATTTGTGAAACTCGGCACGATTTCTCTTTTGGCTTTGGGCATTGTCGCGTTCCGCCCGTCGCTCCACATGCCGCCGCTGACGCGTTTTATCGACGGTACTGGCCCGGTATTCGCAGGAACGGTTTTCCCCTTCGCTTTTATTACCATCGCCTGCGGAGCCATCAGCGGATTTCATTCCCTGATTTCAAGCGGCACTACTCCCAAGCTGATTCGCTGCGAAACGGAAACCCGCTTTGTCGGCTACGGAGGAATGCTGGCCGAGTCACTGGTCGCGATCATGGCCATGATTGCAGCCTGCGCGCTGCAACCCGGAGTCTACTTTGCAGTCAATAGTCCAGCCGGCATCGTCGGAGCTGCTCCTGAAGCCGCCGCAACCACCATCGGTTCCTGGGGATTTCCCGTGACCGCCGCCGAGATGGCGACTTTGGCACAAGACGTCGGGGAGAAGACGCTCTTTAATCGCACGGGCGGTGCACCGGCTTTTGCTGTGGGCATGGCGCAGATTTTTTCCAACACGCTCGGTGGCCACGCCGTGATGGCGCTCTGGTATCACTTCGCCATTATGTTCGAGGCGCTCTTCATTCTGACTATTCTCGACGCCGGTACTCGAGTCGGCCGTTTCATGTTGCAGGACGCGCTTGGCCACGTCTGGAAGCCACTGGGCCGCACCAGTTGGTACCCGTCGATTCTGCTGACCAGCGCCGTGATTGTGGCCATGTGGGGAAATTTTCTCTGGCAGGGAATTAAAGACCCGCTCGGGGGCATTAATTCTCTGTGGCCGCTGTTCGGCATATGCAATCAGCTGCTGGCGACGGTCGCTTTGTGCGTGGCGACGACGATCATCGTCAAGATGGCCTGTGAGAAAAAAACTCGTCTGCGCTACACCTTTGTGACGCTCGTGCCGTTGTGCTGGCTGGTCGCGGTGACGTTTACGGCATCATGGCACAAGATTTTCGATCCCAATCCGCGTATCGGTTTTCTGTCGCACGCTCGTCAACTCATCGCCGCCGGAGGCAATCCCCGGCTGATCTTTAACGACCGTCTGGATGCGTCCGTCACCGGCGTTCTGGTGGTGATGGTGGCGATGATCCTGATCGAATCGGGAATGGAATGTTTCCAGATAATTTTCGGGAAGAAATCCGCCGCGTGCAAAGAAGCTCCATTTGTCATGACGCGGCTCACGCAGGAGCAAGCATGAAGAATCGCCTCAGAGAGATTTTTGCTACGCTTCGGGCTGTGCTGCGCGAGGTTTTCGATGAGTCCGCCTACCAGCGCTTTCTGCTTCGCGCCGGTCTAACACCATCGGTCGAGAGCTATGCAGCTTTTTGGGCCGAGCAGGAAAAGCTGAAAGCGCGACGTCCGCGCTGCTGTTGATTGAAGTTCTCAACACTCAACAAATGTATTGAAATCCGCAACTCTCTCGAGGCTATGGACAGGTTATTGACTCGATCCGGCCACTGCACTAGAAATAAGGAATCGCAGGAGGCTCGCTATGAAGATTCCGTTCGTCTGCGCCCTTCTTTTCGTGGGTTCGGTTGCGGCCGCATGGGCCCAGCAATCTGCGCCCGCGGCGGCGCCGAATCCAAGAAACGATCAAGCACAAGTTCAGAAATCGCCCGCAGGTGATGACCGTTTTCTTTTCAAGATTCGACCCGACCGCGAGACGCCGGTGTTTGCCGAATCGTTCTGCGCATACATTCGGACCTATCGGGTTCGCCGCGAATATGCCAATTCCGATGTCGTCACTCCCGCGGGATACACGGCCTGCACTCCGAGCCAGCGCTTTGAGCTTCGCAGCGCGGTCGCGACGGCGTCTGATTTCACCAGTCTTAAGGGCGGCGTGAATTACCCCGTCACTTCCGGCGAGAAGACCACTGACGTCGAAGATGACGCTAAATGAGTTGAGTGTTTAACGATTGTCGATCGTTACAGGCACGACACAGGCACGCCACTCACTTTTTGTGTGTGGCCGCCATGTCGTTCCGTTTTGTTTTACTTTTCGGGCTTAAGGTGCATAACGAGTAAAGACGAGGTCGGTTGCTTTGGCCTTCTCGTGGCAGGGGAAGCAGCTTTTCATGAACGCCGCGTCGCCAGCTTTGCCGTCCGCGAAGTGACCGAACCCCCAGCCGCCGGTGGCGGCATATTTCTTGGAGTCCTTGACCATAAACTGAATATTCGTGGGAGCCCCGGGAACGAAAGATTGGGCCTGGCCAAAGACTTTGTTGTTTTCGTCCGATGGAACATTGCGGTAATGCAGAGCAGCAAGGATGGAGCCGTCCGGATACGGAAGCTTTTTATCCCGGAAGGCGTTGTACGCTACGTCGTTGCCCAGGACGGCGCCCAAACTGTTGAGCTTGCCTGCTTCGTGAGCCGAGGAGATCCATCTCCAATCGCGGTATCCCTGAGGGATTTCGGTAACGTAAGGGGCGGATGCGCCATCCGCATGGCCTGGAGCGGGGGTCATCTGAGCGACGACGCCGGCCATTGTTGCAACCGCAAACAAGAACAACGTGAAGTGTTTCATAAGGGTTCCTCCGTTCAATATGCTTGGGTGAACTGAAATCAGCAGTCCAAATTATTTCTCCTTAAAGCTGATGTCAATGTCTTTTCGCGAAATTGACGGGTCGCACGCTTCGCGCGGCTGCTCCGCGGCCGGTTATGACCCGCTATGCTACCTTCAATGGAATCAAGATGAGCGACCGTGCCTGGGGACTAACGCCCGCCGAACTTAGAAAATTTCGTCAGATGAAAACTCCGCATGGCATCCAGCGCACGCTTGACGCCATGCCCTACCATCTTGCGGACAGTGCTTGGTCTCCGCGCCGGGTGTTGCGCGAGAACACTTCGCATTGCTACGAAGGCGCTCTGTTCGCCGCGGCAGCCTTGAGGGTGATCGGTTACCCTCCACTGATTCTCGATCTTGAAGCCGAGCATGATACCGACCACGTCATTGCCGTCTATCAGGTCGACGGGCACTGGGGCGCGCTCGCGAAATCGAACTACACCGGATGCCGCTACCGCGAGCCGGTCTACCGCAGCCTGCGCGAGCTGGCGCTCAGCTACTTCGATACCTATTTCAACCTGCGGGGCGAGCGCACGCTGCGGACTTTCTCCCGTCCTGTTCACATGCAGCGCTTCGACCGCCAGCAATGGATGACCTCGGAAGAGCCGGTGTGGTTTGTGGCGGAGTACCTACTGACGATCTCGCACACTCCGCTGATCACACCTGCGCAGGCCGGGCGCCTGCATCGGCTGGATGGCCGTTCATTTCGGGCGGGATGCCTGGAGCGCGCAGAGAAATAGGTAATCCGCGATATTAGTCAGTAGTTAAGGCGCGGGTGGTGAGGGTGAACTTCTCAAAATCATCGTGCGTACACATAGCATGCGTTATTGTCTTCGCTTGATTCTCGCATTGGCCTGGTTGACCTTTTTCGCCTGGGGTCAATCGTCTGCCGCTCCCGGCGCCGCGGCGAGCTCCGCTCCGTCCGCGGCTTCGGGTGTGGCTTCTGCGGCCCCGATCCAATTAGTGCCGGATGCCTCGGGGGCAGTCCCACAGGAACAGATTCGCGAACTGTTGCGGTACGCCCAAGAAAAAGAATTCGACAACGAGAAGCGGCGGCGCGATTACACCTACGTCGAGCGGGAAGAAGAACACAAGCTCGATGGCAGCGGTCAGGTGAAGAAAGTGGAGACGCGGACCTGGGAGGTGCTGCAGGTTTACGGCGAGGAGGTGGAACGGCTCATTTCCAAAGATGACAAGCCGCTGCCGGAGAACGAAGCGAAGAAGGAAGAAGAGAAAATCCAGAAGGTGATCGACAAGCGCAAGGACGAGTCGGAGAATGACCGTCGCAAGCGGCGGGAGAAAGAAGAGAAGGAGCGCGACGAGGATCGAAAATACATTCTGGAAGTTGCGGATGCGTTCAACTTCCGGCTCGTGGGTTCAGAGGTGGTGGACGGGCGCGACACCTGGGCGATCGAGGCCGAACCTCGTCCCGGATACCAGGCAAAAGAGCGCGCGACCAAGATGCTGAGCAAGGTCAAGGGCCGGGTGTGGATCGATAAGGCCGACGCCCAGTGGGTGCGACTCGACATCAGCGTCATCGACACGATCTCGGTGGGACTGTTCATTGCGCGCATCCACAAGGGAGCGCACGTGGTGGCGGAGCAGACCAAGGTCAATGATGAAGTGTGGCTGCCGAAGCACGTGGCGGTACAAATCGATCTCCGGTTGGCGCTGGTGAAGGAATACCACGATGATGTGGACATGACGTTTCGCGACTACAAGAAGTTCCGGTCGGAAACGAAGATCACGGTGATCGGGGAGCAGCCGTAATTAGAACCTTCAAACGCGCCAAGATCCGGGCGGCGCTTATCGCCTTTCCGTGCAGGTACCGCGCGGCACTAAAGCGAGTGGGTTGAGGGCTGCATTTTCAGTGGATTGCGCGCCTGTTCAAGTACTTCCGTACCGTCTCTAGTACCTTAGTTACCCCAACTGGGGTGACTGGTGCTCTATCCGCATAGATACCACTACTAATAGTGATCC
>DATEBK010000262.1:0-2914 GCA_035287825.1 Terriglobales bacterium
AAGCGGGGCTCGATTATGTGCGCACACTCGATCCGCGGCCGGGGTTGCGCTACAACAAAGTACCGGCGCGGCTGATCGAGCCCGATGTGGCGTTCGTGAAGCATGGCGACGAGTGGCTGGTCATTATGAACGATGAAGACATGCCGCAGCTGAGGTTGAATCCGGCCTATAAGCGCCTGCTGAACCGCGACGGCAATGACCGGGATACGCGAAACTACGTTAAAGATCGCTACAAATCGGCCATCCAGCTGATCAAGAACATTGAACAACGGAAGCAGACAATCACGAAGGTTTGTTACTCGATCGTGGCGCGGCAGGAGGATTTCCTGGAACGCGGGATCGACCAGTTGAAGCCGATGATGATCAAAGAAGTCGCGGAAGAGATCGGCGTGCATCCGTCGACAGTGAGCCGGGCGGTGGCCAATAAGTACGTCCACACGCCGCAGGGAGTATTCGAGTTGCGCTATTTCTTCTCGGAGAGCGTGCAGGGGCCGGAGGGCGGCGGGACATCGCTGCTGATTCTGAAGCGCCGCGTGAAGAAGCTGATCGAAGAAGAAGATCCCAGCCGTCCGCTGACCGACGAGCAGATCACTCGCATTCTGCAATCGCAAGGCATTCAGGTGACGCGGCGAACGGTGGCGAAATACAGGGAAGACATGAAAATTCCGAGCACGCATCAACGCAGAGTGAAAAAATAAGAGTAAGAATGATTGCAGAGTAACGATTGCAGAGTTCAGAGGTCAGATTGCACAGGTGAAAGCCAATACCCTCGAAAATATGGGGTTCGCCTCTGCAATCTGACCTCTAACCTTTGACCTTGCCCCGGAGGCTGCTGCATGAACGTGGAATATACCGCGAGGAAGTACGACCTTAATCCCACCATTCGCAAGGAAGTTGAAACCGGACTTAATAAAATCCGCAAAATTCTGGGTGACCGATTTGAGACGAAGGTGACGCTGGCGGTGGAAAAGCGGCGGCACAAGGCGGAAATCTCGATTGACCCGCCGCATGGTCCGATCGTGGGACTGGCGGAGACTGCCGACATGATGTCGGCGGTCAGCGAGGCGCTCGAACATCTGCACAAGCAGGCGCTGAAATATAAAACCAAGTGGCTAAGCAAGAAACGCAAGGCGGGCAAGAAATTTGACGGGCAGTTGCTGGAACGAAACCTGGAAGCCACGATCGGGCTGGCGGAAAGCACCAGCGTTTCGGTTCTAGTGCACAAGTTTCCATCGGTGGCTCGGACGACCGAAGTGCATCTGGTGCACTCCCGGGACTCGGTTGCGCTGCGTCCGATGACGCTGGAAGAGGCGATCAAAGAGGCCCATTTTCGCGACAAAGATGTATTCGTGTTCCGCGATCCCAAGGGCTTATTGATGGTGCTGCACCGGACGCGGGACGGCAAGATGGAGTTGATTGAAGCTCCGTAGGTTAATTGCAAAGGTTAGAGGTCGGAATGCAGAGGTGAGAACAAAGGCGCATCGGCCTTTTACCTTCTGCAATCTTGCCTCTTAAATCTGACCTCTTAAATCCGTCCTCATTACTTCTGACCTTGTTTTTCACTTGCTGCTGGTGGCGTCCTGCGCCCACTGCATCGCCTGAAACCAGGCGGTGGCGACCGATTCATCGGAGATATTCAGTTGCCGGGCGAGTTCGCTCGATTGCGACCATTCTCCCGACTCTTGCGACAGCATGAGTTGGTAAAGAGGGCGAAGAGCGCCGGGTTGGCCGAGCAGGGCGATCTTGATTTCGTGCTCCATGGGGAGTTGTTCGAGGAGGGTATCCATGCTGACCTCGAGGATAGCGTCCATGATGGAAAGCAAACCCATCAGGAAACAATCGTACTTGATGGGCAGGTGCTGAGAGACCAGTTCACAAAAACGGCCGCGGGTTAATGCCATGAGCACGAGTTCGCTGCACTTCTGTTCGGCCGCGCTTACGGTGACGACGAGGCGGATCCAGCGCCGGAGTTCCCGTTCTCCGAGAATGGCGATGGCATGGCGAATGGACTTGATTTCGAGGGCAATTCCAAAGACCGGTGAATTCAGATAGCGGAGCAGGCGGTAAGAGATCGAGGGCTCGCGCTTGAGGAGCTTTTCGACTTCGGGCATGTCGAGTTCGGGCCGGGAGACCAATTCGAGCAGCCGCACGTAGTGCAGGCGGCTGGCGGGAACTTCGCGGCCGATGACGAGTTCGGGCCGGCAGAAGAAGTAACCCTGAAAATAGACGAAGCCCATGTCGCGGGCTTGTTGAAACTCATGCGGCGACTCGAGTTTTTCCGCCAGCATCTTGCACTTGGAGCCGAAGCGGCGCATCATGCCGGCGCGCTCTTCGGGCCGGGTTGCGCGGATGTCGACCTTGATGATGTCGGCATATTCGCAGAGAGGTATGCGGGGATCGTTGGGGGCAAAATCATCGAGAGCGATGCGATAGCCAAATGACTTGAGGCGTTTGCAGGCTTCAATCACGCGGTCTTCGGGTTCCACGGTTTCCAGAATTTCGGCCACGACCTGGTTGGGGGGCAGGAGTGTGATCAGGTCTTTAAACAAGACGTCGCGGGTACAGTTGACGAAGGCGAGACGGTTTCCGCACAGCGCGCTGATACCCAGAAGCAAAGAGGTGTCTAAGGTTGAGCGGGCCGCACTTTCGGGATCGGCGTTGAAGAAGTCTTCGATGCCGTTCCGAAAAAGAAGTTCATACCCGAACACGTTCAGTGACTTGTCAAGAATGGGCTGGCGGGCGACGAAACGCTGTCCGGGCCGGGCGAGAGAATCTGCGGTGGTATCTTTCGTTAGGGCGGGCGCGGGTTTCACTTCTGTTCCATCGGCGCGGTGGCGCGAAACTTCAGGGGGGATGGGCGAGGGCAGCGGTTCGGCCAGTCCCGCGGCGGAAGGCGGGTGCCGGCCCACTTTGG
>DATEBK010000263.1:0-2881 GCA_035287825.1 Terriglobales bacterium
GAAAGAGGAACAGGCGAATGGTAACGAGTCGAAAAATGTTGCTAATCGTAGCCAGAAACGGGTCGGAGCGTCGGAACATGGCAATCCCCTCGTGTCCAAGACTTCGGAACCGGAGGGGATTCCAGAAACCCTGTCCATCTATATACCAAAGTGTGTCTTGCCAGAATGTGACGCAGGCACCCGCAATATGTTCAGTTTTCCGAAGTTCCGTGTAGGGGGGAGACTTCGATGCGTCAACTTTGAGTTCTTCTCGGCTTCCGGCTGCTACAATCGCGTGATGTTCGGAATTACAACAGCAAGCTTTATGCAAAAGCGATTCGCACAAACTTTTCGGGCACTGACCGGCGTGGCGATCTTCGCCATGGCGATCTTCGCGATGGCAACCTTGGGAGCTCTAGTTGGGACTGTCGCGGCCAACGCAGAGGAAGTGTCGCGACCGGCCGTTCCGGATGCGATTCAGGCTCCCTCTGGCGAGGCGGTTGTTTTACTGGCGCACGCAGCAGGATCGCAGATCTATACCTGCCAAAATGGCACCGACGGCAAGTTCGCGTGGACATTGAAGGCTCCGGACGCAGAACTGAGAGACGAAAGCGGCAACCTTCTCGGAACCCATTTCGCCGGTCCGACGTGGAAACTTAAAGATGGCAGTGAAGTCACGGGCAAAGCCACCGCTCACGTTGATTCTGATGATCCCGGCTCAATTCCGTGGTTGCTGGTCAACGTCACGGGGCATTCTGGTTCAGGAATGCTGGCAGCGGTTACGACGATTCAGCGCGTCCACACTCACGGCGGCAAAGCGCCGGCCCAGGGATGCGACGAATCGCATCGAAACGCGGAAACAAAAAGCGGTTACACGGCGGACTATTACTTCTACGCACCGAAGAAGTAATGCGGGGCGTCGAAACAAGCGCTGCGATTCCAGCTTTTCTTTTCTTGTAGCTTGGCTTCTGTCTGGCTAGTTTTTTTTCGAACGCGTCTTCCGCTTCGTCTTCGGGCGCGTTTTCTTGGTACCGGCATTCTTTTCCATCCGAAGCGTCCATGCCACGCGCAGCGCGCCGGTCAGCACGTCTTCGCTTGCTTGAGCGAGGTGGATGTGAGTTGCACCCATCTTGCCCCAACCGCCATGGATCGGCAGAAAGACTTCCGGCAGCTCGCCCACGAACTCCGCCTGCTGGTCGGGCGTGAGCATCAGATTGCCGTAGCCCAGCTTCTCGGAGGCCAAAGTGGCAAAGATCCGTCCGCCAACGCGAAAATCGGGCGCTCCCATGTGCGAGCTTTCCTCTGCACCTTCGAAGCTTAGAGCGATCCGGCGGAAGTCGGCTGCTTTCATTGGCAAGGTCTCCTTATGATTGCAGGATTGACCCCGGGATTTTACTGCGCGAAAAGACCAGGTGTCAGGTCTTAGGTCTTGGGTTTCAGGAAAACCAACCCCGCCCCGGAGAAAAGTACAGGGACCGCAGTCTGACACCTAAGACCTGACACCTGCTCTTGTGTTATTTTGTCTGTTCAGTTTCTCAATCCCATGATCCGCTCCTATAGAGGCGTCACTCCCCAATTCCCTACAACTGCTTACATCGACGACTCCGCGCAGTTGATTGGCGATGTCGTGGTCGGCGAGCATTCCAGCGTCTGGATGAACGCCGTGCTGCGCGGCGATGTTCATCAGATTCGCGTAGGCCACTACTCCAACATTCAGGACAATTCCGTGCTCCACGGCATGAAGGAGCAATATGGAGTCCACGTTGGCGATTACGTCACTGTTGGCCACAGCGCGATTCTCCACGGCTGTACGATTGAGGGGCGCTGCCTGATCGGCATGGGCTGCATTATTCTCAACGGAGCGGTCATTGGATCCGGCTCCATCATCGCCGCTGGCACGCTGATCCCGGAAAAAACGATTGTCGAGCCGAATTCTCTGTGGATGGGCTCTCCGGGAAAATTCCGCCGCCAGCTCGATGAAACCGACCAGGCGACTATTCTCCGCTATGCCGAAAACTACCTGGGATACAAGAAGTCGTATTTGATGGAGAGGCAGGGCAGCTGACTAGCCGCCATTTGAAATTCGCGATTTTGTTCCCGCGTAACGGGTGCTGGCATTGAGGTTGCCCGGCCTCGCCGCTTGGGTGGCGGCTGTGTGGGTTCGTGGGTTGAGGGCCGGGCAATTTCCTCGCTTCCAGGGATTGCAATGCTCATTGTTATAGCGCACGCGGCTTTGCCCTGTCTGTGACGGCCATCACCGATCTGGGTGATAAAACCCCCCGGATGAAAGCCGCACGAGACAAGCGCAAAATAGACCCTCCAACCGAAGCTGATTCAATTAAGCTGACCCAACTTAAGCTGACCTAGCCCAGGCTGACCCAACTCAGACCGACCCTGAGATTTATGTTCCAGGCGCAACTCGCCACTATGACGACCGGTAACTCCCGCCCTGGACTATCTCCTTTGCGCGAAGGGGAAGGCAGTGCATAATGCTCCTTCGACAGGAGTCCCATTTGCCATGGTTTCTCGCGTCCTAATCGCCGCCATTCTATCTGTCTTACTTCTTCCGGCTTATGCTGCCGATGGCGCGGGCGACAAGTCAGCTGCCACTCCGGCGGCTCCGCCCAACTCTGACCCGACTTACCAGCAGCTACGCAACCTTACAATCGGAGGCGAGGCGGTCAGCGTCTCTAACTTCGAACTGAAGCGCGAGGGCGGCACGTTCCATCTGCATTCAGGTACGGTGTGCTTTGTGAATCCGGTGCAGGGCAAGATCACGGGAGCAGTTTTTGTTGGAGATGGCAATTTCGTTCTCGATCCGCCGTCCGAATCGGAACGCAGGAGTTTGAAGCTGCTGACGAAAGAAGACGAGTTTAGCGAGAAGTTTATTCAAGCCGTCTTC
>DATEBK010000264.1:0-6917 GCA_035287825.1 Terriglobales bacterium
GAAAGATTTGAACATGGTGTAAAGGATGATGAAGATGATGAGAATAGTGATGGGCAAGACGATAAGCAGGCGCGCATTGGCCCGCTTCTGACTCTTGTATTCTCCCTCCCACTCAACGCTGTACCCAGTCGGCAGCTTGACCCCCTTGTTTACTTTGTCGATAGCCTCTTCAACCGTACTGCCGAGGTCGCGGCCGCGCACGCTGTATTTGATGGCAATATAACGCCGATTGCCTTCGCGGTAAATTTCAGAACCGCCGTCGGCGATCTGGATGTGGCATAGCTGCGCGAGCGACACGCGTTCGCCCGAAGGCGACAGCAAGCGAATTTTCTCGATTGCATCCTGGGTATCACGGAATTGGGGAAGATATCGCAAGGTGAGGTCATAACGCGCTTCGTCTTTGAGAACCTGGGTAAGCGCATTGCCTCCAACCGCCGTCTGAACGGCGTCCTGCACATCAGCTACGTTGATCTGGTAACGGGCGGCGGCTTCGCGATCTATGGTCACGTTGAGATTGGGCTGCCCGAGTACGCGGAATACTCCAAGGTCTTCAATGCCATTGACGTGGCGCATGATGCCGACAATCTGATCGGCGGCGTCTTCCAGGACTTTCAGGTTATCGCCGTAGATTTTCGTGGCCAGCTCGCCCTTCACACCGCTAACGGCCTCTTCCATGTTGTCTTCGATGGGCTGCGAGAAGCCCCAGACCACGCCGGGAATCTTGTCGAGCTCGCGCTGCATGGCGGCAATGAGTTCGTCCTTGTTCTCATGAAAAACCGGGCGCCACTGTTTTTTTGGTTTCAGGTCGACGAAATATTCGGTGTTGAAGAAACCAGTGGTATCGGTGCCGTCGTCGGGACGGCCGACCTGGCTGGTGCATTGTGGAACTTCGGGAAAAGAGCAGAGCACGACGCGCGCCTGATTGGCCACGCGGATACCTTCGTCAGGGCCAGTGCTGGGAGCAAGCGTGCCGCGGACCCAGAGCGCGCCTTCATCCAGATGAGGGAGGAATTCGGAGCCGATCATGCCGCTGAAGGCGAAGAAGCTTGCCAACAAGATCATGGCCACGCATGCGCCAACCGTGACGTAACGATGGCGAATCGCCCAGCGCACGGCGGTGCGATAGCGCGCGATCAGGAACTGCATAAGCGGGTTGTGCCATTCTTTGGCGCCCTTGGCGAAAGCGAAACTGGCCAGCACCGGCGCGATGATGATGGAGAAGACGAGAGCGCCCAGCAGCGCGAAGGCGACCGTCCAGGCCATGGGATGAAACAGCCGGCCCTCTACTCGCTGCAACGTAAAAATGGGTAAGTACGCGGTGATGATGATGGCGATGGCATAGAACACCGGGCGCTGGACCTCGTGCGAGGCTTCTCCGATGCGCTCGGTTGGCGTTTTGACTCCATCGGTGTGGCCGAGGTGGCGCACGATATTTTCCACCATGACAACGGCGCCATCGACCACCATGCCAAAGTCGAGCGCGCCAAGAGACAGCAGATTGGCGGGGATCTGGCGCAAATCGAGGCAGATGGAAGCAAAAAGCAGCGAAAACGGAATGGTCGCGGCTACGATCAATGCTCCGCGGACATTGCCGAGAAACAAAAATAGAATGATCGAGACCAGGATCATTCCTTCCGTGAGATTGTGAAGCACGGTGTGGGAAGTGAAGTGAACAAGATCGCTGCGGTCGATGAAAGGAACGATCTTCACGCCGGGAGGCAGGATGTGGTCGTTGAGTTCCTCGACCTTCTTATGGATGCCTTCGAGAGCGGCGTCTGCCGGGGCATCTTTGCGCAGCAGGACAATTCCGGACACGACATCGTCGTTGTCGATAATCTTGCCATCTTCGCGGTGAATGGCTTTGGCGAATTGGCCGAGGCGAATCTTCGGACCCTGCGCCACGACGGCGATATCCTTGATGCGGAGCGGTGTGCCGTTCCTGGTTAGAATGACGGTCTCGGCAATGTCCTGGGAGCGATCGACTAATCCGACAGAGCGGACGTTGATCTGCTGCAAGCCTTCTTGAATGAAACTGCCGCCGGCATTGACATTGTTGTTGGTGAGCTGTTGCTCAATCTGGGCCAAGCTAAGTCCATAGGCAACCAGCTTGTTGGGATCGACGCGCACCTGATATTCGCGCGTAGGACCACCGAAGCTGGAGACGTCGACAATGTTGGGTACAGCTTTGAAACTCTTCTCGACTACCCAGTCTTCAAGGGACTTCAACTCCATCGGGTCATAGGCGGGATTGGTGCTGTGCAGGGTGTAGAAATAAATCTGGCCGACCGGGCTCCAGTCTGTACCCATCTGCGGATTGACGTTGGGCGGAAGTGTCACCTCGCTGAGCCGTTCCAGAACTCGTTCGCGATTCCAGTTGTTCTCCGACTCATCATCGAAGATCAACTTGATATCGGAAAGTCCGAAGAGCGAGAACGACCGCAGATGGACAACGTGCGGAATACCGTTCATCACGATTTCAAGTGGAATTGTGACTTGCTGTTCGACTTGTTCCGCCGAAATTCCGGGCCACTGGGTGATGATTTCAACGTAATTATCGGCGACGTCGGGATAAGCCTCGATAGGCAGCCGCTCGAAAGAAACAATTCCGGCGGCGAAAAGCACGAGCGCCAGCCCCAGAACCAGCAGGCGGTTGGTAAGCGCGAAATCGACGACCCGACGAATCATTTATCGTTCCACCTAATTGGTCCGGCGGTTATTGCTCCACCGTGTTCTGCAGCGGCAGCGCGTTTGAAACCACTTGGTCGCCGGGTTTGAGGCCAGAGATAATTTCCTGCATGTTGCTGGAAAGTGTGCTGCCGGTGACGACTTCCAGGCGCTTGAAATGGCCGTTGCCGAGGGGCGCATACACCCACTCGCGGTCGTGCAAATGCAATATGGCCGCAGTCGGAATGGCAGCGCGCGTTTCTGCTTGCTTGCCATAAAAGGTCGCGGTCACGAACATGCCCACGCGCATCATGCCGGGATTAGCAACTTCAAGCCGGACCTTGGCAGTGCGAATACTGGGATCGAGGACCGGCAGGATGTTATCGATGCGTCCTTTGAAAACCTGGTTCGGATAGGCGGTTAAATGAAGATCCGCATATTCGCCGGGATGCACTGCGTCGAGATCGTTTTCGTAAACGTCGCAAATGATCCAAACATAAGAAAGGTCGGAGATGGTAAAGGGATTTGGAGAGCCTAAGCCCTGAATGCCCGACGCGTTCGTGACCTGCTGATCAGTGATGACACCGGAAATCGGCGCGAAGATATCGACAACACCCGAGGGATGGTTTTTGTCGATGCCGAGAAGGCGCAGTTGTTCAGAAGCAGCATCGAGATCGGCCTTCGCATCCTGCTCGCTGTCATCGGCTTGTTCGAGAGCACTCTTGGCGATTGCGCCTTTATCGTAAAGAATCTGTGCGCGGTCGAGTTGAATGCGCGCCAACCGTTCGTCATTCTCGGCTTTGCGATACGTCTGGTAGGCTCCAGAAACGTCGTTGCTTTGCACGCGGAGCAGCACCTGGCCTTTTTTGACGGTGTCGCCGAGCCGCGCCTTTATTTCCACCACTCGCCCAGCGGCCAGCGAAATGACGGGAACGGCGCGTGCGATATCGGGCTGCACCACGCCGGTGACATTCAGCGCAGGCGCCGCCTTGTGCTCAATCGCCGCCACCAGTGGAAACTGCTCCGGGTGATCGACCTTGAAGTTGTTGGCATCGAGGTCGGGCTCGACCGTAGCGGCAGGAGGCGCTTCAGCCTTGGGGTCGGCTTTGCTGTCGCTGCATCCTAGCAGGAGCAGGCTCAAGGCTAAACAAAGCAGCGACAGGCAAAGAGCTGCCGTCAGCCTTGAGCCCATAAATCCGCTTTTCATTTTCATTGGATGACCTCCCGGCCAACGGCCATATTCAGTTGTGCCGCAGCCGTCAAGTAGGCGCCGATCAAGTTGACATAGCTAAGTTCCACGGCGCGGTAGTCGCTTTGCGCGTTCAAGAAATCGAGCAAGGATGCGCCGCCGTGCTGGTAGGCAAAAAACACGGTGTCGCGGACTCGGACAGCCTGTTGCAGATATTTCGCCTTGTAGGGCTGCAACAGGACCACATTGCTGCTCACTGTCGCGTACGCGGAATCGACATCGCTGAAGACCTGTGCGCGCGCGGCATCGAGCAGCCGCTGGTTGCGATCGATATCAAGTTTCGTGCGCAGCTTTTCGCCTTGGTTGCGATCGAAGATGCGCAGCGGAATACTGACTCCGACGCCGAAATAGGCGTCAATCGGCGGGTTACGGCCGACATCGAAACTAACGGTCGGATCGGTGGACCCATTGGCAGTGGCAAGTTTGTGGTCCGTTTGCGCTTTGTCAACGGCTTCAACCGCCGCCTGCAAATCGGGACGGGAGTCCAAAGCGATTTTCCTGAAGTCGTCCTGGGACGACAGTTGATCGCTGAAATCGAACAGACCAGTGACATCGAATTGTTCAACCGGAGTGCGGTCGTTAAGCAGCGTGAGCAGCTGGATTTTCGCGGTACGCAGATTGACCAGCGCGGTTTGAACATCCGATTCATACTGCACGCGCTGCAACTCCAGGCGATCGAGATCGATTTGAGCGATGTCACCGGCACTGAAACGATCTCTGCTGATCGCGAGCACGTGATCGTAGTACGCGAGGTTGTCGGTTGCCAGTTTGAGTACGGCTTTTGCTTGCAGGGTTGAAACAAACCCGCTCCGCAAATTGAAAAGCAGACTTCTCTCCAGGTCCGCATGGTTGGAAACGGCGATTCCCGTGGCTTTCTTCGCGCTTTCCAGACGCAAGTCCCGCTTGTGATCGCGCTCGATCAAGTAGCTGACCGTGGCGGAAGGAAGCAAATAAGCAAACGCTCCATGCGACGGCCCGGAATTAAATGGATCAATCTGGTCGGCCAGCAGCCCCAAGCTCGGGTTGGGACGCAGGTGTGCGGTGATCTCCTGAGCCCGGGATTCGTCGATGTTCAGCTTGTCCGCGAGCAGGGTCGGGTTGTTCTGCTCGAACCGGTCCTTCACGTTCTCCCAAGTGAAGCTTTGAGCCGGTGGAGGAACTGACGGCGGAGCGGGCTGCGCGAAGCAAACCGCGGCCACGACGAGGGGCAGAACGCGCAAAGAGCGAATCATGTCACGAACCATGCATGGAACGGCGTATCGACCATCGTATCGAATTATGTATCGAACGAAGGGCCGAACTGTGTACCGAACGACGTACCGAACTGCGAGACGCCGGAAATGTGGCTGCATTTTTCTACTCATCTTTATCTGCCAGACTGCCTGCCAGACTTTCGCCTGATCCCTGAACCTGCGAAAGCTGAAATATGGATTGGCGTCATCCCAAATGACGCGGCGTCGCCGTGAGCATCCAGCTTCCCTTGCAAGAATTCAAAAATGAGGAGAGCCAGGTTCGATTCTTCAAATGGAAGCGATCGGCAACTTGAGGGCTTATGCGAGATGAGAGATGGGAGGAGCGCGGCTGGCGCGGATCAACGATGGAGCGACGGGCGTCGAAAGCGACGCAGCGAGAAGTTCCAACCGGTGCAAGCTCTTGAGCTTCGACAAAGGTGTTGTAGTGATGAGGGCGGTCAGATTGTGAGAGCGGCTATGCGAAACCGAAGCACTATCTGTGCCCGCCTGGGAGACACTACGCTTGCCGAGCGAGGATTCTTCCATCTCCGCGCGCATGGCGTGCAGATCGTCAGAGGCGGAAATAACGGGGAACAGCAAAAGTATCGCGCAGGCAAGCGCGCACAAGAAGACAAGCGGCGCGACTGCCGAGCCCCTGGTGATCCTTCCTGCGGCACGGCCGGCGAGGGCCGAGCAACTCCGCTGGCGCCAGAGCAAATAAGCGGGCAGCAACAGAGACAGCCAACAAAGGTTAAGAAAAAGCTCCATACCAAAGGTTCGATGCTGCGCCAAGGCGTACCGCAAACATAATGTCACGGAAACATCTAAAGTGTAGTCAGGATAGCACAGCGACGGCAAGTAACCTGCGTACCCACGGCTTCAGAACGGGGCGGGGTGAGCAGGTCCGGAGTCGTTAGAGTCGGCGGCGAACCGGGCTTGATGCCGAGAGCACTTGCCTGGTTTGATTTTGAGCCGTCCACAGCGTAAAAGAACTGCAATATGTTTTTTCGCATATCGCGCTCCTCTGGCCTCTTCTCGCTCATGCCGATCGGGCTGATCAGTTGTCTGGTCGCCTTGAATGCGTTGGGGCAAACTCCCGCGTCATCTTCGACCCCGCCCACGCAGAACCCAACGCAGAACCTGCCTACGCAAAACCTGCCTGCACAGAAAACGCCATTGGCCAACGCTGATGAAGGCGCGGTTTTTGAACGCATCCTGAACCGCATCCGCTTTGAAAATGATGGAACCGAGGTGAGCGAGACTGAAGCCGTGGTCCGGATCCAGAGTCAGGCAGGCGTGGAGGAATTCGGCCAGCTGGTTTTCGGATATTCCTCGGCGACGGAGAAGTTGCAGGTGGAGTATGTGCGCGTGCGTAAGCCTGATGGGCGCACAGTGGTGACGCCAGACTCTACCGCACAGGATTTTGCTCCCGATGTGCTGAGGGAAGCACCGATGTACAGCGATTACCGGCAGCGGCATATTTCGGTCGCTGCACTGCAGCCCGGAGACAGGCTGGAATACAAAACGGTGACAACGGTAATCACTCCGCTCGCCGCGGGAAATTTCTGGTATGAATACACATTTCCCAAAGGCGTGGCGGTCAACGAAGACCGGTTGGAAATTGATATCCCGAAAGCGCGCGAAGTGAAGTTGAAAGCCCCTGACCACAAACCGGTGACTCAAGACAATGGAGACCGCCGCGTTTACACCTGGGTGGTAAAGGATATTCGGCCAGACCGGGACAAAGAGAAAGCAAAAGATGAGGATGAGAA
>DATEBK010000265.1:0-12635 GCA_035287825.1 Terriglobales bacterium
GGCATAAATGCGTGTTTCTCCATTCACCGTGCGCGTCACCGGCGTGAATGGCGCTTTCGAATCCCATTCCTCCGGAGTAACCGGCTGGCCGTCATAGTGTGCATAAAAGACAATCGTCCGTTTGGCTCCCGCCGTCTTGATCTCCCCATAGACCACCGGATTCGCATCGCCCGCCAGCAGCAGTTTTGCTGCCACATGACGCTGCTCCAGCATCCCCACCAGCGTATCCGCATTGCGGCGAATGTTCGCCTTATCCTCCGCAACGTTAGGAATCGAAAGCAACCCCGTGAACTCCCGAAGTATCTGCTCTTCATGAGCAACCCGCCATTCGCGCGCCGCGTCTTTCGCCGTTTGCGCGGAAACAACGCCACAACAAAACACACTCGCAAGTGCAAGTTTGACCAGTTGCCTTGTCATCCGCCGAATTTTACAGTTTTTGACCAATTAGCGGTTGTATCGTTTCGAAATCGTGCGGTAACATAGCCCCTCGGGTTTCTATGGCTAGGGACAAGAAGCATCGTCTCGCAATTGTGCAGTACGGCCGTATGCTGCACGAAAGCGGATTCGTCGCCGCTACCGACGGAAACCTGTCGGTGCGTCTCGACGATAAGCGCCTGCTCGTGACGCCCACCTGTACCAGCAAGGGCAGAATGCGCGCTTCCGACATGGTGATTGTCGATATGGAGGGAAAGCGTCTTGCCGGCAAACGCAGGGTTTCAAGCGAAATCGGCATGCATCTGCTGATTTACCAGCTGCGTCCCGATGTGCGTGGCATCGTCCACGCCCACCCGCCAACCGCCACCGGATTTGCCGCATCCGGACTCGACCTCAATCGCCCGCTCGTGTGCGAGGTCGTCGTTGGCCTCGGTTCGATCCCGCTCGCGCGCTACGGTACTCCCGGCACACCCGAACTCACCGACGCTCTTGAGCCTCTCATTCCCCACCACGAGGCCATCCTGATGGCCAATCACGGCGTGGTCACGTTCGGATCCTCGCTCGAAAGTGCCTACATGAAAATGGAAACCGTAGAGCACTTCGCAAAAATCGCCCTGGTCACCCACCTCCTCGGCAATGAGCAACCACTCGGCGAACAAGAGGTTCAGAAACTTCAGGAAGTGCGCCACCGCTACAAGCGCGGAGCAATTTCCAGCCCTCCTCGTCGTCCTGCTTCGAACGCCGATCTTAATTCGGCCGGTCTTAATTCGGCCGATCTTAATTCAGATGACCTCGAATCGAACGACGAGCCCAGAACCGCTGGCAGCCGCCAGTAGCTACTCGCCTCCGATCCGGAACCTCACCCCCGCCCGAAAGTTCGCCGTCAGCGCCGGATATCCCACCACTTCGTTGTAGTGATCGTTGAGCGCATTCTGCACCGCTACATAAGCCGTTACGCGCGGCCTGATCGCATACCATCCGCCAAGATCCACGCGAGCGTATCCAGCAGCGTGATTGAATCCAAGGCCGTCGAAGTCGGAATCCGGACGCCGTCCCACGAAACTTCCACCCAGGCTCGCGCCCCATCGCGTTCCCAAATAATCGAAGAACGTAGTCGCAGAATGCTTGGGACGGCGAAGTAAAGGATTTCCCGTGTCATAAACCGGATCGCAAAAATTCGCCGGAGTGCAAAGCGGAGCCTGCAAATACTTGGTCGAGAGATATGTATAGGCTGTGTTCAGGGACAATTTTTTCCAGATTTTCCCCTGCAGCACCACTTCCGCTCCATGCGCAAGAGATTTTTGCACGTTGAAAAACTGATATAGGGTATCCGGCGGGTAACCTTCATACGGCTCCTGGTTGGGCGCGGCCTCAATCTGATCGTGGAAGAGATTGTTAAAGTAGGTCGCATCCAGCGCCCAGCGGCCGGCGAATAATTTCTGCTGGAAACCGGCTTCGAAGGCTCGCGTCCGCTCCGGCAAAAGCCCAAGGTTCGGGACATAGTAGGGGAGACTCGCAAAAGTCTCATACAGCGCCGGCTCCATGAATCCCGTGGCGTAAGAAAAACGCAAGCGTGTCTCTGACAACAACTCTCCGCCACGCCGCGCCAACAGCGTCAGCGCAACCCGCGGCACGCCCGTATTGCCGTAAAGGCTGTTATGAACGAAACGCCCGCCGGCGATCACCGAGAGCCTGCCCAGCGTGAGCTGCTGTTGCAGATATGCATCTTGCTCCAATCGCTGCCCCGAAGTCGATGGCGGATACAGCAGGTCGCCAATCACTCCATTTTCATTTTCGATGCGATACCCAAATGTCGTGTGCGCCCACGTCCGTTCCAAGTAATCACCCTGATATTCAAATCCCACGCGATTGATGTGGTCGTAGACATGCGCTAGAAAGTCATCATAGTTATCAGGATTGGTGCTCAGGTTCACATCGGTATAGCGATAGAGATAATCGAAGCCCGTGAGCTTCTGCTGCCAGCCCGAAGGCATGTTGACGTCGAGTTCCACACTGCCCAGAAGATTGTTCTGATGCGACCATTCGCTCGGGTTCGGCTCCAGGACTGGATCGCCATTAAAGTCCCACTCCCCCGGCACGCCCGTATAACTATTGGAATGGCGAACCCGCAACCGCAACCCCACCTTGTCCGTAATCGCCACTCCAACATTCGCGCCCTGCAGCGAATCCGAATAGGCATCATTCACACCCTGTCCGTTGGTATTGAACTGGTTCCCGAAGAAGTTGTAATCGAAATGCCGATATGCGCCCGCCAGCGATGCATATCCGCTCGCCGTTCCAAAGTTTCCTCCATCCGCGCCAAAGCTGAGTTCTGGCACCGGAGTGCTCCCCGTCCGCGTCCACACCTGCACCACGCTCGTCATCGCATCTGAGCCGTACAGCGTGCTCTGCGCGCCACGCACAAATTCCAGACGGTCCGCTTGTCCCAGAGGCAGCGTTCCAAAGTCGAACGTCTCTCCCGGATTATCCACCGCCACCCCATCGACAATCACTTTGTTGTAAGTCGATTCCCCGCCGCGAACAAACAGAGACGAAATTCCACCCCGCTGTCCCGCCGTATTCACGACCGCGCCCGGCAAAAAACGCATCGCATCGTCCGCCGCAATCGGCTGCATCGTCTCCAACTGCCCGCCACTCAGCGTGTCCACCTCGGCCCCCGCAGCCTCGCTTGGAACCAGGGTTCGTGTCGCCGTCACCACCAAAGTTTCCGCCGCACTCGCCACTCTAAGCGTGACCGTCAGGTTTTCGTCAGTTGGCGAAAGCTCCGCCGTTTCCACCGCGAATCCCGCCGCCAGTACCTGCACCCGGTAAGCACCGGACACCGCCACGCGAAAAACCGCCACTCCCTCAGCCGACGTGTTGAGCACCGCCGCCGGCGCCGGCTTGTCCGCCTTCAGCAACTGCACCTGCGCGCCCGCGACCACCGCGCCCTGAGGATCGACAACTTTGATTTTGATTTCAACGGATGCAACAGCCACCAGACAGGTGGCCAGCAAGAAAGAAATACCGGCAAATACACGAGAGCAACGCATGCACGTCTCCTTTATCACGCGAAAGGGTTATGTGGATGGTTCGCACCGGTCTCCTGGCTTTGCGAGTCAGAATGTGCGCACGCTCGATGAGCATGCCCAGCATCCGGTTGCTGCAATCGGCCTTCCCAGGTTTTCCTTTTCAGGATGTCCCAGTGACCGGTTGCGGTGTCCTCGCTTACAGTTGCGCGGCAGCGCGGGATTTTCACCCGCTTCCCATAGCGCCGGCATTTCGCCGGCCTACGATCATGCGCGAACCCAATTTGAGAAAGAACAATTACCGCAGCCCGCTAAATTTATCGGGCACGCGACTCAAAGTCAAACGCTGGCTGTCGACTCTACCTCCGACCCTATCTCTTGGTCCGATCTCTTGATCCTATTCTCTTGATGACTCTTGATGACTGTTGATGACCGGAAACTCCGCCGAGCCCACCTCCGCCACGTGCTCCTCGGCAAAACCTGTGACGCGCTCGAGCGCCGCCTGCAGTTTCCCTTGATACTCCGTCATCCGCGCGTCTATCGCATCGCCCTCTTTGCCGCCGCTTTCATCGGGAACCGGTATCTTCGCGCTGAACCGCACCAGCGCCTTCGAAAACGGCTTCGGGATCGTCATCGCATCCCACGTGTTCAGCACCCAGCAATCGCTGAGCGCCACATAGAATGCCGCCATCGGCGCTCCGCTGGCTCGCGCCAGCAGCACCGGCCCCGGTTTCGCCACATCCTTTGGACCGCGCGGCCCATCAATCGTAAATGCCACCAGGTTGCCCTGTTCTAGCTGGCCTCTCAACCCAAGTAACCCGCCCACGCCGCCGCGGCTGCTCGATCCCCGTACGGCCACAAAGCCCAGTTTTTCAATCGTCCGGGCAATGTACTCCCCGTCGAAACTGCGGCTTACCATCACCGCGATCCCGGCATCTCTCCATAACCATGCGCTCGCAAACACCGCCCGGTGCCAGAAGGAATAAATCACCCGCTTTTCATAGGTCGCATCCGCTTGCGCCGGCGCTTCCTCCCACGAAATGCAATACCGGAGCGTCGGCCCAATCAGCGAAATCGCCAGGTAACTCGCCCAGCTGATGAGCCACAATAGAATTCGCTCGCGTAGCGAGAATCGCCGCACGTCCGAAACTGAGGGCTTTTCAGGAGTAACCGTGGCCGACGAAGAACTCACGCCGCCATTGTAACCGCGCCACAAACGTCTGCTTCAAACCGT
Organism: Terriglobales bacterium; assembly: GCA_035287825.1. Taxonomy (GTDB): domain Bacteria; phylum Acidobacteriota; class Terriglobia; order Terriglobales; family Acidobacteriaceae; genus Acidiflorens. The sequence goes on from DATEBK010000265.1 coordinate 4,699, forward strand.
CTGGTTTTAAAAAATGTCTGGTCTAATTAAGGATGGTACAACGAGAGTCTTAGAACGAGAGTCGTTGAACGAGGCTGGTTTTACAAGAAATAAGAAATGATGAGCACGGGCCGTCACGACTAACTTTCTCTACCCCTCTAGATAGGCCACGATCCATTCCTTCAAGCGCTGCCGGCGCTCATCGGCCGCATCAAAACGAATGCCAAAACTCTTGTCCGTTTTGCGCCAAGTCACTTGCCCGCGTACCCACACCCGCGGTAACGTCAGCAGCGAAAACGACACTTCCACCTGGCTGCCCGGTTCCGGTACGTGCGTCCCCTTCAGTGACATTCCGCCCGAACTGATCTCCTGGCTCGTGGCCGTGATGCGTGCATTGTCGCCCATCACGATCCCCACCTCGGTCATCACCGGAATCCGCACATAACGCCGGAATTCGTGCAGCACCAGCATTTGCGTCGAGCGCACCAGCTTCATCGCCGCCGACCGCTCCAGCGGTTCGTGAAAAATCGCGTTGATGCACAACTTCGAATAGCGCATCGCATCCTGCGCCGTCCCGCCCAGCCCGAAAATCACCATGCGGCTGTTCGAGGCCGACCCTCGCGCCATCTCGATGATGCTGCCCACGGTTTCTCCCAGACACAAAACGCAGGCTTCGAACTTTTCCTTCTGCAGTCGCGCCGCGTCTTTCCGCGGAATCGACACCGTCTCAATGCCAAACTGGCGGAAACATTCCGTGATCAGCTGCGCCGATTTCTCCGGCAAATCAAACAACGCCACGCGCGCAGCTGTCTTTCGTTGGGTCGCTAGGGGAATCGAAACGGCACCGGTAGCAGTAGACATGAGTCCCAGGGGATGAACTCCTCCGAAACCCCATTCTGACGCCGCATTTGAAGCCTGACTAGATTTCCAAAGGTCGTATCCAAATACGCGAAGGGCCATTGCCAAGGTGATCCTTAGGCCAGTTACCCCTATTCAAACTGTTTCCGAAATCTCTCCAACTGGTCCTTCACTCCCCCAACTTCTCTCCGCAATTCCGCCACTTCTGCTTCCAATCGCGCAATGCGCTCCCCCTCCGCCGGACCGCGTTCCGCCGCCGCCCCAATCTGCGCCGGCCCCATCGTCTCCCCCACATCCCCAGCCATCAAATGCGCATACCGCGATTCCTTCGTCCCCGGCTGCCGCGCCAGTACCTTCGCCAGCGGAGGCTCGCGCTGCATCAGTTTCTGCAACGCCGATTGCACGTCCTCCAGCGCCTCAAAGCGGTGCATGCGCTCCCCCCGTCCCCGCAGTTCTCCCGGCGTCTGCGGACCCCGCAGCAGCAACACGCACAACACCGCAATTTCCGGACGCGTGAAGTTATACACCTCCTGCAAGCGGTGCTCGTACTTCGTCACCCGGCTGTCCGCGCCTCCCGCCGGCCCTGCCAGCCGATCCTGCTGTAGACCTTCCACCGCGTCCCGCACGGCATCTTCATCCAGCTGCATCACCGGATCCCGGTTCGATTTCTGGTTGCACGCATTCACCAGCGCATTCAGCGACAACGGATAATATTCCGGCGTAGTAATATCTTTTTCGATCAACGCCCCCAGCACCCGAACCTCATTCTCCGTCAGCTTGATATCCATAGGATTTTCAATTGTACCGAGTCGTCCCGCCGTGGAGCGACGAGCGTTTCGCCCGTCCAGCAAGAACCCTCCGCGCCACACCCGTGTATGATTCGCGTTACCGCGCGTCGTATATCTGTTCCCGAGCGCCAAGTTACCGGGTAGATAACTAGGTCAATAAGTGTAACCGCCTGACTTCGCCTATCAATTCAGTGACAGATACCCTGTTTCTCGCGTAAAATGGCGGCGTTTTGCAGGAGCATGATATGCATAGACGACGATGTTATGACAAAGAGATCAAGCTGCTGACACTTATTGGAATGTTGCTAGTGGCGCAGATTGCCCTCGGCCAGGACTCGACAGCTCTGCTTCGCATGCAACAATCAAGGGCTGCCTTGGATATCGAATCGAATGTGAAGCACGGGCAGGGCCTGTCTGGGGTCACCAGCGGCAACCCAGGAGACGTGTGGTCTTATCCGAACTCCTCTTCCTGCCTGGTCGTCTACGACGATGGAAAGTACGTTCTCGAAAAGAGAGATGAGCAAATCGTCGGCCGGCCGAAGGTAAAAGCTGCGGAGGGCGCGCTTGCAGCAGACGAACTACAGCAACTAAAGGCAATGCTGGATGCTGAAGACGTCAAGAAACTGGTAACGCCCAAAATGCCCGACCTCCCTTCAGACGCAGGGACTATCCGGGAGATTCAAACCCTGGATCTGCAAATCGACCGCGCCGGGACAGAGCAGCGATTCTACACCGTCCAAGAGCGTGTAATGATCGGAGGGGGTAACTCAACAACTGCACAAGTCTCAACCGGGCTGGACGCCTTCCTGGATAATGGAGGGCCCTACAAGAAAACATTGAACCCGCTCATTAAATGGTTTGAGGGATTGCAGAAAAAAAGCAAGTCAGCGCTCAAAGAATCGAAACCCCACTACTGCGCACCGGTCAACGTGAATTAGTAGGTCGCGCTCTGAGAAACAGTCCGTGATGCGTAAAGCGATGCGCTCCATAACGACTACTCTTCGCGTGGCTCTCTACGCCCTGTTGGCAATGAGCCTCGCCGCCGGGGCAGGTGCAAATGAAGAGAAGTCTGTACCTGCCCTCCGGTTACTCCTTTTTGAAGATCAGCCAGGAGCAATGTCCAATCAGCAATACTGCATGTTGGTATTTGCCGATCGCCATTTCCACGCCGAAAAAGCAGTTCGTAAATTAGGAAGAGATCAAGAGCGCCAGATCAACGAAGGAGTCTTGCCCGAAATTGATTGGAACGCTCTTGACGGCATTCTTGACAACGAAGATTTCCGGAAAATCCATGTGCATCCCAATACCTCGCCACTCGTCGTCGAGGACGCCCATGCTTACATTGTTAGCGTCGCTCGCGACAAGACATTCCAGAACATGGAGTTCTTGGACAACAAAAGTCGCAAGCCTTACGAATCGCAAGTGAAACCCCTGCTGCAGTGGTGGAAATCCGTGCGCAGCAGGCGCATGGTCGCAACGGGCGCTCAGGACAGCAGGTGTGCCGCCGATAACCGTGCCGTCTTCAGTTATTAGACCAGCACGTTCGTAGCGCTTCTATTATGAGAGGCCATTACACTCACGACCGCGCAGCCCCAGCGAAATTTCCGCGCTAATCCCCGCCGCCGCCCGACCTACGTACAACTGCCGCACCAACTACATGCCATAAAAATCAACAACTTCCCTGTTTTCAATATCCTGTCTTGTATACTCAATAGTTTGTCGGATCCGTCCGAGACTCCAGCACTACCGCGGATAAAATTTTGACTGAACTGACCTCAACAACCCGTGTTCCCATCGCCGACTTGGTGGCAAAGCTTCGCACCCTCCCCGCATCCGCCTTCGATGGCGTCGAGCAGATTCGTTCCCTGCTCGAAAACATGCCCGTCGACGAAGCCAGCCTCGCCCCCTATTTAACCTGGGACCGGCAACACTACACCCGCAATCTCATCGACAAAACCGACCTCTACGAATTGATGGCCGTTTGCTGGGAGGTTGGCCAAAACAGTTCCGTGCACAATCATCGTGACCAGAATTGCTGGATGGCCGCAGCCATGGGAACGCTGCTGGTAGAAAATTTCCACCTCGAATTTCAGGATATCAAGGCGGGCACCTGCCGCTTGCTCGCATCTAACACGGTGGAATTAACGGCGTCCCATCCCTGTGCGGTCGATCCGCAGGAACCGGTGCATCGCGTCGTCAATCCGCGGGAGTCAAATCAACGCGCCGTGACGCTGCACGTCTATTCGCGCCCCTTTGATACCTGCGTCGTCTATTCGCCCGAACAGGGAACATGCGGAGATATCCGGCTTCACTACAACACCGCGTTCGGAAACGCAGTTGACACTCGCCGTTAATAGACGCCGCTGCGCAAACGGCGCCGGCAACTCGGCACTGCAACTGGCAACTGTACTTCAAGGAGGAATCGTGAGGAAATACCTGAGAGTCTTGGCCGGCGTAGCGGCGCTATGCACCATGTCGTGGGCACAGGCCCCGGCGCCAGCTCCCGCCCAAACTCCAGCTCAAGGCCAAAGCCCGGACCAATCTCCACCGCCAGCACCAACTCCTGAAGCGACTCCGATTCCAACCGCTCCCATCCCCAACGTCGCTGCTCCGCTCGATTATCCCCGTGTCGAATTCTTTGGCGGCGGCACCTACGCCGAAACCGGCTTCTTCAACGCCGGACACTGGGCGGGCCTCGGAGGTTGGGATGCTTCTCTTGCCGCCAACGCAACACCTTGGCTGGGCTTCGTCGTCGAGGGCGGTCAATACTTCGGGACCTCGCAAATCCCTACCGCTTCGCCCGCGCCGTTTCCCACCTGCGGAGCGGTAAACGGTTTCTGCCCTTCCACCTACCCCACATTCAGCGTCGCCACCCGCGAGTATAACTTCCTCTTTGGAGCGCAATTCATGCGCCGCAAGTATCAACGCTTCACGCCCTTTGGCGAGATCCTCTACGGCCACCAGGGCGCCCGCGGCCAAGCCACCGCCCAGGGCGAAACCATTACAGAAGTTGGCACCGGCCGGGCCTTCATCGTCGGTGGCGGCTTTGACCACAAGCTCAATCGCCGCTATTCACTGCGCATCAAACTCGATTATCTGGAAACCGGCACCGCGTTTCCGCAAGAACCTAAACTGGCGCAAGACAATTTCCGCGTCTCCGTCGGCATCGTCATTCACAACGTGCACAAGAAGAAGCGCACTCTCGAAGACGAAAGTGATCTCCAATAGCCTCTACCTGGGGACTCTCTGATGTTCGCTTGCGCCGGCAGCTACGACCGCCGCAGCAGGTCGCTCAGCGGCTCGGCCTTGGCCCGAAGTTCTTGGGCAAAGTCCGCGCCTTTTTCAACCGCTTCCTCGAAGCGGTCCTTGGCCTCGTCCGTCCAATCTGACACCGTCTCCAGCGCGTCATCATATGACCGCCGCAGATCTTTCCGCAGTTGCCGCCCCGGCTTCGGAGCCAGCAACAAACCAAGCGCTGCTCCCACGCCCAGCCCGATCAGCAAAAAAGTGACCGCCGTGCCCGTCGTTCCATCCGAACTCTCATATTTTCCAATGCGCATAATCAGCCTCCAGCCTCATTTTTGATTCTAGTCCCGAACCATGAGTTGCAATTTTGATTTTTTGTTCGTTAAAAATCACTGTAGCCCGGTTCGCAGAATTGACTCCGCCTGTGTAAAATCAAATGTTGATTCCAACGTGCGGCGGCCGCGCCGGTGAGCTGCCGATCTGCCCCGCCGCTGCCTAGAATTCCTAGCAGAATGAAGGAGATGTAACCCAGCAATGTCGATCCCAGCGACCCAACTTCGTCCCGGCATGATCATTAAGCACAACAATGACTTGCACTCCGTCTTCAGCGTCGAACACCGCACCCCCGGCAACCTGCGCGCCTTCATCCAGGCCAAACTCCGCAACCTTCGCACCGGCGCCATGTTCGAACACCGTTTCCGCTCCCCCGACCCCATCGAGAAGGTGAACGTCGACGAAGAAAACATGGAGTTCCTCTACAGCGACGGCGACGACTATTACTTCATGAACACCGAAAATTACGAGCAGACCCATCTCACCCGCGACACTCTCGGTGACGCTGTCGAATACCTGACGCCCAATCTGCAGATCAAAGTGGAGTTCTTCGACGGCAAAGCCGTCGGCATCGAACTGCCTCAGACCGTCATCCTCACCGTCATGGAAGTTGAGCCCGGCCTCAAAAGCGCAACCGCATCTAGCGTGACCAAGCCGGCAAAAACCGAAACCGGCCTCGTCGTCCAGGTGCCCCCGTTCATCAACGAAGGTGAAAAAATTAAAGTCGACACAGCCGAGGGAACCTATCTGTCGCGAGCTTAGGGCAGGTCAGAGGTTAGAGATCAGATTGCGGCTGGGCTTACCTCTGCAATCTGACCTCTGACCTCTGCAATCCAACCATGGCTTCCGCTAACGATCCATCCCGCGACCAAGCTCAACCTTGCGCCCGTCGCTTCCTCATCCGCGGCCGCGTCCAGGGCGTCGGCTTCCGTTGGTTTGTCGAGCGCGAGGCCCATATCCTGAAAATCGCCGGATGGGTTCGCAATAATCACGACGGTAGCGTCGAGGTCTTCGCCATGGGAACCCCCGCTCAGTTGGCTGGATTGCGCTCGCGTTTGCAGGAAGGTCCTCGTGCCGCGCGCGTGGATAACGTAGAGGAATCCGAGGCCCAGCCCGTCGCTGGGCTCGCTTCATTTCAAGTTCGAGGAGCTTAACCCAAGCATGTCCGATCAAAGCCTGTCCAATCAAAGCCTGCCAGACCAGAGCATGTCCAACCAGAACAACCATGCATCAACCAAGCCCGTAGATGCCGACGGACTGAAAAAACTCATCCGCGAAGTGCCCGACTTCCCCAAGAAAGGCATTCTCTTTTACGACATCACCACCCTGCTCAAAGACAAGCTTGGCTTCGCGCGCCTCATCGACGCCCTCTCGGAACACTACATCGGCGCCGGTAAAGAAATCGATCTCGTGCTCGGCATGGAGGCTCGCGGATTTATCTTCGGCCCCGCTCTCGCCTATCGTCTGAATGCCGGATTCGTTCCCGTCCGCAAGCCGGGAAAGCTGCCCGCCGAAACCGCGAAGATCAGCTACGAACTCGAATACGGCAGCAACGCGCTTGAAGTCCACCGCGACGCCATAAAAAAAGGTCAGCGCATTTTGATCGTGGACGATCTGCTGGCCACCGGCGGAACCGCCGTAGCCACCGCGGATTTAGCCAGCGGCCTCGGGGCAGAGATTGCGGGATTGGCCTTCGTTGTCGAACTCGATTTCTTGAGGGGTCGCGAAAAACTCGCGAAGTATGAAGTCTTCTCTTTGCTGCACTACGATCGCTAGGCCGCGCGACCACTGGCAGTCACGATCAGTTGACCGGAAATCAGTAGGCCCGAAATCAATAGACCATAGACCAAACCATAGACCAGAACCGGACACGTCACTTCACCAGGTGTCCCACCGCCCAGAAAACGCCTCTCCAAGCGGCCAGACTGAATGCCAGTGATCCCGCAAATGACACGATCGCAGTCCAGTTCCAGTGAACGCTTTTTCGCTCGCCATCAGGATTCCACATTGGGGCTCCTCAATGTGCCTTATTGCGCTTCTAGCCTTATTGCGCTTCTAAAAGATTAGATGCGAGCCATTGTCCACGCGCTACCTCCATATTGCAAGTGGCTGCACATATTCGATTCCCTGCCACGTCGTATCTGAGGATCGCGCCTCGCCCCAATCCTCACTCTGATCCTCACCCCAGTCCTCACAATGTTCGCCGGTAGTACAATTTCGCCATGGATGCTCTGCTCCAGCCCACCCCAAATCCCACCGCCGAGCAACCCGCTTCCATCCTTCGCCCTATTCTTATCGGCATCGTCATAGTCGGAATCGTGGTCGGTGTTCTCGCGTTGATTTTACGTTCTGAGCAACCCAAGCCCGTTCCGCCTCCCGCCTACGCCGCGAATTTGAAATTCTCCGACCTCAAAACCAGCGCCGCCCAGAATTTCGCCGGCGCAACCGTCAGCTATCTCGAGGGAGCTATCACCAACTCCGGCAACCAGACCGTGACCCACGCCCTCGTTCAGGTCACCTTCAAAGACGAGCTCGGGCAAACCGCGCAACGCGAAGAGCGCCCCCTCCGAATTCTCCACACCGACGGCCCCTACGACGATGCCGTCGACCTCAACCTCTCACCCCTCGCGCCCGGCCAGACCAAACCCTTCCGCCTCACCTTCGAGAGCATCTCCGCCCAATGGAACCACGTCTATCCCGACTTACAGATCACTCAAGTCAGCACGAGATAAG
>DATEBK010000266.1:0-2838 GCA_035287825.1 Terriglobales bacterium
AGCAGCTGCCCGGCTTTTACTGTATCCCCGGACTTGACGTAAACGGACTGGATCTGTCCGGGCACTTCCGCGCGGATGCGAGCCGAGGCTCCGGGCTCGAGAACTAGGCCGGTAGAGACGGATGAGGATACCGGGGGGATCAGAAGCAGAAGCGCCAAGCCGAGCGCTCCGGCTTGCTGGGCACGGGTGATTTTCCAGGCCATATAGTCCTCCTTCTTCTGGCGGAGCCAGGCACGCACGGTGGGCAGAGCCTGCTGAATTCCCTTCCTTGCGAAAAAATAGATGACGACGAGAGTGGCTAGGTAACCCCGCGTGTCGCCGAGTTTGCTGACCATGATGTTTTTGACGAACACGATGACCAGGATGAGCAAGGTATTGCTGTAAAGAATGGCGCATAGGCCGAAGAGAAAGAAAACGCGGCGCTGGCGTTTGCTGGTGGGGGGCAAGTCAATGTCGTGACGGAGCAAATATTTTTCGGCCCAAGCGCGGAGAAACGCGAAAGATTCCTCGCGGAGATTGTCGATGTTAAGGAATTGCGAGAGGGCGTAGTAGCCATCGGCTTTGATTAAAGGATTGAGGTTGAGGAGCGCGCCCTGAATGCCGCTGAGGAGCATCATTTTGTAGGCGACATCATTGAGCACGGATCCCACGCGGGTGAAATACCAGAGCACGCCGGAGAGCCCGCATAAGACGAGCTCGATCCAGATGCCTGCGAAGATGACCCACTGGCGCTGCGAACCGCGCTTGAAGAGGAGAATGTCGGTGGTGTCCGTGTAAAAGGCGGGAGTGAAATAGATGAGCAGGAAGCCCATCTGGTGGACGTCGCCGCCAAAATGTTTGCAGGTGAGGCCGTGGCCGAATTCGTGGATGCCGCCGAGAACGAGTAGCAGAATCCAGAACATCCAGATGTCGTAGGCGCTCTTGCCGGCAAAAGTATAGAGGGACGCGGTGTCTTGCTGGACGCGCGTCCAATCGGAGGCGAGTAAATAGGAGGCGACGATGAAAATACCGATGGAGAAAACGACGAACCCAGTGGTGAACATCCAGCTGAGGTAGGGATCGATCCTGGCGAGGGTGTTGTCGGGGTCCCAGGCTTTGAAGGACATGTAGAGGACGCTGGATTGGTCAACGCGACCCTTGCGCTCGTCGCGGATGCGTTCGAGGACGGCGAGATTTTTCTCACCGACGGAGCGTTCCCACATGGCGGGCTCGATGCTGTCGAGGAATTCGAGGACTTCGGCTTCGCTTAGGGGGGAGTCGGGATGGCGCTCGGTGAGGGCGTCGGAAATTTCGAGCGCGGTGCGGGTGCCGTCGCAGAGCTGCAGGACGCCGTATTCGGTGGAGCCGTAACGATTGTAGGAATTGGTTTCGAAATTTTTGACGACGTAGCTAGTTTCGCCGGCGATGACTTGTTCGCTGATGCGGAGGTCGGTGCGGAGCTTGGGACGGCGCAAGCCTTTGGCGAGTACGCTGGAGACCTGCAGGCTGGTGGGGCCGAAGCGCATCGAGAGCTCGTTTACTGCCGCGGGGGCGCGTTTAGATTTGATGGGGGAGCTGGGTGCGTTGCCTGCGGCGCGGAAGGGGCGGTGGCGTGGGCGTACGGCCAGAGGACTTTTACCGCCATGCCGGGGCGGAGGTCGGAGATGTTGGAGCTGTTGAGTTGGGCTACTACGTCGTAGCTGTCGCTGGCGGCGTCTATGGTAGGGCTGACTTTCACGACGCGCGCCGTGAGGGGGCGGCTGGAATCTTCGACTAAGGAAAGTTCTACGGGAGCGCCTGGGGCGGGGCGGCGGCCTGAGGATTCCGGGACCTGAAACTGGACTTGCAGCGGGGAGAGCTGACTGACGCGAAAACATTTGTCGCCTTTGGCAATCGCTTGGCCTTCGCGGAGATAGCGGCGAACGACAACGCCAGCGAAGGGAGCGTGGATGCGAGTCTGTTCTTCTTCGAGTTTGAGGCGATTGATTTCGGCGTGGCCGCTTTCGACCAGGGCTTCGTAGCCGTGGAGATCGTACTCGGCGGCTTTGGCTTCGAATTCGGCGGCTTCCAGATCGGCGTCGCTGGAGAGGCCGTTGGCGCGCAACTGCTGCTGACGGTGGTAGGCGGCGCTTTTGGCTTTGAGTTCGGCTTCTTTGTATTTTTTGTTGTTCTCTTCGACTTGAAGGTCGGCGTTCGCTTTGATGATTTCCATTTGCAGGCTGCGGTCGTCGAGCTGGGCTAGCAGGTCGCCGGATTTCACAGTAGCGCCTTCATCTTGGTTCACGGACATTACCAGGCCGTCACGCTGTGTGGTGATGTCCACTTGATGTTCGACGGTGAGGACGCTGAGGATGTCGGCGGAGCTGGTGGATTTTGCTGGAGCACTCGCGGGAGAGGCGACGGCGGGCGATGGCGCGGGATTGGGGCTGGAGGCGACGGAAGAATTATCGCAGCCCGCGGCGGCGAGGGCCAACATCGCGACGAAAAACAGGTTTGCACTTCTGGTCATGACGATTCCTTTGGATATCCTGCGATCTGAATCCAACATTTGAGCGGGCATCATGGCAACCAACTCCATGCCTTCTCCCAGAGCCAGCGAAAAGGCGCACGCAGCAGAGCGTAACCGACGGGATACCAGCCGCTTTGGAACCAGCCGCCTACGGAGCGGATTCTGGCGCGGCCGACCATGCCATCGCGCGCGAGGCTGCGGGAATTATTGAAGATGGCGCGCACGATGAAGTATTGGTCACCGGCCACGGCTTGGGTTTGCGCGCCGATGCGTTCGACGGTTCCCTGAAAAGTGGTGGTAGGGAAGGCGTTGAGTTTCAGGGCGACGGTATTGCCGGGGCGCACCAGCTC
>DATEBK010000267.1:0-8035 GCA_035287825.1 Terriglobales bacterium
GGTGATGAACGGGCCCACGCCGATCATGTCGATCATGTTCAGCGCGGTGGCGGAGCCGAGGCCAATGCCGCGGACAAGTTGCGTTTTGCCGCCGGATTCGCCTTCGGCCGAGATTGTCATGAGGCAGGTTTGGTCGACTAACGACTCGCGATCAAATTTACAAACAACCGCACGGCTCCTGGCACTCCAGCGGGCAATTGGCGGAAGAACGCGTACCCGGTGTAGATATAAGTTCCTTTGCCGTAGTGCGCGACCAGCAAGCCCCCCTTCTGCTCTTTTTCTCCTGGATCGTGCGACTCGAGCAGTGGCGTATAGTGGCTGTCCCAATCGGACATGAAGTAAAGTCCGCGCTCCTGCACCCATCCCGCGAAATCTTTCTGGGTAATTTCGTTGGGGGAATGGAAAATCGCGTTTGACGAATCGAGAATCGCGACCGGAGCTTCTTCAACCGAAACCCGTGCCCGGCTGAGCGTTGCGGGATAGGGCGTGTACTTGCCCGCGTTGAAGTCGACCGGCACTCCAAATGATCCCAAAGTGTTGTATTGCACCACCAGACGCCCGCCGGCCTGAACATAATCGAGCAGTCGCTTGTTGTTCGCGATGACGTCTTTTTGAGTGTCATAAGCGCGAATGCCCAACACGATCGTTTGATAGCGGCCCAAATCTTCCGTGGCTAATTTCTCCGCCGGAATCAATGTCACGTTCATGCCGATCTGATCGAGAACGGTTGGAATATCGTCGCCCGCGCCCATTACATAGCCGACTTTGAGGTCTTTCGGAACCTTTACATCGACAACACTGATGCGTTGCACAGCGGGTTGATAGTAATAGGCGGTGCCGAGATCTTCGCGCGTAACCAGCGTGTAACCTTCAGCGTATCTCTTGCCTCCAGCGTCGAGCACGGCGCGAATCTCGGCGCGTCCCTCGTGCAAACTTCCCGGCGTTACCTGGAAAAGAAAATCCTGTTTGTCGCCGCGATGCGGCAAACTGACTGACAACTCCCCTGGCTCCGACCGCCAGCCGGCGGGTAGTTGAAGCCGTAGCGATCCTTCCGGCGCGTCAGTGAGATTGGAACTCACGCCGATCTTTACCGTGATTTGTCTTCCATCTTGCGTGGGCAGAACTTGCTCTCCTGGTTCGAGCCCAAGAGAAAATGCGGGCGCTACCAGCAGCGGAGTCTTGTCGCGCATGCCGTTATCATCGGTGAACGGCACGAACACTGTCGCCGAAATCTCGCCCGCCGGGCCCTGCTTCTCCCGGTTTTGTCTTCGGAAAGTTTCCGGGACCAGCGAGTTGTTTCGGGTTCGCTCGATGATCTCGTATTGCAGACGAACCTGTAGAGGCGCGGGCGGAAAAGGCAGCGTCTGATACTTCGGATCGTCGATTGTGTTGAGCGCGTCCGTCTCGGGATTATCGCGATGCCAGTACGGGCGAGTCGACGGAGCATTGGCCGGAACCTTGAGCGCAAAGTTGGCGTAATAGTATTTGCCGGGTTCAATCGTAGCCTCGCTTGCATCGGATTGTTGGACCCAGCCGTCTCCGCCCACTATCTGGGCATCTTTCACGAACAGCCAGTGGCCCGACGCATTGTGCAGGCGGGCCATCACCTGAAAAGTTTGTCCGGGAGAAACTACCGTCAGAGCATCCTTGAATCGCGGAGCCGCTTTCTCGGGATCGGGTCCCGAACCAACCATTACGACCAAGTGCAAGTTGAAAGCGATGTTCGCGGCCTTTTGAGCGTCGTCCTGTTTCTCCTGAAGAACTGCAATTACGTTCTCTTTGCGGGCATCGGTGACGCTGCTTTTCTCCAGCCGATCAATCGTTGCTGCAAGACCCTCGACTGCATTTGCCAGCGGTTCGGCGGCACTTGCGGGATCGTCGGAGTCGCCCTTCTCGACGGCATGTCTTATGTCAGAAGCGATCGATGCCAAATCTCCGCGCAGCCACAAGACTTTTTTCTCTTCGTCGCCCAACCGCGCCGCCAGAGCCGGCAGGGCCTCATCGAGACCATCGAAAAATCCCTGCTCGATGGCATCTTTATGCGGAGGTTCTACCACGGAATCGACGAGCTTGTAGAAAGTGAAGCGGTCGCCCGCCGGAACGCTGACGCCACTTAATCCCTGCGATTGCTGGTGACGCAGACCCTCGAGAGCGAACTGTACGTAGGACTGGCCCAGCACGGGATCGACAGCTCCGGTATTCAGCCGCACGGTATAGTTTGCGGCATCGCAGGTCGCGGAGCCAAAGCCGCAAACGTTACCGATGTACAGCTTCTTCGGCTGCCAGGGCTGCAATCCCTCGGCGATTTGCTCGGGAAATCGCTTGGGGTCGGCGGCTGCGCGAAACGCTTCTTGCGTGAGGATAGACGACACTTGATGATGCCCATGCCCGTCACGATCTGTTCCTGAAAAGCGCGCGACGAGCACATCGGGACGAAAGGTTCGAACCACGCGCACAATGTCGGCCAGCGCGATGTCGTGTCCTTGCCACTTCTGAAATGTTTCTTCGGCGGTCTTCGAATACCCGAAATCCGCGACGCGCGAGAAACGCTGTTCGACGCCGTAGTAGCGGTCCGCGGCCAGCACTTCGAGGGTTCGCAGGACGCCTAGCGCGTCGAACAGGTTGCTGCCGAGTTTGTTCTGTCCGCCTTCGCCGCGATTCAGCGTCAGCAACAAAGTCGAAACACCCTTGCCGCGCGCCTCGAGCGTCAACATGCCGCCGTCTTCGTCGTCCGGATGCGCGTCGACCTGCATGAGACGCCCGGTCGTTTGCAACTTCCGCAGTAACAGCCTCAACCCCGCCGCTCCCGTTTCCTGCGGCAGAGGCTCATAGTAATGATCGACGTGAGGAGTATCGGAAGCTTTTGGCGCAGCATCCGCTGCAGCAATCGTGCGCGTTCCAGCCCCGGTCGACCCGGCGACCACAACCATTACCATCGCGACCACCCGCTTGCCCGAAACCCACACACGCAAAAATTGCTTCTGCATTCGAAACATGATCATCTGATGGATCGTCCCCAAAGAAAGGAGCAAATATCTTCTGAGTCTCTGTGACGCTGGCGTCCTCCCCCAGCTGACATCTGCGGGCGAATCAAGTGCTGCTTACTTGCTCATCCCCTGCGCCACGGCAAATTTCTGCTGACATTCCTCCGCTGCCTGCACAACCTGGCGAAAGTCAGCTTCTCCTCTCACGCCCGCCAGCAGCGGATCCGACTGCAACGCCTGATGGGCGCAATAATTTCTGGCGATGGCCTGGTTCAGAAACTTGTAAGCAATCTCTTTCTCCCCGCACTCGGCCAGCATCGTCGCCTGAAGGTATTTCAACTCGGGATTCTGCTTCGGGAGCAATTCGGTTTCCGCTTGCTCTGCCATCGCGTGGATTTCGGTTTGCGGAGTTTTGTTCAGACAGGCCTGCACCAATCCTTTCATCCAGTTGGGATTGTCGGACATCTGCTGCGCGGCTTGCTGCGCTTCGGCAGTCTTGTCCTGGCGCATCAGCACCGAAACCCGTACCGCGTTCGTCCATTCGGAGCCCACGTCCAGGCCCAGAAACTCCATCGCCCGGCCCTCCTTGCCCGCTTCGGCGAAGGCCAGCGCGCAAGTTCGCCAGGTGTAATTTCCCGAGTCGCGTGACCAGGCTTTATCGCACTCGCTCTGCGCTTCGTCCAACCGGCCGGCATAACGTAATACATATGCCATCGCAAAATGCGCAAACGCGGTATCAGGGCGTTCTCGCAGAAGCGCCCGCGCGTCGTCGTATGCGCGGTCGAGGAATCCGCCCTCGGCCTCATTGGTTGCCAGGAATCCAGCCGCGCCTACGCGTCCCGGTTCCAGCGCAAGCGCCCGCTTGTACGCCTCGTTGGAGTGCTGATACGCCGCATCTCCGCCGTCCGAATAGGCTGAGTCGAAGTAATACCTGCGCCCCAGCACTTCCCACGCTGGCGCGTAGTTCGGATCCAGTTGCACCGCGCGCTCCAACATTGCGATGGCCTGCTTGTTCGCTTGCTGCTCGTGGGGCATCGCATCGCTGCGCAAAAACAAGTCGTACGCCTCTCGATTTGCCGGAGTGCTGGTGGCTTCCTCGGCTTCCTTCTTGCCTCCCAGTGCCGGGACTAACTCCTGCCTCACTTTTTTCGCCATCTGGTTGCGCAGAGCGATCAGGTTGTCCGACGAAGCCGTCAGCTGACCGGTCCAGATCAGCTTGTTGTCTTTAACGTCGACCGCTTCGAGCGTTACCATCACCGACTGGTCCTGCCGCAGAAAGTGCCCTACGACCAGCGTGCTGACGCCCAACTCGCGTCCGGCTTTTTCTGGATCCACTGCTCCGCTGCCATATTTTTGCGTCGAGGTCGACGGACGCACTTCCAGAGAGTGCGAATACGTCAGCGCGTTCGCAATCTCATCGGCCAGTGCAACACGTAGGAATTCGCTCTCTGGATCATTATTTACGTTCTGAAGCGGCAGCACTGCAATCGTGTTGTTCATCGTTTGCGGAGGCGCGGCCTTGTGCTTCATCACCCATACGGCTGTCTCTGCGGCGGTAACCAGCACCAGCACCGCGAGTCCGGCGACGATCCATGCCAACCGCGACCGCGTCTGCCGGAACGTGCCCGGCCGCAGGTGGAACCCGCTCACATGCCGGAGTCCGCTCCGCAGTGTGGGGTCCGTTCCTTTCTTGAGGCGCACGAGATCCGCTTTCATCTCGGTGGCGTTGTTGTAGCGCTTATCGCGATCCTTCTCCATCGCCTTGCCGATGATGGATTCGAGCTCCGGCGGCACGGCCGGATTGATTGACCGCGGCGACGCCGGCGCAGAATTGATCACCGCGTGTAAAGTCATCACGACGTTCGTTCCGGTGAACGGCTTCTTGCCCGTCGCCATTTCGAACAGCACCACGCCAAATGAAAAAATGTCGCTGCGAACGTCCAGCACTTCCGACCGCGCCTGCTCCGGGGACATGTACACCGCGGTTCCCGGAATCACTCCCACCTGAGTCAGCGACTCCTCGAGTGACGAGTCTGTGGTCATGCCGAGCGTTGAATCCTTGGCCAATTTCGCCAAGCCAAAATCCAGAATCTTTACCTGTCCGTTCGGAGTGAGAAAAATATTTGCGGGCTTGATGTCGCGATGCACGATTCCCTTGGCGTGCGACGCTGCCAGCGCATCTGCCACCTGCACTGCAATATCCAGAAGATCGTCGAGTTCGAGCGCCTGGCCATGGATTCGCTGCTTCAGGCTTTCGCCTTCCAGCTTCTCCATGACGATGAACGGCTGTCCGTGGTTGTCTTCGATGTCGTGGATGGTGCAGATATTGGGATGGTTGAGTTGGGAGGCCGCTCGGGCCTCGCGGGTGAACCGTTCCAGCGCCCGCGGATCTTTTGCCAGATGATCGGGAATAAACTTCAGCGCGACATGCCGGCCGAGGCGCAGATCTTCCGCCTCGTAAACAATCCCCATCCCGCCGCCGCCCAGCTTCGAGAGCACGCGGTAATGAGATACGGTCTGCCCGACAATCTCCATAGAAGAAGAAAACGCGTAGAGCGGGACACGCTTGCCCGCCACCGTTGCTTTCGCCTTTAATCTTATATCGTTAGATCAAATCGCCGAGCCAGAACAGACCGCACACGTGAAGGCGTAATGGTAGAGTGTCGATGCGGTCGGGTCAACCAAGAGTCTTCGGTCCATCACCCCATAACCTTGGGCAGATTCCAGTGCCTCCAAAGGCTGACTTCGCGCAGGGTAAAACAGACGACGCCACCCAGCACGGCGGACCAGGTTGGAGGAATCTTCAACTTACGCCCGAGAATCATAACTGCCGCTCCAGCCATTGCCGCCGTCGCGTAGATATCGGAGCGGAGAACCAGGGGCACGCGCGCGAGAAAAAGATCGCGGACAGTTCCTCCACCGACTGCGGTAACCGTGCCGAGCAGGATGG
Source organism: Terriglobales bacterium (assembly GCA_035287825.1). GTDB lineage: Bacteria > Acidobacteriota > Terriglobia > Terriglobales > Acidobacteriaceae > Acidiflorens. The sequence goes on from DATEBK010000267.1 coordinate 5,935, forward strand.
CGATAAAAGGATGCATCTTGTAGAGGAGCGCTTTTTCGGTTCCGGCGACGGCAAACAGGGCGAGGCCGGCCGCGTCCAGGACTAAAATTACCCGGCTGGGAATTACCGCAACGTACCGGTAGGAGAGGAAAACGATTGCGGCGCCGGTAAAGGCCATGGCCGAGTAGCGCCAGTCACGCAGCGAGCTTGGCGGGACAGCGCCGATGAGGAGATCACGAAAAATTCCTCCCGCGAGTGCGGTAGAAAAGGCCAGCACCATCAGCCCGAGCAAATCTAGATTGCCTGGGATTGCCGCCTCCGCGCCTTCGATGGCAAACAGCAGGGTGCCCGCCATGTCGGCGGCGAATAAAAGGGAGTTGGTGGGACGCAGCGGAACGGTTGTTTCGGCCATGCCAAGTTGAGCCATCAGATAAATCTTACCAAGCCCATCATCTGCCCTTAGCCTGCCACCAGCGCTGCCGACGAACCCACCCAGGCCATGTTTTTGTTATGGTCGACACCCATCATCAATCCCCGCCCCATGCGGACGATGGTCATCACTGGCACTAGCTCGCTGAGCCACACATACATGATGCGCAGCTCGGTTTTGGTCGTCCCGTAGGGAGTTTCGACGACTGGCGTGAAATTCAGCCGCTCCTGCAAGATGTACTCGCTACGCTTGGCATGCGGGATGGCATCGATGTCGGCCTGCGAGGGGGCAATTATGACGCCTAGTCCGGCGAATGAGTACAACGGCTTCAGTACAAAATTATCAAGGTCGGCGGGGATCTCGGGAAGCTGATCGAGGAACCATGTCCGCGGAACTGACGGGTGGTGCAAATAGGGAATCGAATATTTGCTCATTCGGAAATACCAGTTGGGATGGCCGGCCCACTCGACATCCAGGTCGTCCCGGAAGTCGAATGGGAGAACGATGCCCTTGCGTTCGAGTTCATCCACGATGGCGCGATTGTAAATGCGCTCGATTGGAACCTGTTTGCCAGCTTCTTCATAAAACAGACGACGCCCGTGTTTGCGAATCTTGGTGATGCAGACGGTGCGAATTCCGAGGAGCTTTTCCGTCAACAGAAAATCCGGACGCGTCTTCTGTTCTTCGGGGTGAACTTCCAGCAGGATGACATTGGCGGGATCGTGACCGGCGACAATCGCGTCGCGCAGGAGATGCCGGTAGGAAGCTGAATCAAGACCACTGAGATAATAGCGAAGGTTGGGATCGAGGCCGAACACATCGATGTACGCCTGCGCCAGGACTGGTTGATAGGCGTAAAGCGAAGGGAAGGCCTGTAGCTCAACCAGCTTCGGTTGTAACTCTCCGGCGGCATCGCGCACCAGGCCGAAATCTACCTGAATGAACATGGGATGCGGAGGTTCGTTGGGCACGCGAAACTTGGACGGAATGGAGGCGCTGGAGCGGGCGCGATACTCCGGATTCTCAACCAACTGGCGGATGAGCGCTTTACCGTCTTCGCTCATGCGCCCAACCAGTGCGTCGGGGAAAAAGCAGGGCGTCTCGCAAAGTGCAAACGGGACTTCCATACCGCAGCGCGAAGCCATCTCGCGGCGCAGTTGCTCGTATTTTTCGGGAGTGAAGCGCGCGTTGAAATCCTGGCGGTAGGAGGGGATCATGGGGTTTGTGCGGAGTTTGCCGAAAAGATCGCGAAGTTCCGCAGAGTCATCCCCCGCAGTTTATCGGGAGTGCTCGAGGTAGTACAGCGCACCGAAGGCGAGAACCAAGACGGCGGTTGGGATGGCCAACGGTCTCGCGCTTCGCAAAGGGCGTTTCCAATCTGCCGTGGCCAAGAAAAGTATGTTCGTCGCTACGATAGCTACGATGGATAACTGGAAAATATGCGCGCCGACGCCTTCATCCGTTTGACGCGGCAGAGTGTATCCGTCAAGCACCGCGAGCAGCGCTGTCACGGACAGGAAGATCAGGACTTTGGCGCTGAACTGGTTAACTTGCCGACCGGTCATGGCGCTGTTCCTTAAGCTTCGAGCAAGAACTTCCCGTCCTGCATGATTTGTTCGCCGTCGACCCAGATGGCGAAGTTACGCCCTACCACGTCGATGTGAGTTGAGGAGAACCACTCGGCTCCGGTGT
>DATEBK010000268.1:0-18320 GCA_035287825.1 Terriglobales bacterium
CCGAAGAAGGTCTGGCCAGACTCGGCGGCGACGAATTTGCTGTGCTCCTGGAAGACGTGCTGAACCCAATCGGCGCCATTCGCGTCGCCCAGCGGATCCAGGAGAAATTGAGCCTCCCATTCGACGTTGGCGGTCAGCAGATCGTGATCACGGCGAGCATCGGCGTCGCCTACAGCAGCAATTCCTACGCCGGGGCGGAAGACCTGCTCCGGGATGCGGAACTCGCCATGTATCGGGCCAAGCGAACAGGCAAGGCACGGTACGAGGTTTTTGATCCGGCAATGCACTCCACGGCAGTGCATCGATTGAAACTCGAAACCGATCTTCGCAAGGGCATCGAGCGCGGAGAACTTCTCGTCTACTACCAGCCCATCGTCTCGTTGAAAAGCGGCAAAATTACGGGCTTTGAGGCCTTAAGCCGATGGCAACGTCCCGAGGGGATGGTTTCGCCCGCAGACTTTATTCCGGTCGCCGACGAAACTGGACTTATCCTGACCATTAATCGGGCGCTTATGCTCGAAGCATGCCAGCAGTTGCGCTCGTGGCAGGCGCAACTCGGCTGCGATCCGCCCTTAACTATGAGCATGAACGTCAGCCCGAAGCAATTCGCCCAACCGGATCTGGCGAAAGAGATTGGAGCTATTCTTCAGCAGACGGGAGTCACTCCCAACACGGTCAACCTTGAAATTATGGAAACCATCGCGATGGGAGACGCCGATCGGGCGCTTGCGGTGATATCTGACCTTAAGGCGCTTGGAGTCCTCTTGAGCATCGACGACTTTGGAACCGGGTATTCTTCTTTGAGTCGGCTCCCCCGGTTTCCAGTGGACGCTCTCAAAATTGACCGCGTCTTCATTTCCAACATGAATACCGATCACGACAGCCACGAAATTGTTCGGCTCATCGTGATGTTGGCTCACAGCCTCAGGTTAAAGGTAGTTGCCGAAGGTACGGAGACGGAAGACCAGATCACCGAACTGAAACGTCTCGGTTGCGAAATGGCGCAGGGATATCTCTACTCTCCACCAGTGGATTCGAAAACCGCAGGCGAACTTCTGCAGCGCAGCCATGCGGAAGTTTTGCTGTCCTAGGCGATCGCATCCGATGCGATAGTTTAGGGAATGCCTCAATGTGTGGTACTGACCGGTCCAGCACTATAGCCAACGCTGTCATTCTGCTTCCCGCCCATCCATAGTCGCAGGCGGTCGAACTCCAAATAAACGACGGGCGTGGTATAGAGAGTGAGCAACTGACTCAGGATCAATCCCCCCACAATCGTGATGCCGAGCGGCCGCCGCAGCTCGTAACCCGTGCCCGTCCCGAGCGCTAACGGCAGCGCACCCAACAGCGCGGCCATCGTTGTCATCAGGATGGGACGAAAGCGCAGCATGCACGCCTCAAAAATCGAGTCGATTGGCTTCTTCCCCTCGACGCGCTCGGCCTCGAGCGCAAAATCAATCATCATGATGGCATTCTTCTTTACGATTCCGATCAGCAACACGATGCCAATAATGGAGATGATGTTCAGGTCTTGCTTAAACAGCATCAATGCAAGCATCGCGCCCACGCTCGCCGACGGTAGTGTGGAGATGATCGTCAAGGGATGAACCAGGCTTTCATACAAAATGCCGAGCACGATGTAGACAGTCAGAAGTGCGGTCAGAATTAGCACGGGCTCGGTACCCAGAGATTGCTGGTAGGCCAGCAGCGTGCCAGCAAAAAAGCCTTGCAGCGTGGATGGAGCGCCCAGGCGCTTTTGCATCTCCGTGATGCTCAATGTGGCGTCGCTTAAGGATTTATTCGACGCGAGGTTAAAAGACACCGTAACCGAGGGGAATAAGCCAGTATGGTTGATGGCCAGCGGTGTGGTATTGGCTTGGCCCTTAGCCACGGCAAGCAGCGGAATGTTCCCGCCGGATGACTGCAGGTAGATGTCTTTCAATCCTTCCGGACTTTGCCAATATTGAGGAGCAACTTCCAGAACCACGTAATACTGATTCAACTGCGTGTAAATGATGGAAACTTGCGACTGGCCGAAGGCTCCATACAACTCAGAGTCCAGTTGCTGCACCGTAATGCCGAGCTTGGCCGCAGTAACGCGATCATAGTTGAGCAGTTCGTCGAGCCCGCCATTCTGCTGATCGGAGCTGACGTCCTGTAGACCGGGCAAGTGCTGCATCTGACTCAGTATTCGCGGCCCCCACGTAAAAAGATCCTGCACGTTGTCAGCCTGAAGCGTGTACTGATACATCGCGTTGCTGGATCGGCCACCGATCCGCAGATCCTGCGCAGCTTGCAGAAACGCGGAAGCCGTCGGCAGCCGATTCAATTTCGGGCGCAGACGGTCGATGATCTGGGCAGCGCTCACCTTGCGTTCCGCGAGCGGCTTGAGCGCGATGTAGACGGAACCGGTATTTGTCGCTCCGCTGCCCCCGCTGAACGCGATCACATTCTGGACGGCTGGATCACTCTTGATCACGGCCCCGATCTGCCGAATGGAATCGTCCATTGCCGGAAAGGATGAATCCTGCGGCCCGCGCACACTCCCGGTTATCGCTCCGGTGTCCTCTACCGGGAAAAAGCCCTTGGGTATCTTGATGATGAGCACCACATTGAGCGCGATGGTGATGAACAATACGACCAGGGTTGGCATAGGATGCTCAAGAACCCAATGCAGGCTGGTGCGGTATAAAGACAGCATCCCATCAAAGAACTTTTCCGTGGCTGCGTAGATGCGGCCGTGTTTTTCCGCGCGCTCGCTCTTCAGCAGGTAGGCGCACATCATGGGAGTCGTGGTCAGCGAGATAATCATCGACACGAAAACGGCGGTCGAGAGGGTAACGGCAAACTCCCGAAACAGACGGCCCACGATTCCGCCCATCATAAGAAGCGGGATAAATACGGCAACAAGCGAAATGCTGATGGTGAAGACCGTGAAACCGATTTCTTCCGCACCCTTCAGTGCCGCGGCGAACGGCTTCATGCCGTTTTCCAAGTGACGAGTGATATTTTCCATCACCACGATGGCGTCATCGACGACAAACCCGGTGGCAATCGTCATGGCCATCAGCGAAAGATTATCCAGCGTGTATCCAAACAGATACATCACGGCGAAGGTTCCGATGAGCGAAACTGGCACCGCCACTGCGGGAATAAGCGTAGCGCGCCCGTTGCGCAGGAAGACAAACACCACGACGATGACCAGGCCAATCGAAATAAGCAGGGTGCGCTCGACGTCGCTCACCGAGGCGCGGATGGTGGTCGTACGGTCCAGAACGATAGTCGTATCGATGCCGAACGGGATCGTTGCCTGGATGAACGGAAGTTGCTGCCGAATGCGGTCGACCGTGCCAATGATGTTCGCGCCGGGCTGCCGGAAGATGATTACCGTAACCGCGCGCTTGCCGTTTAAGTAGCCCGCGGCACGGATGTTGGCCACTGAATCCGTCACTAGTGCGACATCGGACAAATGCACCGCTGCTCCGTTTTTATACCCAACGACCAGCGGCTTGTAGTCTGCAGCGTGAGAGATCTGGTCGTTAGCAAGGATGTCGGCGGAAACATTGCCGTCGGAAATTTGTCCCTTGGCCAGGTCGGAATTCTGCAGGCTTAGCGCGGACTGTAGATTGGCGAGCGTCAGTCCATAGCTGGCCAACTGGGCGGGATTCGCGTCTACGCGAACTGACGGCAGCGCTCCGCCTCCAACCACGACCTGGCCTACACCCTGTATCTGCGATAACTTCTGCTCGAGGACGGTGGAGGCCTCGTCATACATTTTATCGGGACCAAACTTGTCGGACGTCAGCCCCAGGATCATGATCGGCGCATCGGCAGGATTGACTTTGCGGTAGCTTGGATTGCTCGGCAGATTCGCGGGCAGATAACTTCGTGCCGCATTGATAGCTGCTTCAACGTCGCGCGCCGCGCCGTCTATGTCACGGCTGAGATCGAATTGAATCGTGATCGATGTGGCGCCCAGCGAACTCGACGAGGTCATCTCGGTCACCCCGGCAATATGACCGAACTGCCGTTCCAGCGGAGTGGCCACAGACGAGGCCATAATGTCGGCGCTGCCTCCGGGCAAGCTTGCGCTGACTGAAATGGTTGGGAAGTCAACTTCCGGCAGCGGAGCCACCGGGAGCACCTGAAACGCAATCGCGCCGGCAAGAGCCACCCCCACGGTAAGCAGCGTGGTCGCCACGGGGCGATGAATAAACGGTGCGGAGATATTCACGCCGGCCCCGCCTGTTCTTCGCCTCCAGTTTCAGGCCGCTTCGAATCGCCTGCAAAGCGGTGGGCCAGATTATCAAAAAAGATATAGATGACGGGCGTGGTGTAAAGCGTAAGCACTTGGCTTAGCAGCAGACCGCCTACCATGGCGATGCCCAGCGGACGCCGCAACTCGGAACCAAAACCAGTTCCCAAAGCCAGCGGAAGGCCACCCAGTAGCGCCGCCATCGTGGTCATCATGATGGGGCGGAAGCGCAGCAGACAAGCTTCATAAATCGCATCTGTAGCACTCTTGCCATGCTCGCGCTCGCCTTCCAGCGCAAAGTCGACCATCATAATGCCGTTCTTTTTTACGATGCCGATGAGCAGAACGATGCCAATAATGGCCACCACGCTCAAATCCTGGCGAAAAATAATCAGCGCGAGAAATGCCCCCACGCCCGCCGACGGCAGCGTGGACAAAATCGTAACTGGATGGATGAAGCTCTCATACAAAACCCCAAGCACAATGTAGACGGTGACCAGTGCCGCCAGAATCAGCAGCGGCTCATTAGAAAGCGAATTCGTGAAGGATGCCGCCGTTCCTTGAAACCCAGCCTGCAGGCTGGGAGGCATGTGCATGTCTTTCTGTACCTTATCGACCGCTGTAATCGCCTCGCCCAGCGCCGCATTCGGTCCGAGATTGAAAGATACGGTGATGGCTGGAAACTGCCCCTGGTGAGCGATGGAGAGTGCCTCTGTCGTCTTTTCAAAGTGTGAAAATGCGCTCAGCGGCACCGCATTGCTCATCGCCGAACTGGCGGCTGTGTTTGTATTCGTGCTCGACGTTGACGAAGAACTCGGCGAAAGCGCATTTAACGGAGGAGTAAGCGTATTCGCCGACGGAGTATAAAGGGCCGAGCCCGTCACCGCATTCGAACCCGCCGAGGACGACCCGGAAGACGCGAATGAAGAAGCCGCCCCCGCTCCACTGGCACCGGCAGACGCATTCGACTGTATGTAGAGATGATTCAGCTTATCCGGATCCAGTTGAAATTGCGGCTGACTCTCAAGCACAACGTGGTACTGATTCACTTGCGTATACATGGTGCTGATCTGTCGCTGACCAAAAGCATCGTAGAGAGTGTTATCGATGGTGGTGGGCGCGATCCCAAGCCGCGAGGCTGTGACTCGGTCAATCACCAGAGATACGGCTAGTCCTCCCGGCTGCTGATCGGTAGCGACATCCTCCAGTTCCGGCAGTTGTTTTAGCCGGTTGACGAAGCGATTGGTCCAGTCATTCAATTCGTCTGCGTTGGGGTCTTCGAGTGTGTACTGATATTGCGTGCGGCTCACACGATCATCCACGGTGATGTTCTGCACCGGTTGCATGAACAGCTGTATTCCCTGGACCTGATCAAGCTTTGAGTTGAGCCGGCGAATTACGTCGGAAGCATTCATCTTGCGCTGATCGAGCGGCTTCAGATTGATCGACATTCGACCGCTGTTCGTAGTGGTATTCGTTCCATCAGCGCCGATGAATGACGAGAGGCTGTCGACTGCCGGATCAGCCAGAATTACCTTTGCCAGTTCTTGCTGCTTCTCTGCCATGGCCTTGAAGCCAATCGCCGCCGGAGCCTGCGATATACCCTGGATAACGCCCGTGTCCTGTACCGGGAAAAATCCTTTGGGAATGATGATGTAAAGAAAAACCGTAAGCAGCAAGGTGGTCACCGCGACCAACAGCGTAATGGTCTGAAAGCGGAGAACGACTTTCAGCGTTCGCCCATAGAACGCAATCATTCCCTCGAAAGCACGTTCCGTGGCCCGATAGATGCGTCCCTGCTGCTCTTTTGGGTTATGCCGCAGAATGCGCGCACTCATCATTGGCGTCAGGGTAAGCGAAACCGCCGCCGAAACGACGATGGTGACCGCCAGGGTTACGGCAAACTCGCGGAACAGGCGTCCCACCACGTCGCCCATAAACAACAGCGGAATCAATACGGCAATGAGCGATACAGTCAGCGAGAGAATGGTGAAGCCAATTTGCTCCGCACCCTTGAGCGCCGCTTCCATGGGCGGATCGCCCGCCTCAATGTAGCGCGAAATGTTTTCGATCATCACGATGGCGTCGTCTACCACGAAGCCGGTGGAGATGGTGAGCGCCATCAGCGATAAGTTATCCAAGCTGTAACCCAGGATGTACATCGCCGCAAAGGTGCCAATCAGTGAAAGCGGTACCGCCACGCTAGGGATAATCGTGGCATAGAGACTCCGCAAAAAAAGGAAAATAACCAGCACGACCAGGCCGACCGTCAGCAGCAATTCGAACTCAACGTCGGAAACTGATGCTTTGATCGCGGTTGTGAGATCGGTGAGTATGGTCACCGCAATGCCGGTGGGTAGATTGGCCTGAAGCTGCGGCAGCAGATTCTTGATGCTCTTGACTACGCTAATCGTGTTCGCCCCGGGTTGGCGCTGCACATTCAAAATCACCGCTGGAGTCTGATTCATCCACGCGGCCTGATTATTGTTCTCCACGCCATTCACGATTTGTGCCACGTCGGGCAGCATCACCGGCGCACCGTTCCGGTAGGCAACTACAACACTCCGATAGTCGTCGGTGGTCACCAGTTGATCGTTGGCGTCGATCTGATAATCCTGGCGTGGCCCATCGAAGTTACCTTTCGCTGCATTCACGCTGGCTTGGGTCAGCGCCGTCCGAAGATCTTCCATATTGATGCCGTAGGACGACAGCGCCGTGGGATTCGCCTGAATACGGACAGCGGGCTTTTGTCCGCCGCTTATCGTGACCAGCCCAACCCCGCTGAGCTGGGAAATCTTCGGCGCCAGGCGCGTGTCTACCAGGTCTTCGACCTGCGAAAGCGGCATGGAATTCGAGGTGATGGCCAGTGTCAGCACAGGCGCATCCGCCGGATTCGTTTTGCTATAGACCGGAGGCGCGGGCAGAACGGATGGCAAGAGGCTCTGCGAAGCATTGATGGCCGACTGCACTTCTTCTTCAGCGATATCAATATTCAGCGTGAGATTGAACTGCAGTACGATGACGGAAGTGCCCCCGGAACTGGTGGAGGTCATCTGGCTCAGACCTTGCAGTTCGCCGAATTGCCGCTCCAGTGGCGCCGTCACCGTAGTCGCCATAACTGTCGGGCTTGCTCCGGGATAGAACGTGAGTACTTGAATGGTCGGATAGTCAACTTCTGGCAAGGCGGACACCGGCAGTTGGGTGTAGCCAACAATACCGACCAGGAGAATTGCGGCCATCAGCAAAGAGGTCGCAACCGGCCGCAAAATAAACGGACGAGATGGACTCACGGAGTGCTGCCCCCGTTGGTGCCAGCAGCGGCGGGCTTGGCCGTAGGTTGGGTCGCAATCGCGACGGCTGTCTTGTCCTGCAACTTATCAAAGCTGCTGTTGGCAACAACGTCTCCGGGATTGATGCCGTCAACCTGCGTCATACCGCCGTCGGTAACCCCCGGCTTTACGCTGCGCATGTGAGCAACATTGTCTTGAATCACATAAACGAATGATGCCTGGCCATTCTGTTGAATCGCGGATGCAGGAACGAGCGTCACTCCCTGCAACGTGGTCACGAGCAGTCGCGTGTTGACAAATTGGTTGGGGAAGAGCGCATCATTCTTATTGGCAAAAATGGATCGTCCTTTTACCGTCCCCGTCGTAGTGTCAATCAGGTTATCGAGTGTCAGCAGCGATCCGCTTGCGATTTTCGTCTGCGCCGTACGATCAAAGGCATCGACGGCGAGTTTTGCCTTCTTTTTCAATTGAGCCGCCACTGGCCCCAGGCTGTCTTCGGGGATTGTGAAAATGACGGTAATGGGCTCGACCTGTGTAATCACTGCCAGAGTTACGGTGCCAGCAGACTGCACCACGTTGCCCGGATCCACCAGCCGTAAGCCCACGCGGCCGGCAATAGGAGCCGTGATGTGGCAATACTCGACCTGGACCTCGTCATACTGGACCGCACCCTGATCATTTTTTACTGTGCCCTCGTCTTGCAGTACGAGTTTTTCCTGGTCATCCAGAATCTGTTTTGCAATCGCGTTCCGCGCCCATGCTTCACGGTACCGCTCCAGATCCATCCGGGCTTGTGCCAGCACGTTCTCGTCTCGCTCAAGTGCCCCTTGCGCCTGCAAAAGAGTGGCGCGGTAAGGACGCGAATCGATGTCAACCAGCGGATCGTCCTTCTTTACCAGTTGACCTTCCTTATAGTGGACCGCAATGATCAGGCCATTCACCTGGCTGGTAATCGAATCGGTATAGACCGGAGTGACGGTGCCGATGGAGTCAACGTAAACGCCGATATCGCCTTTTGTGGCAGTTGCGGTCGTAATCGCAATCTTCGCCGGCGCGTGCACGGCTTTCTTCTCGTTATGGAGGTGGTGCCATACCAACACCGCAACCAGCACTGCGGCGAGCAATAACAGAATCCACATAACGGTCCACGCGGATCCGTGCCGGTTAGATTCCACACCGTGAACCGGGAGTTGATGGCTGGGATCGATAGTGGGAGGCTGATTGGTTTCTGCGGTCAACCGGAATCTCCTTCTAGCTCCGAATTGTCGGACATTATATGCTTCAGCCGTGTTTGAGAAATGACCTGTTCTGCACAGTGTTTCCGGGCATGCCTCGACCAGGCGATCGCCCTGATCGGAGGAAGTTTGATGCAAATCCCCTACACATCGGCCATAACGTCGCTAAATTGCCAAAGAATGGCGGGGACGACGAGACCGAAACTCGCAAGCTCTGCCGCCGACGGCGAAAGATTAATCAGTGTTTTTAATAATTTAGAGAGCGCGGATGGCGCTGAATTCCAGACCCTAACAAAGAAAAAATCAAAGAGAGAGCCGGACTCCGCTTGCCGCATGCGGTACGATCAATGTGCTTACGAATCGATCATATGAATCTCTTTCGAAAATTTCATTTTCGTCTTGGCGGTCTCCTTATTGTTCTGCTGCAACTCAGCTTCACTCAAGAGGTCAGTTTCCGTATCAAGCCTCTTCGTCCAGTAGAGGAATTGCGTGCAGAGGCGCTCAAGGCCCGCCCGCCACTCGAGCAAGGGACATTCCTCAATCCCGATCTGGTGGAGTTGGTCAGGCTCGATCCCACCATCAAGCTCGATATCCGTTACGCCACAACGAACAATTTTCTGGGCACGCCCGTCTATACGCAGGCACGAGCATTTCTTCAACGGCCGGCGGCGGAAGCGTTGCTTCGCGCTCATCGCGAACTCCGCGCTCAGGGATACGGTTTAATCATCCATGATGGCTACCGGCCATGGTACGTCACGAAAATCTTCTGGGACGCTACGCCTGACGACAAAAAGATTTTTGTCGCTGATCCGGCGGAGGGATCCAAGCACAACCGCGGATGCGCGGTGGACTTGTCCTTATACGATTTGAAAACTGGCAAGGAGGTGAAGATGCCCAGCGGCTACGACGAAATGACCGATCGCGCCTTTGCCGACTATGCCGGGGGCACGCCCGAGGAGAACGCTCGCCGTACCCTTCTGCGCCAAGCCATGGAAAAACAGGGCTTCGAGGTTAATCCCAAGGAGTGGTGGCACTTCGACTACAAGGATTGGAAACAATACCCAATCCTTAATGTGACTTTCGAAGATCTCGGAAAGTGAACGCCCTCTCACGCACTGCCGTAGCGGGCTCCCGAAATGGCTACGCCGCCTTGTTCCGCGCCGCGAGACTGAGCATGAGGCGCGTGGTGCCAGTCAGAATCATGCTGATGCCCACCAGTGTCCCGATCACCCATACTGAACTCGACGGCCATTGCCGCCAAACCATCAGACCGAGAATCAAGGTGACGATTCCGTCGAAAAGAATCCAGCCGGAGCCTCCAGCGCTGTGATTCTGGAAGTAGGCCACCAGGTCCACTAAACCCTCGGCAACAAAAAAGATCGCCAACCAAAACGTGAATGCGGCAACTCCCAGTAAGGGGTTGAGCACAAAATAGAGCCCGACGATGAGATAGAGGACCGCCACCAGCAGCTTCCAGACAATGCTCCCGATACCTTTGGACTGGAAGGCATGGATGAACTGGAAGCCGCCACTGAAGACGATCAGCCAGGCGATGACTACGACGACCCCCCAAGAGGTCGCGAACGGGAGCGCGATCGCCAAGAACCCGAAGGCGATGAGCAGAATAGCCCAGACGATTGATTTTCCGGAACCGAGTGTGGAGAGTGCCTCTGGCGACATCGTTTCCTCCTCGTTGTTTGCCTTCTAGTTATTTGATCTCGTTTCGGACTATCTCACTTCACGAACGAACCGCTGAAACCAACATCACGACGAATCCCCAGCCTAGAGTTTTCTTCATCAGTAGGTTTCGTCCTTGTTAGGAAAACACCGGGGATACTATCGGACTTGTCGCGAAAAGGCAAAAGCCCAATCCACTGTCGATGAGTGTAATCGGGGAAATAAGCGGTATATGCGAGGACACGAGCACCGCGGGGCACGGCTTCTTGCTGACCGCAAATTGCTGAAAGGAATGGCGGGGACGACGAGACTCGATGACCACAATTCCGCGATGCTCTCGAATCCTCTGGAACTCGGCGACGGCTTCCGCTCCGCGGTGCGCCGCAAGGTAGGCTTCGCCTCGAACGTAGCTCGGATATAGGTTTCCGAACTATCCGGAGAAACTGCTGCGATGCGAACCAAGTTCGTAGGGAGCCGCAGGCTGCAACAATTCAAGCGCTTTCGATGGCTGGCCCTGGTTCAGGGCGATCATGGCTCGCAGGGCAGGCAGATAACTGAATCGCACCGACGTGTCTTCCGGAAATCGTTTCTCCAGATCTGCAGCCAGGGTTGAAGACTGCGAGGTATCTCCAGCGATCGCGAGCGCCATTCCGGCGCTAACCAGGGCACAACATCTGCGACGATATTTATCAAGAACGCCGATACGGGCGTCGGAGATGAAGTTTTCAACGCGTCCATGGCAGGTGTCCAAACCTCTGCGATCGTTGGAGCCCCGGGAAGCGAATATATCGTCCACAATCGACCGGTCATCCGAAAGCGGGATGGCGCTGCGGAGTCGCAGCGGGCGCCGCTGCACATTCCGGTTCCAACGACCATGCCTCACCCACCCATCGGTAAACTGACGCTCAATCAAAAGTGAGGCCCGCGTTCGCTCAACTCTAAATACACAAGCACTTCGAGAACGAACAATGAATGCACAGAAGGGTCGAAACAAGAATCAAAGGACCAGGTAGGTTTACCAATACCAGCCCGCACGCCGTGATTTCCATCATCTCAGCACTGGGCCGGAGACCCGTCCAGTCTTGTTCGACACCTCGCGCAGCACTAGCTCAGCTGCGAGCGAGGGCGGCTTTGCGGGCGATTAAGTTGTAGCCTTTGGCCTTGGCATCGGCTTCGACTGCGGTTAGGTGCGCGCGTCCAGCCGTCGTCTGTCCAGACTTCATTTCGATTTCAGCGAGCGCGAGACGCGCATCGAGTCCGATGCCCATATAACCCAGCTCTCGCGACTTTGCGATGATGGCGGCCAGCTCTTTACGTGCCGCAACCCCGGCAGTGGACCGGGAAACGTTATTTTCGGCGGTCTCGATTCGCGCTGCAGTGATCGCGGTCCGCCAACGGATTTCTGGGTTCTGGCTCTTGGCGGCGAGCGATCTTGCATGTTGGATCGCGTCTTTCGCGGCCGCCGCTTTTCCCTGAGCGAGCAGCGTTCGGGCCAGCACGCACCACGCCCCGGTTTCGTCGTCACGCATCTTCTGCGTCTGAAAAATCTCGAGAGCTTGCCGGACTGCGGCTTCCTGTTCGGCGGGAGAACGCCCCTCCTCCAGCGACAAATCCCCGAGCGCAAGCTGAGTCTCGGCGATGGTTAGCTTTTCGCCTGCCGAGGTCCGCAAAGTCAGCGCCTGGTCGTACATCTTGCGGGATCCAGCGAAGTCGGCTTCCTGGAGTAACAGACCTCCCAAGCTCCACATCGCGTAAGCGGAGAAATACTGAACGCTGCCCTGCTGCCAGGCCACGAGTGATTGCTCCAATCCCTGTTTTGCGCCCACGAGGTCACCCTGAAATTGGCGGATGAGCGCAATGTTGTAACCAGGAAGGGCGGAGGGTCCGCTATGCCTTGAATCCTCTGATTGCAACTGCTCCTGTAATTTCACTTGGTCCTGATATAGCTGAAGCGCGCCGCGCAGGTCTCCCTGCTCCATTCGCTCGTCAGCAACGTTTCCAGTAGCATCAGCCTGGTTTCTCTTGTTCTCGAGAAGTCGAAAACTGGCCAAGGCCTGGCGATGCATTTTCTCGGCAGTAGCGAGATCGCCCTGCGCTTCGTAGACCAATCCCAGGTTGTTGACGACGGCTGCCACACCGCCTTCGGATCCAATTCTGCGGTAAAGAGTCAGAGCCTGCTGGTACAAACGGATGGACTCCGGCGCATCGGTCGCGGTTAGCGCATCTGCCCACGTGCGCAGAGCCGTAGCTTCGCCATGCGGGTCACCGGCCGCAGCGTAAATCTCTCGTGATTCGCGGCAGGCCGCAATTGCATCTTGCTTCTGCCCGAGGCCGCCGAATCCAAACCCCCAACACTGGTTCTGCCGAGCCTCTGCCAGGATGAGCCGGGCTCCCCGCGCTCGCGCCTTTCCCACAGCCGCTACTCCGTATTGTGCTCCGCGCTTAGGATCCCCCAGAGCATCCCACGCGCCTCCCTCCACCAAATCGATGCGGGGATCTTCCGAGGCTGGTGGCGCAAGCTTGCGCAGCGACTCGACTGTGGCCAGAGCATCATGGCCCTTGCTACTGCGGCCCTGCAACCATGCCAGCTTGATCCCGTAGTCGACATCGTCGGGCAACACCGTGAAGAGCGTGCGATAGACTTCGATCGCTTTCTCGTATTGATGATCCATTTCCCGATAGCGACCTTCCACCACCAATCTATCTTCCCGAGAAAGATTGGCCGCCAAGTCGTACGCCTGCTTGGCTTCCTGCCGCGCCTTCTTGTCATAGCCCAGCCGGGACCAGGCTTCGGCCAGCGCTGAGTGAGCCAGGGAATACTTTGGGTCGGCGGCGATAGCCCGCTGCAGAAGATTCCGAGCCTCCAAGGCATCGAACACGCGCAGTCGGGCGAGTCCCTCCGAATAAAGCCGGGCCGCGTCACGGCTGGAGGGCAATGAGGCGCGGATGCTCACGGCTTCCACCGGAGAAACCGCCTCCACGCCAAGCTTTTCGCGCAGCCGCGAGCCCGCCTGCGACACCATGTCAAACAGGTCCGCCTCGCCTCCTACCACAGCCACGTCAGCGATTGTCTCTCCCGCGACTGCATCTTGAAGTCGCAGGTCCAGACGGATGCGGGTGCCGGGCTTCTCACCGAGAGCTGTATAGGAGCCAAGGATGATCAGGTCGCTATCCAGGTTCTTGTGCAATCGCGTCAGCGTGTCTCTCGAGAGGCTGTCAGCTTCGGCCAGGGGAAGGTCGATCTTCGTGCGCGCGATGTCTTCGCCTGAAACCAGACGCAGCTTTTCTCCAGCCTCCAGTTCGGTGCTCAACATTTCCGCCAGCGCGGTCGATATCCATCCCTCTTCGGGGCGGCCTGACAGGTTGCGAAAGCCGAGGACGGCGATGGAACGCCGGGCCGGCGCGGGTGCCCCGGTCAAACTCACTGCTCCTGGATTCGTCGGGAGTGGCGTACGGTGAAACTTGCTCCAAGTGTAAAACCCGGCAGCCGCAATTGTTGCCAAGACCAAAACCATGACCAGTCCCACAGCTCGATTCCGAGACGCTGGCAGACTCAGCTGTTCGTTATCTTCTGTAATGACACTGGTCCGAATCGTTTGCCGTTGGAGAACAACCCCCCGGGAAGCATAATTGGCCGCGGGCGTAATCTCCGGAGTGACCGTCAAGCCTTCGGGGACAACTACCGTCACTGCGGAAACGAACTGGTAGCCCCGCCCCGGCAGAGTGACGATATAGCTGTTGTCGCCGGGTTTCTCCTCCAGCGCCCGCCGCAACGCGGAGATACTCTGCGCCAGGCTGTTCTCGTCCACGAAAGTCTCGGGCCAGACATTCTTCAACAGTTCGTCGCGGGTTAGAACCCTTCCCGGGTTTTGCACCAGGTACAAAAGCACGTCAAACGCTCGCCGGTTCAGCGTGACGATCTCTTTTTCCCGTCGCAAGGTGCGTGAGAGGACGTCGATCTGAAACTCCCCGAACTGAAATATCCCCTCGGATTTCATTGACTTGGCGGCGATTCAGAACTTGTCAAACTCTGTCAGAAGCGGTCACTGGCCTTTTTCCCGCGCCTGCCACAACATTCGCGGCCAGTACAGGGAGAACGTACGAAGAGACTCTACCAATGGCTGACTCAGCGGGCAAGCTTCTTCCTTTCCGGCACGGCCGGGCGCGGTACCAGCCGCACCGTTCGGACCGAGGTGACAGTCGAGCGGCAAGGCATGACCTTGCTGGTGGGGGGCGCGGCGGGGGGCTCCGATACCTGCCCTCTCTGCGGACAGAAGCTGGCCCCAGCGCAAGCAGAACAGGCGAGACTTCGTCTTCGAGAAGGTTCGATCTCGCAGAAAGACATTCCGGCGGATGGTACTTCGCCATGAATTCACAGGGTCAGAGAAGGGGAGATCCGCGTGTCAAGAAGTAATAAGGAGCGTTTTATGACAAAACAAACCGTGACGAATTTCGCACTCACGCTGGGCCTGTTGGGACTGACGCTGATCCCGTCCGCTGCCTCGGGGCAGGTTGGGATCTCGTCCAAGCTTCCGGGCAAGTACCGGGCAACCGCCGCAGCGCAAATGGCAAGCCATCAGGCAAAGACGCCGGGCTCGCCATCCTACATCTACACGTTACTCAGCTTCCCCGGAACACTTTCCACGTTTGCAAACGGCATCAACAAGGGCGCGACCACTTCAAAGGTTGAGGTCGTCGGAAGCCAGGGCCAAGGGGGCTTTCTCGTAGATGCATCGGTAAAGAAGACCGTCTCTGAAAGGTACCAGGCGGTGAATTTCCCCCACTCCGCAGAGCAATCTGCGAATGGCGTCAATGATGCCGGCCAAATCGTTGGCTATTACGTCGACAGCTCGGGCGTCCAGCATGGTTATGAGCGGAGCGGCGCAAAGTTCACAACGATCGATGTGCCGTTTGTTGGCGCCACTGCCACCTCGGCTAACGCGATCAACAATTCGGACGAAATTGTCGGCGGCTGGACGGACAGCGGAGGGGTAACACACGCCTTCACGCTGATTGCGGGCGCCTACGCTTCCTTTGACTACCCCGGCGCGACCTTCACCACTGCCCTCGACGTCAACAACCCAGGAGAAATAGTTGGCTTTTACAACGACACGAGCGGTGCTGGGCACGGTTTCTCGCTGAGCGGGGGCACCTACACCTCGATCGACGTTCCAGGCGCGCTTTATACCAACAGTCCCGGAATCAACGATGCCGGCAACATCGTCGGGTTGTACTGCGCAACCAGCCAATGCGTCTCGACCAATGAGGGTGAGCAGGGATTTGTGCTGAGCGGGGGCGTCTTTACGACGATCGCGATCCCCGGCGAAGACTACACGTATTTGGTCAATATCAATAACAGCGGCGTGGTGATCGGAGGCTACCAGGATGCCGCCGGGGTTGATGTCGCGTTCATGGCGACACCGTAGATAGGCTTCCCGTTCAAGTCAAGCTACGAATTTTCAGAAATATAAGGAGCGCTTATGACGAAACAAACTTTGAGGAATTTCGCACTGTCGCTGAGTCTGTTGGGACTGGCATCGATCCCGTCCATCAGCTTGGCGCAGGTTGGACCCGCGTCGAGGTTTCCGGGCAGACGTCCGGCAACTGCTGCGGAGCAAGTGGCAGGCCATCAGGCGCAGTCGCCGGGCTCATCCGACCTCAGCCTCACCTTCGGGATGGTTGACTTTCCCGGACAGACGGACAGTGGCGGCTCCGCCGCGAACGACAAGAACGAGATCGTTGGCGGATATGGGCCGAACATGATCGGCGACTCAGTGAGCAATCACGGGTTTCTCCTGAAAGGCACGAAATTTACCGAAATCGATTATCCAGGGGCGGCATATACCGAACCAAATGGCATTAATGACTCGGGCGCAATCGTTGGCCAATACGGGGTGTCTTTTTCTGATGAACAGGGGTTCAAACTGGTGGGCAAGACCTACACCAGCATCGACTACCCTGGCGCCTCCCTCACATCGGCGAACGCAATCAACAAGTCGGGAGACATTGTCGGATATCAGTACAGCGGCGGCACCGGCCACGGGTTTCTGTTTTCCAAAGGCATCTTCACAAGCATCGACGTGCCGGGCGCGATCGGCACGGATGCATACGGAATTAACAAAACCGGCGAGATCGTCGGCGTGTACTACAACAGCGACGGCAGCAGTCACGGATTCCTGCTTCAGAGTGGCACCTTTACGAACATCGATTACCCGGGCGGTTACTCGCAGAACTATGTTGCGGGTATCAACGACCAAGGCGTGATCGTCGGCGCCTATGGAGAGGTGACGACCATCAACGGAGCTAGTTACTCCTGGGAGCACGCCTACTTCTACGAGGGTGGGCAATTCACCAACGCCGATGTTCCTTTCGGTCCGCCGGCGGTGACCCAGCCCTTCTCGATCAGCAACAACGGCGTGATCGTTGGCGAATATGTCGATAACTCGGGGACGGTGTACGGCTATGAGGCCGCGGTGGCGCAATAGTCGACGCGCAGTTCTAAATGATCGCAAACAGAAAACATCTCGAGCCTGAATTCAGGAGCGTTTTATGACGAAGCAAACTTTGAGGAATTTCGCACTACAACTGAGTCTGTCGGCACTGGCGTTGATCCCCTCCACCAGCTTGGCCCAGGCTCAACTCGCGTCGAGGCTTCCGGCCAAACGCCTAGCCTCGGCTGCGACGCAGGCGGCAAGACATCAGACAACCCATCTGGCAAAGGCGCCGGGCTCGCCGTCTTCGTCTTTGTCTTTGTCTTCGTCTTTGTCATACACCTACACTCTGCTGAGTTTTCCCGGCTCCCTTGACACCTCCGCGGAGGGCATCAACCTGGGCGCTACGACTCCAAAGATGGAGATCGTCGGCGCCGCGAACGAGGGCGGCTTTCTGGCAAAAGTGTCGGAAAAGAAAACTGTCACCGAGACCTACGAGGCGGTGAATTATCCCCATAGCTTAGGCGCGCAGACGGTAGCTGCCGTTAATGATTCAGGCGAGATGGTTGGCGACTACGCTGACTATGACTTGGGTTATGAGCGGAGCGGCGCAAGGTTCACCAAGATCGCGGTGCCGTTCCCGGGCGCCCTGGGCACCTTCCCTTACGGAATCAATAACTCGGGCGAAGTCGTCGGGGGTTGGTGGGACAGTAATAAGGACGAGCACGGCTTCACGCTGATTGCCGGCGCCTACACCTCTTTCGACTACCCCGGCGGTAGCGAAACCGCAGGGTTTGGCATCAACAGCGCGGGAGACATAGTGGGCGGATATAACGACGCCAGCGGCGTTCCGCACGGGTTCTTGCTCAGCGGAGGCGCCTACACTTCGTTCAACTTCCCCGGTGCGGGTGAAACGGACCCGTACGGAATTAACGATGCCGGCGACATTGTCGGGCTGTACTGCACAACCACCGAATGTCCTTCAGGCCTTGAAGGCGCACAGGGATTTCTGCTGAGTCAAGGCGTCTTCACGACGATCGGGATGCCGGGCGAAGTTCTCACCTATGCGGCGGGAATCAACAACAACGGCGTGGTGGTCGGCGTGTACCAGGATGCCGCCGGGCTGACGATCTCGTTCCTGGCAACGCCTTAGAAGGACAACAAAAGTGAACCACACGCAATAGGGTGCTTGAAACAAGTTCGCGCGACGAGAACAGAACGAGAAAGCAAAACAGAAAACACTTCGGAGAGAATTATGAAAAACCTGACCCTTCAACTGCGCCTGGCCTCACTTCTGTCGCTGATCCTGCTGGCGTGTTCGGCGGCCTTCGGTCAGATCACTCCCCTGGGCGACACCTACACCAGCAGCGCCGATCCGACCACCAACTACGGTGCTCAGAAGACACTCGATGTCGATGCCGCCAAGGAGATC
>DATEBK010000269.1:0-2536 GCA_035287825.1 Terriglobales bacterium
CTAACACGAGCCAGCTTCGCCCGGCGGGCACAAGCCCGGGCCCAAACAAAGACGCTTTACGCTGCTGCCGCGGCCTGAGCGGCTTTTGCCGCTTTTCGGATGACCTCCAACACGAGTTGCGGCTGCGACAACATGGCCACGTGGCTGCTCTTCGCCTCGACGGTCGAGGCACCCATGCGCTTGGCGAGGAAGCGTTCCAGGTCGGGATGGACGGTGCGATCCTCGGTGGCAACGATGGACCAGCTCGGTTTCGACTTCCATGCGGTGCCGTCAATCTTCTGGTTGAACAGGTCCGCATCAGGGGCGAAGTGGGTGGCCCAGACGACCTTCTGCTCCTGCTCCGGAAGGTCACCGGCGAAATCCTTAGCGCCTTCCGGCAGCATCCAGACCCGTCCGTCGGCAACTTCGATGTGGCCGAAGATTGGTGTGGGGTAGTTGTCGAGCTGGCTCTGCACGGTTTCATGAGCATCGGGAGCGACCGCGGCGATGTAAACCAGACCGACAACGCGTTCATCGGTTCCCGCAGCGGTGATGACGGCGCCGCCATAAGAGTGGCCGACGAGGATGGCCGGGCTGCTCACCCGCCCTAGCGTGCGCTTGGTTGCGGCGACGTCAGCTGCCTGTGAGTCGAGACCATATTGGGCAGCAATCACCTCGAACCCTTCGGCCTGAAGCGTGGGGATCACCTTGTTGAAGCACGAGCCGTCAGCCCAGATTCCGTGACAAAACACGATGCTGGGTTTGGTTTGCGTAGGTTTCATTTTGTTCTCCTTCGGTCCAGGAATTACTAGTGGGCGTGTGCGGAGGTGGCCGCCTCTTCGATGAGTTTCGCTGCTTCTTTCGGGTGAGACATGTAGGCCACATGGCTGGCATTCACTTCGACCGTCTTAGCATTGGCGCGCTTCGCCATCATCCGCTCCTGTTGGGGATTGATCGACCGGTCTGAGCTCGCCACCATGTAAGAGGTCGGCTTGTTCTTCCAGGCGGGATTCGTGACCTTGTGGGTGAATGAATCGGTGGAGATAGGCACCTGCGATATAGCCATGAAGTGGGACACGGCCGGCGGAATGTCCGCCGCGAAGTCGGCCGCGAAATGCTCCTGTTCTATCCACCAGTTTCCATTGCTATCCGGTTTGAATGCCTTGGAGGCTTGCGGCACGGCTGTTTCGATCGACGCACAGCTCTCACCCTCATCGAGCGCAAATGCGGCGATGTAGACCAGTGCCGCAACGTTCGGATCATTGCCGGCCTCGCTGATGATGGAACCGCCGTAACTGTGGCCCACCAGGACGACCGGCCCGCCCATGGCGTCGATGGCGGCCTTGGTGTATTTCTGGTCGTCGGCGTACGAGGTTTCGGGAGGCTGCGCTACTGAGACCGTATACCCATCTTTCTCGAGGATTTTCGCGACGGCTTCCCATCCCGAGCCATCGGCAAATGCTCCATGCACCAGGACCACGTTCTTAACGCCACCCTGTGGCGCAGGACCCGCGGCGGCGGCATTTAGAGCCGCGCCCGTCAGAGCAGAAGCGAGCACCGCAGCCGCGTAAAACTTCGTCACGACGTTTCTAGAGTTAGCCTTCATATGTTCTCCTTCCTTTTTCTCGGGTATGCCAGCTTTTTGTTCGGCCGACGGATGGTCTGTTTCGGAATTGTCCGACCTGCCGAAGCGATACTGCATCCATTGCCCGATTTCGCTGGCCACTGTAAAGGCGAAATTCAATGCGCGTAAGCCCAAATCGAGGCGAGAGAGAGCACCTCTTTCGGGGGAGCGACCGCACCCCGCGATCTGCGATCAGTGCATCAAAACTGGTCGCCGTTCTATTGTGCTAAAGGCAGGTTCTTGACGGCTTTGATGAGGCAGGCTGTGAGGTACTGCACGCTTTCTTGCGGATGGCCAAGCTGGTTTCGATGATTTGTGACGGGATAAAGCTAGCTGCAGGAGCAACTCAATTCATACTTCAAACGATATGATTCCGCGCTTGACTGCAATGGTTACTGCATGAGTTCGGTCATTGGCTCTGAGTTTAGCAAGAATCGCCTTCACATGACCTTTCACAGTCTCTTCTGCAATGGAAAGATGTGCTGCAACAATTTTATTCGCGTTGCCGGCAGCGATTTCGACGAGCACTTCGAGTTCGCGCGCGGTAAGAGCGTCCGTGGCATGATGTTCAGCCATCGCAAGAGCAATCTCGGGTGGAATTCGCTTCTGGCCCGCGTGCACGCCGCGAATTGTATCTACGAGATCCTTCCTCAGTGTGCTTTTGAGGAGATATCCGCAGGCCCCTGCATCGAGAGCCTGGGCGGCTTGGACATCGCCTTTATACGTCGTCAGCACGACGATGCGAGCATTCGGAAATTCTTTCCGAATCGCGATGGTGGCGACGATGCCATTCATCTCCGGCATCACTAAATCCATGAGCGTCACATCGGGATGCAACTTGCGGAAGGATTCGATCGCCTCACGACCATTACCAGCTTCGCCGACCAAGACGATGTCAGCGTGATTCTCGATGATTGCCGCTATGCCCTCTCT
>DATEBK010000270.1:0-5951 GCA_035287825.1 Terriglobales bacterium
AGACTCTAGCAGAGGCACTATCTCCCAGTGGTTTGCGTTAATAGCGGAATCCCGCGCAGTTTTCCCAAACTCATCACGCAATCGTGGATCTGCCCCGTGTGCCATCAGAAGCCGGACGATTTCTGTCTCTCCCCCTTCAGCGGCATACATCAGGGCCGTACTCTTATAAACATTCACCATGTCAGGCTTAGCACCGTTTTCGAGAAGGAGTCTGGTTCCTTCCAGGTTTCCGGTCAGCGCGGCGCCCATTAATGCAGTGCCCCAGGATGTCTTCCGGCTCGTTCGGTTGGGGTCAGCTCCATGCGTTAAAAGCTCTCGGATGACGGAATTTTCGCCGAAAGTGATGGCGAGCGCCAACGGAGTATGTCCCCGCTCATCCTCGAAATTGAGATCGACACCGGAGTCGATCAGCTGAAGCGCCGCCTGGTAGTCGCAAACCTGAATACTCTTCATTAATTTCAGTATCGGTGTATCAGGCGACCAACGCTTCATCTGTTGTTCATCAAGCTGCCGGACTTGGCATTTAACTTTGGTCCATGGCATATCCGCCTGAGCGACGGCCGTGCTGGATGCACAAGAAATGCAAACAAGACTCGCAACTAGAACAATATGACCTATCCGGCCTCGATTCAGTGGGGCAGCGTTCATTGACTTCATAATATCTCCCGATCCCTGAGCCTCGCGAGACCGAAAATTTCGCGCCGCCATCGATGTTGGCTGATCATTTTGTCCACGGCTAAACGCGGACGGCGGCGAAAATGATTTTCATATCCTAGCCGCAGTGGGAGAAATGTGGAAGAGTGTGGCGGCATATAATCGTTTGGCGTTTCCCTTTCTAGTCTTTATTTGTATTTGTAAGGAGGAATTTTGGCCTACGACGATCTGAGGGACTGGATCAAAGCGCTGGAGCGAGCGGGCGAACTGAAGCGCGTGCGGACGGAAGCGGACCCGATTCTGGAGATCACGGAAATTGCCGATCGGGTTTCCAAGAGCCGAGACAAGCATGGGAATGTTGGCGGGAAGGCGCTGCTGTTCGAGAAGGTGAAGGGGTATCCGGGAGCGCAGCTGCTGATCAACCAGTTCGGATCGGCGCGGCGGATGCGGCTGGCACTCGAAGTGGATGCGCTGGATGAAATCGCCGAGCGGATTCGCGGGTTCATGGATGTGAAGTCCCCGCAAGGGTTTTTGGACAAGATGAAGATGCTGCCGATGCTGGCGGAAATGGGGAAGTTGTTTCCCAAGACGATGGCAACGGGACCGTGCAAGGAAGTGATCAGGCGCGACAATTTCTCGCTGCTCGATTTTCCGATACTGCAGTGCTGGCCGAAAGACGCGGGGCGGTTCATCACGCTGCCGTGCGTGATTACGCGCGATCCGAAGACGGGGAAGCGCAACGTGGGGATGTATCGCATGCAGGTTTATGACGAGCGCACGACGGGCATGCACTGGCAGCGGCAGAAAGTAGCGGCGGAACATTATCGCGATCGGTTGCGGGAGACGCAGAGCGGGGCATCTTTGAAAGTGGACTTGATGGCGCGGTCTTCGGGTGGTGCGATGCTGGCTGCAGGGGAGCGTCCGTCGGGGCGAATGGATGTGGCGGTTGCAATCGGGACCGATCCGGCGCTGACGTTTTCCGCGATTGTGCCCGCGCCTCCTGAAGTCGAAGAGTTTATCATCGCGGGATTTCTGCGGCAGAAGCCGGTAGAACTGGTGAAATGCGAGACGGTCGATTTGGAGGTTCCGGCGAATGCGGAGATCGTGCTTGAGGGTTATGTGAACCTCGACGAACTTCGCACGGAGGGACCGTTCGGCGATCACACCGGATTTTATTCGCTGGAGGATGAGTATCCGGTGTTTCACGTTACTTGCGTGACACATAGGAAGGATCCGATCTACGCGACCACGGTTGTGGGCAAGCCTCCGCAGGAAGATGCGTGGATGGGGAAGGCGGTGGAGAGGATTTTTCTGCCGCTGATGAAGCTGACGATTCCGGAACTGGTGGACGTGAATCTGCCGATCGAAGGCGTGTTTCACAATCTGATGATTGTTTCGATTCGGAAGTCGTATCCGGGGCAGGCACGCAAGGTGATGAATGCTATCTGGTCGCTGGGGCAGGCGATGTTTACCAAGTGCATCATCGTGGTCGATGAAGATGTGGACGTACAGGACGTGGCCGATGTGACGCTGAAGGCGCTGAATAATATCGACCCGGAGCGCGACATTCAGTTCACGCTGGGGCCGGTCGATTCGCTCGATCACGCGGCGCGGCTGGCAAATTATGGATCGAAGATGGGGATTGACGCTACGCGAAAGTGGTCGACGGAGGGGTTCGGACGTCCGTGGCCGGATGAGATCGCGATGGACGCCAAGACGCGGGCGATCGTAGACGGGAAGTGGCGGGCGCTGGCGAAGGAACTGGGGATGGAGTAGCCACGTTCCAGCAGTGGTTCAACTCTCGATTAAGTGGCGGGATTGGTGCGAGTGAAGGCTAAATGCAAAGTGCCCATTCTGACGCCACAACTGGCGCGTCAGGATGGGCACTTTTTGCAGTCGTGCTGCTATCGGGGTGGCTTCTTTTCCGCAGGTGCAGGCTTGCTCTCTTCACGAGGCGCGCTCTGATGCTCGGGCTTTGGTGCGCTTTCGGCGCGAGGCGCGCTCTCATGATGCTCGGGTGCAGGCTTGGATTCTTTGGGAGGCTTCGCCTCCGCACGTTCAGTCTTTGCGGGCTTGGGTGGCTTGGATTCCGCTTTGGGTGTTGATTCCCGAGGCTCGGGAGCGGGTTTCGCTTCCTTGGGCTTTGCCTCGGCACGCTCAGTCTTTGCTGGCTTGGGCGCCTTCTCGGGCTTTGGTTCGGACTTTGCCTCGGACTTCGGTTCGGACTTTGGTTCGGTTCGAGCCATGCTTTCGTGATGCTCGGGAGCGGGCTTGGCTGCCTTGGGTTTTGCCTCCGCGTGTTCGGTTTTTGCCGGCTTAGGGGCCTTGGTTTCGGTTCTTGATTCTGATTTCGGTTCTGTTTCTCGTTCCGGCTTCGGTTCAGATCTGGCGGTGGTTGCATGGTGCTCAGGAGCCGGCTTCGCCGCTTTGGGTTTTGCCTCGGCGTGCTCGGTTCTCTCCGTTTTTGTGGTCCGGGCTTCGGACTTGGGCTCGGTCCTGGTCGATCTTTCTTTGGACGATCTTGCTTCGGCCGATCGCTCTTTGGCCGCATTCTCTTTAGCGGTAGTTTCTCTGCTTGCGCTTTCACGTTTCGTGGTGCGGGCGGCGGTGGTGCGGGCAGTTGCGCCGCGAGCTGCTATCACGCCAGTCTTGAATTCTCCGGGCTTGGCAGTGGCGGCGACAGATGGCTTGCCGTGATTGACGGAAGCGCGCAGGCTGCGGTCGCCGGCTGCAGCTTCCTGCTGGCGAGTTTGTTCGGATGTTGGTCCGATATGCCGTTCGCTTTTGTACCGTTCCTCTTCTGCAGTAGGCCGTGCGGTGAGTCCTCCGCGGCCGCCGTTGTAGCTCACGTGGCTCACGCTTCGATTGACGACCGTCTTGGTGTAAACGTTGTGGATGATCGTTCGGTTTACGTTCATGACGGAGGTGTTGTAGAAAAAGTTTCCGCCTTGCCAGTAGCCTCCGGCGAAGCCGACGCCAACGTAGCCGAAGCCGTAGTTAACGCCTCCGTAAAAACCGACGTTCGGTCCCCAGTAACCGGCATTCCAGGCGTAGACGCCATCAGCCCAACCCCAGTAACCGGGAGTCCAGAGGAAACCAGCTTCAGGCGCGAGAACCCAGGTGCCGGGCACCCAGTAGTAGTCTCCATCGTCCCAAGCCCAGTAGCCGGGCGTCCAGAGATAGCCATCTCCGGGACAGACGGGCTGGGTATAAATCGGCAGAGCTGGAGGAGCAACCGTGATGGACACGCCGATCTGCGCGATTGATTGTGCGGGTAGAGCCAGGGTTGCAAGTATCAGTACGAGATACACTGCCAAATGCGCCGAGCGGGTAGAAGTCATGTTATCTCCTCTTCTTCATCTTCGCGATTCTTCGCGGGTCGAACTTCATAGCCGGTCTCATCGCCAAACTTCGGGCCACATTACGATGTAGCAGCGCCGGTTTTGGTTGCCCACAGGCTCATGGCGCCTCCTTGAGTTCGGGTGCCGCGTATGTTCTGATATACGGAAAGCGCGGGCGGACGGCCGGCCCGTGGAGCGCCAGAGGAGAACATCATGAAAAAAGAAAAAGTCCATTACATTCCGAAGGGATACAACTCGGTTACGCCTTATCTGATCATCAAGGGCGCTGCGCGGGCCATCGATTACTACAAAGATGTTTTTGGAGCGAAGGAAGTGATGCGGATGGGCGCTCCGAATGGTCGGATTGGACACGCAGAACTGGAGATTGGCGGATCGCGCATCATGATGGCGGATGAATTTCCGGAGATGGGCCACCGCAGCCCGGAGAATATTGGCGCGTCGCCGGTAAGCATTCTGCTCTACGTGGAAGACGTGGATGCAACGGTCGCCAAGGCGGTAGCGAGCGGTGCGAAGGTTTTGAAACCGGTAGCGGACCAGTTCTACGGCGATCGCATGGGATTTATTCAGGATCCATTTGGACATCTGTGGGGCGTGGCGACTCACGTGGAAGACTTGTCGCAGCAGGAACTGGAAGAGCGGGCGAAGAAGGCGACGCCGGCGGCGTAGCACGAAACGGGGTGCTGGACGGGCGAGGACGGCCACTTGTTCCACCAGGCGTTCAAGTGCTGCTACAATTTTCTCTTCAGACTTCTCTTGAAACTTATCGCGACTATGAAAGGAAACTCTCCCGATGCTGGCTGAAGGCAATCCTTTTCCCAACTTTTCGCTGCCCAATCAGAACGGCAAGACGACCACGCTTCGCGATTTCGCGGGGCAGTGGCTGGTGGTTTATTTCTATCCGAAAGACGACACGCCGGGATGCACGATCCAAGGCAAATCGTTTACGGCCTCGAAGGCGGATTTTGACGCGGCCGGGATTAAAGTGGTTGGCGTGAGCGCCGACGATGTGGCTTCGCATCAGAATTTCACCCACAAGTTTGCTTTCAAGATCGACCTGCTCTCAGACACGGAATCGAAGCTGATGAAAGAGCTTGGCTTGGGACAGTCGGAGTGGAAGGGGATGAAGTTCTGGGACCGCACCACGTTTGTGGTGGATCCCCAGGGCATTGTGCGCCAGGTTTATGAGAAGGTGAATCCGGAGGGGCATGAGCAGGTGCTTCTTTCCGATATTCAAATGCTGAAGGCGAAGGCGGCGTAGTTTGCGCGGTCCCACTGCCCCGAGGACTTTCTTAATGCCAACGTACGTTTGCTCGGTTCCCGCGGATTTGTTGGACCCGGAACAGAAAAGGTCGGTCGCGCAAGCGATCGCCCGCGCTCACAGCGAAGCGACAGGAGCACCGCAGTTTTTTGTTCAGGTGGTGATCGAGGAAGGCAAGTTTGCCGATCGCTTCCTCGGCGGGCAACGTGCGACCGACCATATCTGGATTCGCGGCGACATACGAGCGGGCCGGAGCGAGGAGCAGAGAAAGAAGTTGATGCTCCAGATCGTGAAAGAGGTCGGCCGGATTGCGGGCATTGCCGAAGATCTGATCTGGGTGTATCTATGCAACCTTGCGCCGGCGGACATGATTGAGTATGGGCAAGTGCTTCCGGCTCCGGGCGAGGAACAGGCTTGGTTTGATGGGTTGCCGCAAGCTTTGCGTGATTATCTGATCAGCCTGGGAACGGATGCCAAGAGCTTTGCGCTGTAGCGAACATCTCTTTTCTTTGTTATCCCGTCAATAGATCGCGGCGAAATCTGGGCCGTTCCTTCCTCATATAGTTCTTCGAACCTTACAGCTCTTCGATTGGGTTGCGGTTGTTCCACGGCATACGCAACTTTCCGCTTAGGCCTTCGGCCATGACCGTGGGCAGGATGCGGTAGAGGCGGGCGCG
>DATEBK010000271.1:0-10879 GCA_035287825.1 Terriglobales bacterium
TGCGTCCTTAGACTAAGCGCTACTTGCTAAATGCTGATCCTTTTTCGAACCTGGTGGCGTGACCAAACCCAGGAACGCGGCGTCGCCAGCACGACATGTCTGCTCTTCCGAAATCTCTGGATCTTCCTCCGCGACTCGACGCCCGAACGCCGCCGCCAGCGCTACGGCGACATGGAGTATGACTGGGAGCACCGCGTCAACACTACCAGCGGAACTCTGAGCTGGCGTGAACGTCTGCTTGGCACTTTTCACTCGCCCTACCAGCCCACCGATCCCGCTTTGTTTCAGGAGATGATGTCTGCTCTGCCCATCCAGTTTGATGAATTCACCTTCATCGATATCGGCTCCGGCAAAGGCCGAACCTTACTCATGGCTTCGGAATATCCATTTCAGAAGATTATTGGGGTTGAACTTCTGCCCCAACTCCACCTGGTGGCGCAAGAGAATCTGCGCCAATACCACAGCGAATCGCAAAAATGCTTTGCCTTCGAACCCGTCTGCGGAGACGCAACCACCTTCTCCTTTCCCGCCGGACCGCTGGTACTCTATTTGTTCAATCCCCTGCCCGAATCGGGCTTACGGCAGATGCTCGGCAACCTGGATCGCAGCCTGACCGCCAATCCCCGACCCGCGTATGTTCTCTATCACAATCCGCTGCTCGAGCACGTTCTAGCCGGAAGCGCTCAACTAACCAGGCTGGGCCGGACAGAATCCTACTCGCTCTACTGTTTCAGTGATGCAACCCAGACTCATTAACAGCTTTGTTGCGCCACTTCGTCGGTCAAACATTCCTGCCTAATTAATCCCATCCGGCATTTCACGAAGTAAAATCGAGAAAGGGGAAACTGCCGTTGCATCGCCAAACAATTCTTCGATGGTTGCTAGCGGGCATATCTCTCGCCGTCGCCGCGCCAGCTCAGACCACTCCCCCACCCGACATTCACCAACTCGCCCGCGCTGTCGACGACCATTACAACCATCTTCGCAGCCTCGAATCCGACTTTACCGAGACCTATCGCGGCGCAGGCCCCGATCGTGTCGAATCGGGGACCTTATGGTTGAAAAAGCCGCGCAAGATGCGCTGGGAATACCGTTCTCCAAAAGAGAAGCTGTTTGTCAGCGACGGCGAGCTTGTGTGGTTTTACTTGCCGGCAGAAAAACAGCTCCGGAAGACGACTCTTCGCAAGCTGGATGACTTGCGGTCTCCTTTGGCGTTTCTGCTTGGCAAGACCAAACTGGAGAGTGAGTTAACGGGTCTTTCTAAGGTTTTGGATCAATCGCCGTCGCAACCGGGCAATACTTTGTTGCGGGGGATTCCGCGCAACGCAGTTGGCCAGGTCAGCGAGGTGCAGATTGAGATCACACCGCTCCACCAGATCTCCCGCATCTTACTGATCGACGCGGATGGCGCGACCACCGAGTTTCGTTTTGCAGGGTGGAAAGAGAATTCAGAGATGAGCGACACCAGGTTCCAGTTCACCCCTCCCCCCGGAGTCGAAACTGTGGAAGGCGAACTGGGGCCCTAGGGCGAACCGGCCGAATCGTCGTTACTTACGTACCACACAGATGGGCAAGTTGAGGTAAGAGCTTTGGCAACAGAATGTTACACTTAGCTTGAAACCCAAAGCAACAACAGCGCATGGCACAATTCCTGGTCAAAGTCGCCGACGAGCAGGGCCATCTGCGGCAGCAGCTCGAGCACGGCTATTCCGAGGCCGAGGTTCACGACCGTTTTACCCAGCAAGGCTACCTCGTTTACTGGGTTAAGCCCCGCACCCTCCTCAACACCGGAGGCAGCCGCCGCGGCAAGCTGCGCCAATCCACATTCTTGATTTTCAATCAGCAATTCCTCACGCTGATCAAGGCCGGACTCCCTATCCTCACCTCGCTCGATCTCCTGATCAAGCGCCAACGGGACAAGTCTTTGCTCCACCAGCTCGAGAACGTCCGCGAACGGGTCAAAAGCGGGGAGTTGCTCTCCGACTCTTTCGCCGCCCAGCAAGTCTTCCCTAAGATGTACACCACCACGCTGCTCGCGGGTGAGAAGAGCGGCAACATGGAAGAAGTCCTCAGCCGCTACATTACCTATCAGAGGATGGTGCAGACGTTCCGCAAGAAACTCC
The DNA here is from genome assembly GCA_035287825.1 of Terriglobales bacterium. Lineage (GTDB taxonomy): Bacteria > Acidobacteriota > Terriglobia > Terriglobales > Acidobacteriaceae > Acidiflorens. The sequence goes on from DATEBK010000271.1 coordinate 2,124, forward strand.
TGGTTTCGCTGGTCTATCCCGCATTGCTGGTTTCAGTGGTTACGGTGATGTTGATTTTCCTCATCACCTACGTCGTGCCCAAGTTTGCCGATCTTTTCAACAACCTCGGAGCGCAACTTCCAGCCATCACCGTGTTCATGCTTTCGCTCGGCCTGAACGCGCAAAAATACGGTTGGATCGTGGTCCTGGTTTTGGGTATATCCGGCTTCTTGCTCTGGCGCTGGAAACAAAGCGATCGCGGAGCCGAACGCATTGACCGCTTTTTGCTCTCATTACCGCTGCTCGGCGAAATTCGCCTGAAATATCAGGTGGCAAATTTTTCGCGTATTCTCGCCACGCTTCTGCAGGGCGGCTTGCCCCTGGTTCCCGCCATGGAAACCGCCGCCGAGTCCTTGAGTAGCCGCCAGATGCTGAACGGCGTCAGCGCCGCCGCCGAGCGCGTCAAAGAAGGACAAAGCCTGGCCCACGCCCTCGAAACCCAAAAACTGTTTCCCGATCTCGCCGTAGAAATGCTCGAAGTTGGAGAGTCGACTGGCGCTCTGCCCGCCATGCTCAGTTCGGTGGCCGAGTTTTACGAAGAAGACGTGCAAACCGCTCTCGGTGCGGCCATGGCTCTGATTGAACCCCTGATCCTGATCGTTATGGCCGTGTTTGTCGGCGGAATATTGATTTCTTTATATATGCCGATCTTTACCTTGGGCGCGAATGTTCACTAACGGATGTTCACTAGAAGAAGGGTTGTAAACTGGAATGGCAATGGCCGATAAAAAAACAGTCCTGGTAGGTGGCAGCAACGGTGGGAAGCTGGCGCCCGAACCGGCATCGATTCCCGACGAACTGGAACGCGCGCGCGATATCGCCCGGCGCTACCGCTGCGAGTTCATCGATCTCAGCGATTTTCAGTTGCACCACGATCTGTTTGAAAAGATCCCCGTGCACCTGATGTTCCGCTACAACTTCGTCCCGCTCGACGAGACCGAAGACGGACGCCTGGCCATCGCCATCGCCGATCCCAGCCAGCTGATGATGATCGACGAGATCAGCCTGCTGCTCGGCAAGCGCATCGTCACCAAAGTTTCCACGCTCAAGCAGATCTCCGACATCCTCAAGAAGACCGAGCAGTCCAAGCGCGTGCTCGAAGACGCGAGCGAAGGATTCACTCTCGACGTCATCCGCGAAGACGAAGCGGGCAACGACGAAACCATTTCCATCGACAAGTTGACGGCGACCGCGGGCCAGGACATGAGCCCGATCATCCGCCTGGTCGACACTACGATTTTCACGGCACTGCAGCGGCGGGCAAGCGACATTCACATCGAGACGCGCGACGATTCGGTGTACATCAAGTTTCGTATCGACGGCGTGCTCACCAATGCCATGGCGCCCATCGGCAAAGAGCACCACTCGACCATCATCTCGCGCATCAAGGTCATGAGCGAGCTCGACATTTCCGAACGCCGCGTGCCCCAGGACGGCCGTTTCCGCGTCAAGTACAACGGCCGCGCGATCGACTTCCGTGTCTCCATCATGCCCTCGATCCACGGCGAAGATGCCGTGCTCCGCGTGCTCGATAAAGAGTCGATGAGCGAGAAGTTTAAAAAGCTCACGCTCGAAGTAGTCGGCTTCGACCCTGACGATCTCCGCCGTTTTCGACGCTATATCAAAGAGCCTTACGGCATGGTGCTGGTCACCGGACCGACTGGCAGCGGCAAAACTACTACACTTTATGCCGCCATCAACGAAATCAAGACCGACGAAGACAAAATCATCACCATCGAAGATCCGGTCGAGTATCAACTCCACGGCATCACCCAGATTCCCGTCAACGAGAAAAAGGGACTGACCTTCGCCCGCGGATTGCGTTCGATCTTGCGCCACGACCCCGACAAGATCATGGTCGGCGAAATTCGCGACAACGAGACTGCTCAGATCGCCATACAATCCGCGCTCACCGGACACCTCGTCTTCACCACCGTCCACGCCAATAACGTGGTCGACGTGCTCGGGCGCTTTCTCAACATGGGCGTCGAGCCTTACAACTTCGTCTCAGCCATGAACTGCATTCTGGCGCAGCGGTTGGTGCGTGTGATTTGCGATTCCTGCCGCACCGCCGTGCATTATCCCGACGAAATGCTCGAAGCAAGCGGTCTCGATCCGGCGCAATGGTCGCGGGTCGCCTTGTACGAAGGTCAGGGTTGCATCGAGTGCGCCGGCACTGGATTCAAGGGTCGGACGGCCATCCATGAGCTTCTGGATTTGACTGATCGCATCCGCGAAATGATTCTGGAGCGGAAATCGACGTCGGAAATCAAGAAAGTCGCCCGTGAAGACGGCATGCGATTCCTCCGCGAATCTGCCCTCGACAAGGTGCGCGGCGGCCTCACCACTCTGAAGGAGATCAACAAAGTCACGTTTATCGAGACCATGCGCTGAACCGCGCCTGGTAACTGGTTACCGTCCGCATGCCCGGCAGTCCAATCCCGGCATCCCCGAGGTAACTACTCTGGCCACGAAAGTAAGGCATATCATCAAATTGAACCAGTGGGTCCGATTCAACTGCGGCTTTTGCCGCTGAGGTACACCGTTTAAGTAAGTATGGCCTCGACCGCTAAACACGCTCGCCGTCCGCCGCTAGCCTGCGAAATCGCAGCCGACCGCGTCCTTGCCGGACGCGCGTCCGATGCCGGCCGCATGGTCGAAGTGGCCTCAGCGCGCGAACTCGCGCCGGGCACCGTCGTTCCCGACTTGATGGAATCTAATCTGCGCGACGGCGCCGCCGTTCGCCAGGCTATTGAAAGCGCGCTCGGCAGCCTGGGCTCGCGCTCGCGCGATGTGATCGCGATTCTGCCCGATACCGCCGTCCGTGTTGTGCTCCTCGACTTCGAAACCCTCCCGGCAAAGCGCGACGAGGCTGAAGCCGTGGTCCGCTTCCGCCTGAAAAAGTCGCTGCCTTTCGATCCTGCCGACGCCCGCGTTTCTTACCACGCGCAAACCACGCGCAAAGGTGTGCAGGCCGTGGCCGCCGTCGTTCTGAAAACTGTGCTCGAAGAATACGAATCGGCCTTTCGCGACGCCGGCTACAACCCCGGAGTCCTTATGCCCTCGATGCTTTCGGCCATCGGAGCCGCCGATGCGGAAAAACCGACCTTGGTCGTCAAAGTAGATGCCCGCACCATCAGCATCGCAATTCTCGATCAGGAGCAGTTGCTCCTTTCCCGCACGCTCGAAAACGTCCGCGGTGTAACCATTACCGGCGACCAGCTGTCTGAGGAAATTTATCCTTCTGTAGTGTTTTTTCAGGATACCTACAACTTGAACATCGAGCGCGTATACATTGCCGGCCTGCCGGAAGCGGGTAGCGCAACCACCGCGCTCAAAAGCATATCCGGCGCCGTAGTCGAGGAACTGGTAACCACCTCGCAGATTGGCTCCACCACCGGGACTGTTCCCCGCTGGCGCATGGCCGGAGTAGTAGGAGCGCTAATTTCGTAAATGGCTTCTGGCTACTGGCTATGAAGTTAAGAGCTGGTGGCTGCAACAATTTGTAGCTGCGCAATTTAGAGAGTAGTCAAAAGAATTCTTAACTATGCGTCTCGACATCAATCTCGCGACCCGGCCCTACGAAGATGCCCGTGAATTCTGGGCGCGCTGGGGATTGGGTGTCGGTTTGCTCGCAATTCTCACCCTGTTTCTCATTGGACTCGCCGTCAACGACTGGACAAAAGCCGGCCGGGACCGTCACGAAATCGCCCGCCTGCAGCAGCAGATCGACGAGCGCGACAAGGAACGCGCCGACGCGCAGGCCTTCCTCGACCTGACCGCCAACCGCAGCACGCGCGACCAGTCGCAGTTTGTTAACGGACTGATTCAGCGCAAATCGTTTTCCTGGACCCGCGTATTCGAGGATCTGGAAAAAGTCATGCCCGCCAACCTGCACGTGGTTTCGCTGCGTCCGGAACTAAATGAGCAAAACCAGATGGAGCTGGAAATGAAAGTAGTGGCCGATACGCGCGCCGCCGCGGTCGACCTGGTCCACCAGATGGAAGGCTCCAAGCATTTTCAGGGTGCGCAATTGTTGCAGGAAGCACCGTGCTCGGAGAATGGAGCCTGTGTAACGGCTGCAGTGGTTGCCATCTACGTCCCTGATACGCTCGACAGGAGCGATAAATAATGCCCGACCTGGGAAAATCCCGGCGTAAGCTGAAGATCGCAATCGGCGCCATGCTGGTTGCAGATATCGTCGCCGCCGGCGTTCTATTCTCACCGCTGGTGGGGTCGGCCGACTCGCGCCGAACCCAAATCACCGAACTCCGCGCCGAACTGGTCAAGAAGACGCGTGAGGCAAAGCCGCTGCTCGGCATGGACAAGAAAATCGTGCTGGCGAAAGGCCAGATTGGCGCCTTTTATAAAGACCGTTTCGCCGCCAGGGATTCCGAGCTGACCAATGAACTGGGAAAGCTGGCCTCGGCCAATGGAGTTCGCATCCAGACGGCCCACTACAAGCAGGAAGAACCGGAAATCCCCGGCATCGTTCCCGTCGAAATCGACGGTAGTTTTTCCGGAGACTACCTGCAACTGGTGCGCTTCATCAATACTCTGGAACGTTCCAAGATGTTTTTTGAAGTCGACGGTGTCGACCTCGCCGGCGAAGCAACCGGACCAGTAAAACTGGGCATCACTATCCACAGCTATTTGCGTGCAGGAGCTTAGCTGAGTCAGGTTTCAAATACGGTCAACCGTGAACCGGGTTTGATCGTGAGAGATAACACGTGAAACTGGGAACCGAAAATCGGAAGCAACTGATCGCCTTGGCTGTCCTCGGCACCCTCGGTGTCGGCATGCTGGCTTATGAATTCTGGCCCGCTTCGTCGTCCCCATCGCCAACGGCGGCGCAAACCTCTGCCTCGCCGTCGAAGCCGGCCATGCACCGCACAGCTTCGGGAAAAATGGTTCCCGTCGTCGAACCTCGCCTCGATCCTACGCTCGATTTAAGCCTTCTCAGCCAAAGCGAGGAAATCAAATATGCGGGCAATGGGAGAAACATCTTTGTCGCCGGATCGGTGGCTGTAATCGAAAAGCCCCGTGGGCGTGGGGTTACGGACGCGGCCGCCAATGGCCCTCGTCCGCTGCCGCCCATTCCGCCTCCGCCGCCCATCAACCTCAAGTTCTTTGGCTTTGAAAATCCACCCGGCGGCGCCAAGCGCGTTTTCCTGTCTCAGGGTGAAGACATCTTTATTGCCGCCGAGGGTGATATCGTCGACCGCCGCTACAAGGTCCTGCACATTTCTCCGACCGCAGTCGACGTCGAAGATGTTCTCAACAACCACCGCCAAAGCCTGCCCCTGATCCAGGGATCTCCCGGATAGCTCGCGACTGGCGCTACTCGCGCAATTTGAATTTGTAGTTTCGTAATTTCTAATCTGATATCGAAGGCGAGAGCTTTGATGCGACGTGCTTTGCGATCGGCCAAATCACAAATTCCAAATCGCAAATCACAGTCCGCTCAGCGCGGCTACATGATGATTACGCTCATGCTCGCTCTGGCGATGATGACCTTCGCTCTCGCGGTCGTGCTCCCCGATATTAGCCAGCAGATCCGCCGCGACCGCGAGGAAGAAATGATGCATCGCGGCACCGCTTACATGCGCGCCATTCAGCATTACTACCGGAAGCTTGGCCGCTATCCCATGAAGATCGAAGACCTGGAGAACACCAACAACGTCCGTTTCCTGCGCAAGCGCTATACCGATCCGCTGAACGTTGACCCGGCCACGGGCAAAGAACGGGACTTCAAGCTCCTCCACCAGCAGGACATCACCCTGAACAACGGCCCGGTCCTGGGACAGCCAAACGGACAACAAGGCGCTCCCGGCGGACAAAGCGGTCTGGCCGCGGTCTTGGGTGGACAAAGCGGTTTCGGTGGTTCGCAGTTCGGCGGTTCACAAGGCGGCCTCGGCGGCCTGAATTCGCCAGCGGATGCTTCGCAATCCGCCGCAGCGCAAAACTTTGGTTCGCCGAACTCTAGCTCGCAGAATCCCGCTAGCGGCGATTCCGGCAACTCATCGGGAACCGCATCTTCCGGTGCCGGGTCTTCTGGCGATTCTGGAGCGAACTCTGCTTCGCCCGGGTCGTCGTCTTCGAGTTCCAGTTCGGGCCCTAACGGCCAAACCTTCGGCGGTGGTCCGATTCTTGGCGTTGGCAGCCAAAGCAAAGCAAAAACCATCCGCGTGTTTTTCGACAAGAACCATTACAACGACTGGTATTTCGTCTACATCCCGCAGGCCGATATCGGAGGACTGCTCAAAGGCCCCATCAATCCTGGCCTGCCTACCGGAATCAGCGGCAGCCTTACTCCTCAGGGGGCTGGAGGTACGGCCGCGCAGGGCGCATCGGGAGCAATCGGCTCGGGACTAGGATCGACCTCGAACGGCGCACAAAGCCAACCCACGCCGACTCCGGCTCCAACCACACCTCAACAATAGATCGATTCCAATGGAGCGATCCTCGCGTCCCCGCGCAACAAGAATCTCCCGACAAAAAATAAGCCCCGCAGGTCGCGGGGCTCGAACTAACATCACTCCAACCGGGAAACTTAAGCCTTAAAAACGTTACACGCTACGCCTGAAACATTACGCCTGAAACATTACGCCTTAAACATTAAACGAAGAGCCGCAGCCGCACGTGCTCTTTACGTTCGGATTTTCGAACTTGAACCCGGCGCCTTCCAGCGTCTCGATGTAATCGACGCGCGCCCCGCCCAGATACATCAGCGAAGTCGCGTCCACATAGACCTTCAAGCCCTCAAAATCGAAAACTTTGTCCATCATGCCTGCGCCGTTTTCGAAGGCCATGGAATATTGAAACCCAGAGCAACCGCCGCCAACCACCGACAACCGCAATCCTGCCGGGACGGGCGTCTGCGTCGCCATGATCTCTTTGACCTTGGCAACTGCCGCCGGAGTCAGCGCCGGGGCCGCCGTTGGCTGCGTCTGCGTCTGAGGTTGAGTCTCGGGAAGTGAGGTGGTCGTCGCCATCGGTTAATCTCCTTGTAGTTTGTTCATTATAACAAACGTTTCAGCCAGCCCGGAACACCTTTTCCGGGGGTTGGCCAGAATCCTTGGGCGCTGTGCATTTCACCGCTATTTTGCGCCTGCGCTTTGCCCATCTGCCAGTTGGATGCCCCGGAACCTGAACAAGTCGCACCCCCCACTTGCCAACGGGTCTATAATCGTCCGGTAGTAGGGGCCCGTACCCGAACGCCAGTGAATACCACGAGGTTTCGTTCCTACGGAATTTCGTTGCTACGGAATATGACAATCGGGAAATTGGGTCGATCTCAGCTCCGAGGTGGCGTATGACTCCTATGTTCGGTTTGCTGGTCGCGTGGGGTATCTTGACGGCGATCCTTATTATCCTTTTGATCTACCGCAGCACTCTCACCATGCACGAAGACGATTCCATATTCCTCAATGACACTGAATCCCAGATGCACAAAGACCAAATGGAAGTTCTGGTCAAGATGAACCGGATCACTCCCATTGTCAAAATACTCGGTGCTTTGTCGGGAGTCATGATCCTGATCATCGCGGGCTTGTTCGTTTATCAGGGACTGACCAGCTCCACCACGTTGCAATAACTGGAGCGCGGGATTCTGCATATGGCGGAATCTGATAATGCGGGATCTGCGTATGACGGGTTCTGCATATGGAAGATCGGCGCGTGAAAGCGCGCCACGCCCAGTCGTCCTCAGACCGGCACCGCTCGCTCCCTTGCATGACCATGCAACATCCCATCGGCGTTGTTGGAGGCGGTCCCGCCGGTGCCCTCGCCGCCGCTCTTCTGTCCGCCGGCGGCCGCCACGTCCTTCTCTTCGATGAAAAACTGGCCTGGGAAAAGCCCTGCGGTGGCGGCGTCACTTACAAAGCCCTTCAGCAATATCCATTCTTGGCCGACGCCGGAAGCGAAAGCACTCTCATACAAAATTGCGAGCTGATCAGTCCTTCTGGACGCCGCGTGCGCTTCGAAACGCAGCACCCAGTCGCGATCTTTTCCCGCCTCGCGCTCAACGGATTGCTCCTCGACCGCGCCCGCCACGCCGGAGCAGAAATCCATCAAGAGCGCGTCACCCACATCGAACGAACCGACCAGGCATGGCAACTCGTCACGCCTCATGGAGAATATCTCGCATCCCACCTCCTCCTCGCAGCGGGTGCACGCAATCCCTTCCGCTCCCAATTTCTCTCTCCGCTTTCACCCAGCGACCTGATGGTCACCGCCGGATATTTCATTCCCGGCCGTACTTCCCTGCTGCAGATCCAGTTTCTAAAAGCAATCACCGGCTACATCTGGGTCTTCCCCCGCCCAGATCACGTTTCCGCCGGAATCGCCGGCAAAATGGGCGAGGTGCCTACTGCCGAGTTACGCCGCGTCCTGGAAGATTGGCTCGAACGTAACGGATTCCAACTCGACGGCGCCCGTTTCTATTCCCACATCCTTCCATCGTTTCGCCCACAAACTTTTGCCGACCTGCAAGTCGCTGGCGATGGTTGGATGATGCTGGGCGATAGTGCCGGCCTGGTCGATCCCATCACCGGAGAAGGTCTTTACTATGCGCTCCGCTCTGCCGAATTGTGCGCTGACGCGCTCCTCGCAGGACAACCCGATCAGTATCCTGCGCTGCTCGAAGAAGAGATACTCCCCGAGTTGAAGCTGGCCGCGCGCGTTTCCCAGCGCTTCTATAAAGGGCAATTTCTAGG
>DATEBK010000272.1:0-8714 GCA_035287825.1 Terriglobales bacterium
AAAATGCATCGAGTACTCGGCGCGACCCTGGGTCGATGACCGCATATGCGTCGCATACCCAAACATTTCCGCCAGCGGAACGATTGCCTTAATCACCTGCGAACCGGCGCGATGCTCCATGCCTTCGATGCGCCCGCGGCGTGAACTCAGGTCGCCCATGATCGTGCCCGCGTAATCTTCCGGCGTGACCACTTCGACTGCCATCACTGGCTCGAGAATTACAGGACTCGCCTTGCGGGCCGCTTCTTTGAACGCCATCGAACCGGCAATCTTGAATGCCATTTCGTTGGAATCGACGTCGTGATAGCTGCCGTCGTACAGCGTCGCCTTGATATCGACCATCGGATAGCCGGCCAGAACGCCGCCTTCCATCGCTTCCTGCATGCCCTGGTCAATCGGCTTGATGTATTCCTTCGGCACCGTGCCGCCCACGATATCGTTGATGAATTCGTAGCCCTTGCCGGGCTCGTTCGGATCGAGATAAATCTTCGCGTGCCCGTACTGCCCGCGCCCGCCCGTCTGCCGGATGTATTTGCCTTCCGCTTCCGAGTGCTTCCGGATGGTCTCGCGATACGCTACCTGCGGCTTGCCTACATTCGCTTCGACCTTATACTCGCGCATCATCCGGTCGACAATGATTTCCAGATGCAACTCGCCCATGCCGCTGATGATCGTCTGTCCGCTATCCGGATCGGTATGGACCTTAAAGGTAGGATCTTCCTGCGCCAGCTTCGCCAGCGCCATGCCCATCTTTTCCTGGTCGGCCTTGGTCTTTGGCTCGACGGCCACTGAAATGACCGGCACGGCAAATGAAATCGACTCGAGCGTAATCGGATGCTTCTCGTCGCAAATCGTATCGCCCGTGCTCACGTTCCTCAGCCCAACCACCGCGCAGATGTCGCCCGCCAGAATCTCCTGGATGTCTTCGCGCTTGTTGGCGTGCATCTTCAGCAGCCGCCCAATGCGCTCGTGCTTCTGCGTCCGGGAGTTCATTACCGATTCGCCCGACTTCAGCTGGCCGGAATAGACCCGAATAAATGTCAGCTGGCCGACAAACGGATCGGCCATGATCTTGAATGCCAGCGCCGAGAACGGCTCCTTGTCGTCGGCCTTGCGGGTAAGCTCTTTTCCGTTGTCCGGATCGAGGCCGCGCGTCTCTTTGGTATCCAGCGGCGAAGGCAGGTAATCCACCACCGCGTCCAGCAACGGCTGCACGCCTTTGTTCTTGAACGCCGTTCCCACCACCACCGGAAACAGTTTCAACCCAATCGTCGACCGGCGCAGCGAGGCCTTGAGTTCTTCTGCCGAAATCGCTTCACCTTCGAGAAATTTGTGCAGAATCTCATCGTCATTTTCGGCGACGGTTTCCACCAGCTGCGTGTGGAACGCTTCCGCCTTTTTCAGCAACTCGGCCGGAATCGCTTCCGTCTCATATTCCGCGCCCATGGTCTCGTCGTTCCAGATGATCGCCTTCATGGCAACCAGATCGACCACGCCTTTGAATTTGTCTTCTTGCCCGATGGGAATCTGGATCGCAACTGGTTTCGCGTTGAGGCGCTTGCGGAGAGTATCGACGGCATGCTCGAAATCAGCACCCATCTTGTCGATCTTGTTAATGAAACAAATTCGCGGGACGCCGTATTTATCGGCCTGCCGCCAGACTTTTTCCGATTGCGGCTGCACTCCATGCACCGCATCAAATACCGCCACCGCGCCGTCGAGCACGCGCAGCGAGCGTTCCACCTCGGCGGTGAAATCCACGTGGCCGGGCGTATCAATAATATTGATGCGAATATCGCGCCACGTGCAGGTCGTCGCCGCGGAAGTAATCGTAATGCCGCGCTCCTGCTCCTGCTCCATCCAGTCCATGATGGCCGTGCCTTCATGCACCTCGCCGATACGGTGCGTCTTGCCCGTATAAAACAGGATGCGCTCCGTCGTCGTCGTTTTACCGGCGTCGATGTGAGCCATGATCCCGATATTTCTGCACCGCTCTAATGGAACTGTTCTAGGCACTGTCTTTCTCTGATCTTTCTGGGGCTTCTAAAAATAGTCGTTAGTCGTTAGTCTTTAGTCGCTGGCTTCTACCACCGGTAATGCGCGAACGCCTTGTTCGCTTCCGCCATGCGATGCACATCTTCTTTCTTCTTGATGGCGGCGCCTTTGCCGTTCGAGGCATCGAGCAATTCATTGGTCAGCTTGTCGATCATTCCCTTTTCGCCGCGCCCGCGCGCATAGCTCACAATCCAGCGAATGGCCAGCGATGTCCGGCGCTCCGGAGCAACTTCGATCGGCACCTGATAGTTCGCGCCACCCACGCGCCGCGTCTTCACTTCCAGCAAGGGCTTGGCGTTTTCGACCGCCTTGGTGAACAGCTTCAGGGCCTCGTCGCCGCCTTTTTCCTGCAACTTCTCCAGCGACTTATAGAAAATCCCCTCGGCCGTCGACTTCTTTCCCTGCCACATCATCGAGTTGATGAACTTCGTCACCAGATCCGATCCATATACCGGATCCGACTCCGTCTTGCGCTTGGCGATATGTCCTTTTCTTGGCATTTCAGCTTCTAGCTCCTAAGCTTTCTTCGCCCGCTTCGTCCCGTACTTCGAGCGCCCCTGATTACGGCCCGCCACCCCAGTCGCATCCAGCGTCCCCCGCACCACGTGATAACGCACGCCGGGCAGGTCCTTTACGCGGCCCCCGCGGATCAGCACAATCGAGTGCTCCTGCAGGTTGTGCCCGACACCGGGGATGTAAGTCGTCACTTCGATTCCATTCGTCAGCCGGACACGTGCAACCTTGCGCAATGCCGAGTTCGGCTTCTTCGGCGTCTGCGTATAAACACGCGTGCATACTCCGCGCTTCTGCGGACACGATTGCAGCGCCGGACTCGCCGTTTTGTATTTCGTCCGCTCCCGGCCAAACTTCACGAGTTGATTAAAAGTAGGCACTCTCACCACTCCTTCGGTCGTCGGTCATTAATCGTCGGTCATTAATCGTTGATCGTTAATCGTTGATCGTTAATCGTCGATCATTAATCGTTGATCATTGGTCGTTAGTCGTCGGCAAAACCATGCCCCAAAACGACTAGCGACCAACGACGAACGGCCCGCGACGAACCGCACTTGTCCCAAGACGGAGTTTCCCCGTCCCAGCGCTGGCACAGGCCCTGCCGCACCCAGCCATACTCTCCCGCGCAGTGTCATTCACGCACTGCCGCCGGGGAGAATTCCTTCAATTTCCCGCTCAGACTAATCGCCGACGACGGTGACGCCACGCCTCACTTCAATTCCAGTGCGGAGGCGCTCCGTTTCGTCTGCTTCCTCCTGCATAGCCTCGCGTGTCTCCCAGTCTTCTTCTGACTACCCTGGGCGCCAAGGTTTTCGCAGGACGTTTCAGCGAGGGCGTTCCCGGCTCGCTTCCAACCGGGTCCGTATTTCTGCAAAGCTCAGCCGACAACTTCCTACAGCCCGTCCCGAGCGCAGGTTGCGCATCCGACAGAACTGGAGGTCTACAGGCAAGCCACACTTAACTCGCGGAACCTTTAGATAATAGCAACTCACCTGCACATCGTCAACCACGGTTCGATGCATCGAAGATAAAGACTTAAAGCTTTCCGGCGTTCAAGATTTCAGGCTTTCAAGATTTCAAGATTTCAAGGTTTCGAGCTTTCACCCGTCCCAAGCTCCCACGGCGCACCAGCTTTCGCGCCTGTCTGCCGGGCCTTGCCGAAACTTTGCAGTCCTGAAACCTTGAAACCTTTGGCTTTACCTTCTACACTGACTTTCCGCCTCACTACTTAATGCTCGCGCCTGGCAAACGGACGCGAGGAGGATTCATGCATCGTTGCAGTCCCGGTTCTGTTCTTACTTTGGCCCTTGCCATTCTCTTGCTTGCTACCCTCACCGGATGTCTCGGCAAGAGCACCAATACCGGCGCCAACGGCGGCGTAGAGTCCGTCGCGCTCAGCCCGGGCGAGCCCATTTCTATCGACGTCGGCACCACCCAGGTCTTCAGCGCTTCCGGCAAGGATGCCAACGGCCATCCCGTGCTTGGCCTCAACATTCAATATATTGTTGGAGTCCCCGAAGGCGCGACCGGCCCCGCCCCTCTGTCGATCGCCAGCAATGGCAACGCCTGTGCCGGCAGCTGGGATTCGACCGACGCCATCTGCAATCCCGGGACTCCTGGCGTCGCCACCGTAACCGCCGTCATCGAAGGCGTCAGCAGCCCCGCTACCTTCGTCTACGTTCACCAGCACGTCGACAACATCGCAATTCAGAACTTCAACGGCCAGCCTCCGCAGTACGATTGTTTTTCCCAGGGACAGACTTGGCAGTACGAAGGCTTCGCTTATAGCAACGGCGTTGATATCAGCAATACCGTCGGCCCCATGAGTTGGACCTCCAGCACGGCCGGCGTTGCCACCTTGGCTCCCTCCTTGACTGGCCCGATTGGCAGCCAGGTCAACCTGGCCACAGCCACCGCCGCCGTTCCCGGAGTCACCCAGCTCTACGCCACCGTCGCCGGAACCACCAGCAGCCCGTTTCCTTTCACTACCTGCCTGGTCAAAGCCATCTACCTGCAGATCTCCTCCGAAGGCCAAGCCGGAAACTCACTGACCGTACCCGTCGCCAGTTCGGTTTCCATCACCGCCACTGCGGTCGATACTCTCTTCGGTATCTCCAACAGCACGCCCTTGGCGAAACCTCCCCTTACGTGGAGCACCACCAATCCCGAGGTTGCCGCCTTCTCCACACTCACCAACACCACCGGCGCCAACACGGCCACAACCCGCGCCAACTCAGGAGGCGCTACCGTCTTCGCTTCCTGCGCTCCTCCCAGTTGCAACGCTGGAGTTTTCCCCGGTCTCCCCGTCTACGCCAGCATCGGCAAACTGCCCAATGGCACCGCCGGATACGACACTATCTCGCTCGACGTAACTCCGAACACCAGCGGTGTGCCAAAATACGGCGCCTGGTCCACGACCAACCAATGCGACAACCAGCCCGGTTGCGGCAGCGCCTTGTTCGCGCTGGCCCCGTCCGAAATCAACCCCATCAGCACCATCCTGCAACTTCCCCGCACGCCCAATTCCATGATGTTTAACTATCAGGCCACCTCGGTCGTCTACTTGGGCTCCAATCAGGGATTGATGTACGTCGATGTTGGCAACAACTCCAAAGTCAACGAGGTCTCCACCTCCCCGACACCCTGCAATGTTTCCGTATGTGGCACTGTGCTCACCATCTCGAACGATGGTAAACAGGTCGTCGTCTCCGACACCGTCTCCAATCCCAGCCAGGTCTACATCTACAACAGCGGCGCTGCCGTCGGCGTCGCCCCCATCGATCTCGTTATCCCCGGACAAACCGCCACCGCCGCCGCCTTCTCTCCCGACCAGATGAAGATCTTCATCCTCACCAACACCGGCAATCTGTATGTCTACTCCACCGTGGATGCGCTCAGCTCGGTCCCGATTGCCACTTCGGTCACCGACGTCAAGTATTCGGTCGATGGCAGCTTTGTCTACGTCGCGGGAACGCCCGGCCCGGCTTCGATTTCCGGTTTCGCCAACTGCAACACTCCCACCACCCCCGTCCTGACCGGCGTGACCACTCTCAATGGAGCAGTGCCAACCGCCCTGTTCCCATCGCCCACCCTGCAACTCGATTCCCTGGGCAACTGGACTGAGACCGTGCTCGTGCTCAACCCTCCCTACATCGACAGCTTCGGCGTCAATGTCACCCAAAATCCGCTGACCCTTGGCCAATTCGCCTGCACCCCGCCAACGGTGACGCTCGATCTAGATTTTCCCCGGACTTCCTTCAACCTGGGCGAGGGCAAATTCGTTCCCGTCTATTCCGCCCTCGTCGCTGATGGCACGCAAATGATCGTGGTCGCCCAGAACATCCCCGCCGTGCTCGTCTTCGACGTCGCCAACGGAACCACCACCGCCGTCCGCCTCGTCGGCAATGCCGCGCCTCTCGCGGCCTCCGCCTCCACCGACGGAAGCCAGGTCTATGTCGCCGCCTGCGACCAGTACCAGGGATCCACCTGCATCGCCGGCTCCATCCACATCATCAACACCGTCAGTCAAGGCGATATCCAGCAGGTTCCCTACATCGACGTCAACCAGAACAACAATATGAATATGTGCAACGGCCAGGGAGCAGGCGCACCACTCTGCCTCCCCAACATGGTCGCCATCAAGCCGCAGTGATGCCGTGATAGTAGTTAGGATTTATCTGAGAACCGGGAACCGAGAACTGAGAACCGGGAACTGAGAACCGGGAACTGAGAACTTAGGATTTTAGGACCGACAGTTGAGAACTGTCCTTACTGCGTCCCAACTTCCTTGCCAACGCTGTCCAGCACTCCGTTGATAAACTGCACCGACTCCGGAGTCGAAAATTTTCGCGCAATTTCCAGCGCTTCATTGATTACCACCGCCCGCGGAGTCGCCGGAAACCCCAGAAACTCAGCCACCGCGCCGCGCAGCACATTGCGGTCAACCGTCGCCATCCGATCCATGCGCCAGTGTTGGGTGTGCTTGCCGATCAACCCGTCGATTTCAGTCAGCCGGTCGCTCGCCACCCGAAACAGATCGTCGGCAAACCCACGCACATCTTCCTCGACATTCGTCCGCTCCGCCCAGAACGTCTTCCGCACCAGTTCCTGTGTCTGCTTCCCCATGTCGGCCTGAAACAGCATCTGCAGAACCAGTTCGCGGGATTTGCGTCGAGTACCCATCGGAGTCGTTGGTCGCCGGTCGTTGGTCGTTCGCGATTTGCTTTCAGTGTACAGGGTCAGGCCCGGCCGCGAATATGTGGAAGGTCGGTCAGCGCTTTCGCGCATTGTTCTTGCCCTTGTTCTTACCTTTGCCAACGACCAGCGACGAACGACCAACGACCGCCTTTTTCAGATTCGCCATCTCGATCGCCGCCAAGGCCGCCTCGGAACCCTTGTTCCCCATCTTCAGCCCGGCTCGATCAATCGCCTGCTCGAGCGTCTCGCAAGTCAGCACCCCAAACGCATGCGGAACTCCCGTCTCCTGCGCCGATTGCCCAATTCCACGCGTAACTTCGTTGACGATCACGTCGTAATGCGCCGTATCTCCCCGCAGCAGGCAACCGATACAAATAATGGCGTCGTACTTTTTCGTCTCCGCAAGCGTCCGTGCGGCAATCGGAATCTCAAACGCCCCCGGCACGCGTACGATCTCCACATTCTTCTTCTGCACCCCCGACCGCGTCAGGCCATCCAGAGCGCCCTGTAGGAGGCGTTCGGTAATGAAGGAATTGAAGCGCGAAATCACAACCGCAAATCTTTTTCCCGCCCCTGAGAGATCACCTTCGGTGGCAACCTGTTCCGCTGAATCGGGGAAGATCCAAATAACAACTTCGCCGGGCAGTTTGAGCGCGAATGTATGTCGTCCGCTCTTTTTGGAAATGGAATCCCAGACCATCTCGTAACCGCGTTTATGGGCGATGAACCAGACGGATTCTGGATCGCTCACCTCCAGAAGAATCACTCCGTCGTGGTAGTGCTTCATCAGTTCAGTAAATTCGGGAGAGCGCTGATCGGAGAGCAGCCCAAGCCAAAGTCTTCCGGAAGGCGCAACAAGAGACGCGGAAACATCTCCCCCAGCTTCAGCGAGCCGCTCGAACCCGATCGCGTCCAGGAAGCTTGTCAAGGCGCGAAGGTCCGGTTCTCGAGCGACACGACGCACGACGGACAATGACTTGATCAAGATTTTCTCCGTGATTCCGTGTCTCCGTGGTGGCTTCGGTGGTAAACGAGCCTTAACCTCTGCAATCCGCCCTCTGACCTTCTATCTCCCCTTAAACGCCGCCGCCCGCTTCTGCAGAAACGCCGAAGTCCCTTCCTTCTTATCCTCAGTCGCGCAGCACACCCCAAACAGCGAAGCCTCCAGAAACAGCCCCTCCGCCAAAGTCATCTCCATCCCTCTATTCACCGCCTCCATCGCATACTGCACCGCCAGCGGAGCGTTCGCAATAATCTTCGCCGCAATCGCCTCCGCCCGCGGAATAAGTTCCGCCGCCGCAGTCACTTCATTCACCAGCCCAATCCGATGCGCTTCCTGCGCCGAAATCATCTCCCCGCTCAGTACCATCTGCATCGCGAGACCTTTGCCCACCAGCCGCGGCAACCGCTGCGTCCCGCCATATCCCGGAATAATCCCCAGCTTCACCTCCGGCTGGCCGAGTTTGGCGTTGTCGCTGGCCAGACGCATGGTGCAAGCCAGAGCCAGTTCACATCCGCCGCCGAGCGCAAATCCATTAATGCACGCAATCACCGGCTTGCCCAGATTTTCGATCAGGTCAAGCACCGCCTGCCCCCGATGCGCATACTCTTTGCCCGAGACCGCGTCCTGCTTCGCCAGTTCTCCAATATCCGCGCCCGCTACAAAAGCCTTCTCGCCCGCCCCAGTCAAAATCACCACGCGAATCGCGGCATCTGTCTTTATTTCTTGGAAAGCAACCCCCAACTCTTGCATCGTTGCCATGTTGAGCGCATTGAGCACCTTCGGCCGGTTAACGGTGACGTAGGCAATAGCATTTTTCTTTTCGAGAAGGATGGTTTCGTAGATCATACGAATTAAGACTAGAGCATTTTCACTGTTGATGTAAGTCGCATTTGATTTTGGGCAGGGCTCGGCTTCAGCCGTGCCGCCAAAAAGCCACAAAAGTGGG
>DATEBK010000273.1:0-3857 GCA_035287825.1 Terriglobales bacterium
TCAGAGAGACTTCGCGCGCCTGTTGCAAGATGACGCGCCCGGCAATCAGCTCCGCCATCGCGGGAACGGTGCGGAACGGCGTGTCTGCCTGCTTGCAGTGGGCAACCAGCCGCTGCATCTCGGTCTGCGTGGCCGAAGGGATGGCGATCAGGACTTCGTCAATTCTTTGCCGCACGGCCACTTTCGCGAGCGCTTCGACCGGGCCCAGCACCGGCACGCCGCGGATTTTGAGTCCCGCCTTGCGGGGATCGTCATCCATACAACCGATGACGCGATAGCCCGTGTCAGCATCCTGAGTTTCGAGAATGATCATCTGCGCCGCGCGTCCGGCGCCTACCAGCAGCAGGCGCTTCGAGGTTGAGTCGCGGCGCACGGTTTCCGCCAGCAGCCGGGAGAGAACGCGTAACCCTCCGAGGAAGGTAAAGGTGAGCAGCGCCTCCAAGGCATAAATCGAGAGGGGAAAACTCCTGAGTCCGAAGCCGTAGCGCACGAGAATCAGGAAAGCGATCGAACCGACGAGAGTTGCTTTCATAATGTCGAGGGCATCGCTGATTCCGGTATAGCGCCACCAGCCATGGGTCAAGTTGAAAAAGGGCATCAGCGTCAAACGGACCGCGATCAGAATGGGGGCCGTGGTCCAGAGCAAAGCCTGGTCTGGCAGGCGGAACTCGAAGCGCAAAAGCCACGCGCATACGAACGAGCCAAGGACCAGGCCGATTTGCGACAGCAGCACTAACAGCGAGCGGCAGCGCAAGAGTGCAGGCGATTTTCTTTGGATCCTTCTCATTGCACGACGAGGAGTCGGTTTCTGATTGCGGGCACTTCTCTTATGGATCGGCATGAATGGGTTTTTCTTGAGGGGAAATGCGACTTTATTCGGGACAAAGAAACGGGGCAGGAAAGCGGCGTTTGCGTGAAACGAGAGGGCGTTCGATCTCCATGGTTGGCATCGGTGAACGGCAGCGCTAGTGTTGCACTCCCTCCGCTCTAAGCACTCTCCACAGGGTAAGCGCCAGAATTTTCAAGTCGAGAAGAAGCGATTGTGCGGCCATGTATTCGGCGTCGTACCGGACTTTAACGGGAATGTCGAGTTCGTCGCGGCCATTGACCTGCGCCCAGCCGGTAATGCCCGGAACGAGGTGGTGCAGGCCGCATGCAGTGCGCAGGGCGACCAGATCGTCCTGATTGAAAAGTGCCGGCCGCGGACCGACCAGGCTGAGATCGCCGCGAAAAACGCTGAGCAGTTGGGGCAGTTCGTCGAGACTGGTCTTGCGCAGGAAGGCGCCAATCGGCGTCAGATAGCGTTCCGGTTGTGCTAACAGATGCGTTGCCATCTGCGGTGTATCGATACGCATGGTCCTGAACTTCGGCATGCGGAAAAGACGATTGTCTTTTCCGATGCGTTCCGACCAGTGCAGCGCCGGGCCACGGGAGGTTATTCGCACCGCTGCCGCGCACAGCAACAACAGGGGACTCGCAACAATGGCGATCATTGTCCCAAGAATCAAGTCGAGGATACGCTTCGATGCGGGCAGGCCATGGATCGAAGCCTCAGAAGCTGGCGTCGTCTTTGTCTCAGCCTTCTTCTCTAGGACTGAGGTTGCACGTGTTGGGGAGCTGGTAAACATGATTGCTGTGTCGCTCAGGACGTTCGCATCCTTCGTGGCGCTCCCGGACCTTTGATCACGCGTTTGTCAGAGCTCAAGCGGAATTCCGCGCACTTCAAGCCGTTGCGAGCCTTGACTGCAAGCCGGACGAGAAGCTTGCTGGCTCGGCTCCTGCCAAAGTAGTCGTAAGCGTCGTTGAAGGTGATCAGCGCCTCGTGTAATTCGGCGAGCGATTTTTTCGCCTGCTGATTGACACTCTGACTGCCGAAGTGAACGATCTCGGCCACGGGGGTGTAATGCACCAGATAGCCTTTTTGTTGGAGCATGAAGTTGTAGGCCAGGTCGGAGACAAAAAGGCGGAAACGCTCATCGAGCAGGCCCGCCGTTTCCCAGGTGGAGCGACGAATCACGTAGGCGGTGGTGCCGATGCTGTCGACCGGCTGGGCTTTCGAGTAATCGAAGCCAGTCGCATAGTAGCGGTCGGTGAGCCGGCTCCGGGGAAACAATTTGTGCCAGTTGAGGGCCTGCAGCAGCATGGTCAGCGGTCCGGAAAAATGGCGGATGCAATGCTGGATCGATCCGTCCGGGTTCAGCAGCTTCGGACCGCAGGCGGCCACGCCGCGGTTCTCATCCATGTACCCGACCAGCGGCTGGAAGGCATTCCCGGTCAGTAAGGTGTCGCTGTTGAGCAGACAGGCGTAACGGGCGCGTGACATGCGCAGACCAAGATTGTTGTTGCGGACGTAGAACTGGTTGGTCAGATTGCGGACGAGGATGACGTCGGGAAACTCTGCGGCCACCATGTCCGCGCTGCCGTCGGGAGAATGGTCGTCGATGCAGATGATCTCAAAGCCGATCCCGCGAGTGTGTTCGTAGATCGAGGAAATACAGTTTCGCAGCAGTTCGCGCGTGTTGTAGCTGGGGATGATGATGGTGAGGTCTAACGTGAGGTCTGAGGTGAGGTCTAACGTGTGGTCCAGGGTGAGGTCCAACATTTTTTTCATGGATTTCTCCCGTGCTGTCCTCGTCCCGAGATTGCGACTCGGCGAGGGTGATGGCTGCGTTCCCAAGCAGGAAGGCGACTTCGCAGCGGACGACCGGGAATGCCGACCACGGTACAGCCGTTTTCAATCGAATCCACGACCACCGCATTCGCGCCGACAGTGACGTGATGGCCAATCCTGATACCGCCGAGAATCTTGGCGCCCGCTCCGATCACCACATCGTCGCCAATTTCGGGGCGCAGACTGGGATCGAAACCCATATCGAGTTTTTGCGAGCCCAGGGTAACGCCTTGAAAAATGGTGACGTTGCTGCCGATGTGCCAGGATCCGATAACCGTGCCCGAAGGATGAGGAAAGAAAATTCCTGGTCCGATTTCGCAGCGGGGCGCGACTTCCAGGCCGAACAGTACTAGGTTGAGATAGCCAAGCAATTGTGGCAGTGCGGGAATCCCGGATAGCAGGGCGGCACGGCTGGCGCGGCATAAAACAACCGGCAGAAAGCGAGGGTGCAATAGACGGCAAAGCACCTGCCCGAAGCCGGGTCGCTGGATCGAAGGCTTTTTGTCCAAACCATCGTCGGTGATCGGCTGCCCGGTCGCATTCGGACCGGCAATGCCGCGCTCGAGTTCCCACTGGCGTTCGAGATCGCTAGACAGAAGCTCTCTTAGTTTGGGCATAGGTGGCACATTGGTCGGGTAGATCGTCGTGTGAATCGTCTTGTGCATCTGTTTTCAGGGCAGCGGCGGTGCCGGAGTTCTCAGTAGCAATATCGGTCGAGAAATGCTCGGGCATGAGGCCCCTGGCCACCAATTCCCGGGTGGCCCGGTCGAGACGGTCCGGTTCCGCGGGCTGGGTCTTGACCCATTCGACAAACCGCGTCAACCCCTCGTCGAGCGAGATCAGCGGAGTGAACTGCAGGCAGGCGCGAAGGGAGGTCAGGTCGGCATATCCGTGGCGAACGTCGCCCAGGCGATACTGACCGCTGACCACGGGCGGCGTCCGCACGCCGAAACGGTCGGCGAGCAGCAGTGCGATCTCGCGCACCGAAGTGGGCTGCCCGGAACCGACATTGAGAGTGGTGCCTTCGGCGCCGTCGGTTGCGATCGCCAAGCCGACCGCTCGTGCCACGTCGGAAACGTGCACAAAGTCGCGGCTCTCTTCTCCGTCTTCGTAGAGTTGGATGGTTTTTCCCATGCGTAGCTGGTTGGAAAAGATCGACAGAATGCCGGTGTAGGGATTTTTCAAC
>DATEBK010000274.1:0-30187 GCA_035287825.1 Terriglobales bacterium
CCCGCCAATCCCGCGCTGCGATACAATCGCCAATCACTCCCACAAATCACCTTCAAGGAGTCGCTCATGTCCTCGGTACTCATCACTGGAACCAGTAAAGGAATCGGTTTTGAAGCCGCACTGGCTTTCGCCCGCGCCGGCCACAAAGTCTATGCCACCATGCGCAACCCCGCGCAGTCTCCGGAATTGGCGCAGATCGCGACGCGAGAGAAGCTGCCAATCGTCGTCTCAGCCATGGATGTCGATTCCGATCCGTCCGTGCGCGATGCCATCGCCGCCATTCTGAAGCAAGGTCCGATTGACGTGCTCGTCAACAACGCCGGAGTGGAGCGATCGGGCTCCATCGAAGAACTTCCGCTGGCCGATTTTCGCGCCGTCATGGAGACCAACTATTTCGGCGCCATCCGCTGCATTCAGGCCGTTGCGCCGCACATGCGCCAACGCCGCAGCGGCTGCATCATCAACGTGTCCTCGGTCGCCGGTCGCGTTACCAATCCGCCGTTGTCGCCCTACACCGCGTCCAAGTGGGCGCTCGAAGCCGTGACCGAAGGGCTCGCCGGCGAAATGAAGATGTTCAATGTCCGCGTCGCCCTGGTCGAACCCGGCATCATTGATACCGCCATGGCGCGCCGCCTCGAACGTCCTGCGTCCAAGTCTCCCTACCCGCAGCAGGCGCGTTTTGCCGCTCTTTTTGAAGCCTCGCTGAAAAACCCCGCGCCGCCTTCCCTCGTCGCGCAGAAAATTCTCGAAGTCGCCGACAGCGGAACCTGGCAGCTCCGCCATTTGGTCGGACCCGATGCCGCCGGCTTCCTGCAGTGGCGCAGCCAGATGACCGACGAGGAATGGGTGGCACTACACGCCAGCGATGACGAAACCTGGTACCGCCGCATCGAGCAAGACTTCGGTATGAACACCCGCCCCAGGAAATAACCCCGAGTCCCGCAAACTCGCTGCATCAGTTTAAGGCCATCATCCCGAGCGAGCGGGGTAAGCGAGCGAAGGATCTATGCATCTTGATCGTGGCCCAACGTGCTCCTGCCACGACGAATAAATGTGAAATCGTTCAACCTTCACAGCCCCGCTTTCCTGCCCAACGGCGACAGCGTCCCCAGAAATTGCCGGATTCGTTCAACGTCTGCTTCGGAGATCTTGTTGAATTTCACCCCAATTCCAAATCCGGGAGTACTGTAACTGACTTCGCTCTCCGCCCACACCTTGACATCGTTAATCCAGATGCCTACTTTCACCGCGCTTCCCGGCGCCAGCGGAATCGCCATTTCGATGAAACAGCCGGCCACACTGAGCTCCGCAATCGTCGCCCAAAATGATGGACCGCCTGGGGTATGAAGCTCTACCGAGTTGTGGCACTTGAAGCGCGGGTACTGCCGTCTCTCCACCGAGATTCGACCCTTGAAGCTGTCTGGAGTGGCTTCGGGCAGAGGAAAATCCCAAAGCGGCTTCTCGGGAGAAATATTGAGCAGGCCCACATGTCCGGCTTTGGGCGTGCCAGATTGCCCCACCCATTTCACGCGAAAATGAACCCGGTTAGCGCCGTAGGTCAGGCCCACAATCTCGTCGAGATTAAGCTTCGGTTGCACGTCGCTCAACTCGACTCCGTGCCGGCTGACGTTGACTACCGTCGCTTTCTCGGTGAACACCTTGCCGCTGCTGTCGGTGCCGAAGATCCGTACCGTGGCTTGCACCTCTTTGCGAGGCTCGCGGCGCTTGCTCATTCTCCGGTCTCCAAGCCGTTCAACGTAGGTTGAGACGACAACAGCAACTCAACAGATCAACGACAAATGGCCCGCACCTCACATCCCACACTCTGCGACCACTATACGCGAGTTGTTCTTAGTTGCTGCCCCATGGGAACACGGTTGTCCCGTTCGCCAGCGCTTTCCGCCCGCAGCATCCTGCGCTCAGCGGGAAAACGAAGTCCTTAGGCTCGCCCCTTCTTATGTTCCTCCATCACTAACTTTCGCAGGGCCTGATTGATTCGGGTCTGGTAACCCCGACCACCTCGCTGGAACCATCCCAAAATGTCGGCATCCAGTCGCAGAGTGACCGGTTTTTTGAGCGGCCTGTATATGCCGGCTAACTCTTCCGGCGAGAACTGCGGAAGCATTCCCGGCTTTGCCGAAGCCTCGATCCTGGTAATTTTTACCGGGTATTTCTTACGCGATGTCTTCCTGCGCTTCGTAACTCGTTTGCGTGGTTTCATTTGGGTCCATTGTCCGTACGTTATTATGCTAACACAATTGTATGCACAAAAATATATGCAAAGTGTTCCACGTGGAACACATCTCACTTTTGCACGACCGCCAGGTCCTCCGGCGGCTCCGGCTGGCCAGTATAGTCCCGACGGTCGAGGGCCGGGTGCGGCTAGTTTCCAGCCTGCCCACCCACGCTGCTATGTCCCTCGGCGGGCCAACACCCCTAATGCTTATCTCCAATCGACCGAAGTAGAAGATGAGCGGTCGCTTGAAACGCCAGTGCCACGCGACGTCGACCTTGCGTGTCGCCGCACCGGCCAGGCAGGGCTGCCTCCGGAAAGATCCAGAGGTGGTGAGGAGCGCATGAAACTTACACTAGGCAAACAGCTGGGACTGGGCTTCGGGCTGGTGCTGGGCCTGATGGTCATGAGCGCGGTGCTTACCTATCTGAAAACCAATGGCATACGGGAAAAGCAGGATCGCGCCTTCGCCGAAACCCTGGCCAAGCCTCTCGGAGAGATGGCCGATTCGTTCGAGACCGTGCTGCAAAAAAGCCAGGATGATCTGGACAAGGGGATGCACTCGCTCAACGTGGCATTGGCTTTGACCTCGCTGGCGGAACTGTCGATCGGAGCCTTCGTCGCGATTTTTCTCGGCCGTGGCATCTCCTCGAGGCTAAGGCGACTGACCCGGATGATTCAAGATATCGCCGAGGGCGAGGGGGACGTGACCAAGCGGCTGGACGCGGCGGGCGGCTTCGGAAACGATGAGGTCGGGGAGGTCAGCCGCCTCTTCAACCTGTTCATGGACAAACTCCAGCACATCCTCCGCGGCATCTCATCTCACACCAACCAACTGGCGAACTCCAGTCAGCAACTGCTCGAGGCCAGCGAGCAGATCACAGCCAATTGTGGAGAGACAGCCACGCAATCGAACTCCGCTTCGCGCATCACGCAGCAGGTCACCGAGAATCTCCAGAGCCTTTCGACGGGCGCGAGCGAGATGACCTCGACCATTCAAAATATTGCGACCAACGCCCACGAAGCTGCCAAAGTCGCGGCCTCGGCGGTGAGCGCCGCCGAAACTGCGAATGCCACGGTTCTTCAACTGGGCAAGTCGAGTAAGGAGATCGGAGAAGTTCTGAAGGTCATCACCTCCATCGCGCAGCAGACCAACTTGCTGGCTTTGAACGCCACGATTGAAGCCGCGCGCGCGGGCGAAGCCGGCAAGGGTTTCGCGGTTGTAGCCAACGAGGTAAAAGAGCTGGCCAAGCAGACGGCCAAAGCCACCGAAGACATTGGTTTGAAAATTACGGCGATCCAGGCGGACACCAAGGGTGCCGCTGCCGCGATCGCAACCGTCTCTAACGTCATTGCTCAGATCAACAGTATCTCCGCCACCATTGCAACGGCCGTGGAGGAGCAGAGCGCGACCACCAATGAGATGACCCGCAACAGCCGCGAAGCCGCCAGTGGCGCTGGAGAGATCTCGACTAACATAGCGAGTGTGGCGCAGGCGGCCGAAGGCACTCTGGCGCGCGCACAAGAGTCACAAAAAGCCGCCCATGACCTTGATTCCGTCGCCGCCGAGCTAACTGAACTGATGCGGCAGTTCAAGATCGAACGCGCCGATCGTAGATTCGAGGTTTCGCTGCCCGTGCGCCTTGCCGCCAGCGATGTCAGTGGGCAGCCTATAAGTCAGGACGTCACAACCATCAACGTCAGCCGTAATGGAGCTTTGCTGAGAGGGGTCCGGGGCAAACTCCGGCTGGGCAGCCAGGTGTCCCTGGCCCGCTCGCAAAAGCTTGAGCAATTCTCAGTTGCGTGGGTAGGAAGAGAAGATACCAGCGATGCGGGACAGATCGGGGTCTCTGCGATGGCAGCGGATAGTTCGTTTTGGAATGATGTGCTGCCATCGCACTTTGAGCACGAACCGTCTGCGGGAGAAAAACATGCAAAGCCGAAAGCAATGGCACAGCGAGCTTGAGAATCCGGGTCGAATGTTTCCCGTCAAATTTCTTCAGTCTGGCAAAGGCCTATCCCGGTCGCGTGTCAGCCGAACCGCTTCCGCGATCTCAACCGGCTCAGGCCGATCCGAGTAATCCTCATTCGCCGAAGCAAACAAGATGCGGCCATCGCAGTCAATCACGTAAGTTGCGGGGATCGGCAGCTCCCAACTCGAGTCGCCGTTGGCAAAGGGCAGATTGACAAAGGTTCGGCTGTAAAGAGACTGCTGTTCTTGCGGAACGCGATAGACCAGCCCGAACTGCCGGGCAAGCGCGTTTTGAGCATCGACGAGCAGCGGGAAAGCGAGCTTGTGCTGATCGTGCATGAAGAAAGCCTGCTTCTCGGTCTGTGGAGAAACTGCAACCAGCGCAGCTCCCGTTGCGGCAATCTCAGGCGCGATCGAGGACATAGCCTCCATTTGCGCAACGCAGAATGGACACCAGCGCCCGCGAATGAAGATGAGCACGAGGCGACCTTGGCGGAGAAGATTGGCGGAAGAAACAAGCTTGCCGTTGTGGTCCGGAAGTTCGAACGAGGGAGAATTTGCGCCAGCCTTGAGAGCATGGGCCGCGAATGCCTGAGCTTTGAGGCCAGCTACGGTTCGCGAGTGGACAGCCTGAAGATCGGCAGGGACGTAATTCGCGATAAGCTCCTTGCGCTCGGCAAAAATTTCGCGCAGCGGTCGAGCTTCAGTGACAGGATGGAGTTCGGTGAGAGATCGCCACTTCATAAGGAGCAGTTGGCAGTGGTCAGCTGCCGGTAAAATCGGGACGGTCGGCGATGACCTGTTCAAGCTAAGAGCCGTCCGACGGATTGACTACAAGGCAGCGAGTGCCGACGCCCTCAGGGGCTAAAGCCCTCATCATTGATGGTGCCGGCGGCACGGCTGAAGCCGTGCCCTTCCCGAGACCCACTCACGAAAACAGTTCTAATCGTTGCCAGCGGCTATCATTTCTACATCCCGGGGAACTTCATCCCCGCCATGCGCCGCGCGAAGCTGGGCTTGCCCATTTGCTTGAACATTTTTTTCATCTGGGCATATTGGCGGAGCAGGTTGTTGACTTCCTGCACGCTGGTACCGGAGCCGCGAGCAATGCGCTTGCGGCGGCTGCCATTGATGGCTTCGTGATGGTTGCGCTCGAACCCAGTCATCGAATTAATAATCGCTTCGACGCGATTAATTTGCTTCTCGTCAACTTTGTCAGCCGCCTTCTGCAAGCCCGAGAACGCGCCGATACTCGGCAGCATGCCCATGAGACTTTGCAGCGATCCCATCTTGCGAACCTGGCGCAGTTGGTCGCGGAAATCCTCGAGCGAAAAGCCATCGCCACTGAAGGCCTTGGTGGCCAATTCCTGCGCTTTTTTCTTGTCGATCTGCGACTCAGCCTTCTCGATCAGCGACAGGATGTCGCCCATGCCGAGGATGCGGGAGACGATGCGGTCGGGATGAAAAGGCTCGAGCGCATCGTATTTTTCGCCGATGCCAATGAACTTGATGGGCTGTCCGGTGACCTGGCGGATGGAGAGCGCCGCGCCGCCGCGAGCGTCGCCATCCATTTTGGTGAGGACCACGCCGGTGAGGGTGAGCTTCTTGTGAAATTCGTCGGCGGAGTTGACGGCATCCTGTCCGGTCATGGAATCGGCGACGAAAAGAATTTCCTGCGGATTGAGCAGGCGCTTGAGCGACTGCATCTCCTCCATGAGCTGGTCGTCGATGTGGAGACGGCCGGCAGTATCGACGATGAGCACATCGCATCCGGAATTGATGGCTTCGCGGCGCGCTTCTTTGGCGAGGCGCTCGACGGTTGCGGTATTGGCTTCACCAACTTCGCCTTCGTAAATGTTGGCCTTGATGGCGGCGGCGACGACTTTGAGTTGCTCGCGGGCGGCGGGGCGATAGACGTCGACGGAGACAAGCAACGGGCGGTGCCCGCCATTCTTGAGCCAGTTGGCGAGTTTGCCAGAGGTTGTGGTTTTGCCTGAACCTTGCAATCCGGCCATGAGGACGACGGTGGGCGGCTGCGAGGCGAATTTTAATTTCGCTGTGTCTTGACCAAGAGTCGCGACGAGTTCGTCGCGGACGATCTTGATGACCTGCTCGCCGGGCGAGAGCGCGGTCAGGACTTCCTGTCCGACGGCTTTGGCCTGGATGCGGTCGATGAGCTCTTTGACGACTTTGAAGTTGACGTCGGCTTCGAGGAGAGCCAGACGAATTTGTTTCAGCGCCTCGGAAATGTTCTCTTCGGTGAGGACGGCTTGTCCGCGAAGAGACTTGAAGGCGCGCTGGAGTTTTTCCTGGAGATTCTCGAACATAGGTTCGTATTTATTTTAGCAGTCGGGGTGGGTGAGGAGTCGTTGGCCGGCGGTCGCTGGTCGTTTGCTAAATCCCGTGTCCGAAGATACCAGGCAAGGAAGCAAGCTGCGGCTGGGCGAGCGAGAGCACGCGGCCGATGTTCACACTGACTGTCACGTTCACTCTACTTTGGGGCGGACCATCTCAAAGCGCTGGGTGGTGCGGGTGTACTGCATGCCGCCCATGCGACCGACGAGATCGAACGAGTCACGGTCGAGGCGGCCATCCTTTATATAGGGCTCGTTGATGTGAATGGAGACGATTTGGCCGATGACGAGGCTGGAGCCCTCGGGCTCGGGATTGAAATCGAGAATCTGATGCAGCTTGCATTCGAAGCTGACGGGAGACTCGGCCACGCGGCGCGGACGGACGATGGTCGATGGGGCGGAGGCGACGTTCGCTAATTCGAATTCGTTGACGGAGGCTTCATATTCGCCGCTGGTCAGGTTCATGGCTTCAGCGAGTTCGAAGGTGACCAGATTGATGACGAACTCCCTGGTGTCGCGAACGTTGCGCAGGGTGTCTTTGACATGTACGCCGGGGTGTCCGGCGGTTGCGTCGGCGGCGGCTTCGGACTTTTTGGGCGGGCGCATTCCTGGAGCAAAGGCGAGCAGGGGAGGCTTGGCGCAGACGGCGTTGAAGAAGGAAAAGGGCGCGAGGTTCGGTTGTCCGGAGGCGCTCAGAGTTGAAACCCACGCGATGGGCCGCGGGACGACGGCGTTGATGAGAATGTTGTAGAGCTCGCGGTGCGCAAGTTCAGAGGGAGCGACGTCCATAGGGTTGAGTATATCGTTTGCGGTTTGTTGGTGGTCAGGCGTTCGGGCGCTAAACGCGAGGACGCGGTTCAGTATTCCGTAGCTGCTAAACTTGGATTCTTGCCTGCCAAAAAGAAATCGCCGCCTGTGAGTGTCGCGCCGGGGCCTGCTGCTGTTTCCGATCGGGCTTCGGTGGCGCGGACCAGATCGAATCCAATGCATCCCGGTGACGTGGGCAAAGGGCGGGTTTTTCTGATCGATACGATGTCGTTCATCTTTCGCGCCTATCATGCGATGGCGCGGCAGCGGCCGATGTCTACGAAGACGGGATTGCCGACGGCGGCAACTTTCGTTTTTGTGAATATGCTGCGCAAGCTGCGGGATGATTTTTCGCCGGAGTATCTGGCGGCGGTGTTCGATGTGGGGGCGCCGACGATCCGAAACCAGCAGGCGGAACAGATCACGACGATTCGGAAGTTCGACATCAAGACGCAGACGTTCAAGGAATCGCAGTATGGCGGGTACAAGGCGAATCGGGCGGAAATGCCGGGAGACCTGGTGCAACAGATTCCGTATATCCGACGGGCGTTGGAGGGGTATCGGATTCCAATTTTGCAGTTGGAAGGATATGAAGCGGACGATGTGATTGGGACGCTGGCGCGGAAAGCGGCGGCGGAATCGTATCCGGTATTTGTGGTGTCAAGCGATAAAGACATGCTGCAGTTGGTGAACGATGCGGTCTGCGTGTTGAATCCTCCGAAGGACAATCTGATTTGCGACGCGGCGAAGGTGGAGGAAATTCTGGGCGTGCCTCCGTCGAAGGTGGTGGATGTGATGGCGCTGCGCGGGGATTCGGTGGACAACGTTCCGGGAGCTCCGGGGATTGGGGACAAAGGATCGGTGGAACTGATCCAGCGTTTTGGCAGCGTGGAAGCGGCTTTGGAGCGGGCGGCGGAGGTGGAAAAGAAAACGTATCGCGAATCGCTACAGAACAATCGCGACAACATTCTTTACAGCAAACAACTGGTGACGATTGACACCGATGTAGCGGTGGAACTGGATGTTGAGGCGATGAAGGCGGGCGATCCGGATGCGGAAGCGTTGCGCGCGCTGTTTGCCGAGTTGGAATTTACGTCGCTGCTGAAAGAGCTGCTTCCGGTGGTGGAAGTGAAAGCGGGCGATTACCAGGAGATCAAAACCAAAGCTGAATTTGATGCTTACTTGCGAGGGCTGGGTGAGAATGCTGCGCTCGCATTGGCGATTCCGAGTGAGCACGCTGAGAGTAGTGCCGCTGAGAGCGTTGTGGAGGATGAAGCTCCGCCGGCGCAGTCGGGGTTTCTGGCTTTGCAACCGGCGGAGTCAGAGGATCGGGGTAACGATGCGAGCGGCGAGAGCAAGCGCAATGGCGAGCGCATTGCGATTTCAAACGCGGCCGGCGGCGGGGCGATGGTCTGGCTGGAGGATCGGGCGCTACTGGATCGCGTGAAAACGCTGCTTGAAGGTTCTGAAGTGCCGAAGACGGTGCACGATCTGAAGGCTGCACTGCATTATTTTGGCGAAAATTTTGGCGAGCAGTTTGGTGAACGGGGGATTGCGCTGGCGGGCGTGCGGCATGATCCGATGCTGTATTCCTATCTGCTGGATCCGACTTACTCGTCGCACTTGTTGCCGGAGGTGGCGCTGCGGCGATTCAATTTAAAGCTGAGCGGCAATCCGGCGGAAGCGGCGGACATTACGGGGCGGCTGGCGAGTGTTCTGCGAGCGGAGGTTGACGAACAGGGGCTGACATCGGTGTATGAGGAGATCGATGCGCCGCTGGTGCCGGTGTTGGCGCGAATGGAAACGGCGGGAGTGAAGATTGATCCGACGGCGCTGGCGGAAATGTCGGTAAAGTTGCAGCGCGAGGCGGCGACGAAGGCGCGCGATATTTATGAGCGCTGCGGCATGGAGTTCAACATCAATTCTCCGAAGCAACTGGGAGATGTGCTCTTCAATAAGCTGGGGCTGCCGATTCCGGTGAAATATGGGAAAGGGAAAAAGATATCGACGGCGGTCGATGTATTGGAAGGGCTGGCGGAAGATCACGAAGTTCCGCGGCTGGTGCTGGAATACCGGCAACTGACGAAGTTGATGTCGACGTATGTTGATGCTCTGCCGTTGCTGATTCGCTCCGGGAGCGGGCGCGTGCATACGACTTTTGTGCAGACGGGAACGGCGACGGGGAGACTGGCGTCGACGAACCCGAATTTGCAGAATATCCCGATTCGCACGGAACTGGGGCGGGAGATTCGCGCAGCGTTTACCGCTGAGCCAGGACACGTATTGCTGGCGGCGGACT
Organism: Terriglobales bacterium; assembly: GCA_035287825.1. Lineage (GTDB taxonomy): Bacteria > Acidobacteriota > Terriglobia > Terriglobales > Acidobacteriaceae > Acidiflorens. Next base: position 9,666 of record DATEBK010000274.1, read on the forward strand.
ATTCGCAGATTGAGCTGAGGCTGCTGGCGCATTATTCGAAAGACAAATTGCTGGTGGAAGCGTTTCGGCGCGGGGATGACATTCACACGCTGACGGCGGCGCAGGTGTTTGACGTGCCACCGCTGATGGTGACGCCGGACCACAGGCGGCAAGCCAAGGTGGTGAATTTTGGAATTGTCTACGGGTTGTCGGCGTTTGGGCTTTCGCAGAATTTGGGAATTGAGCCGAGCGAGGCGCGAAAATTTATCGAGGCATATTTTGAAAAATATGCAGGCGTGCGGGCTTTCATCGATGCGACGCTGGAGCAGGTGCGGCGCGACCGGAAGGTGAAGACACTGTTTGGGCGGGTGCGGCCGATTCCCGATATTGATAGCAAGAACGCCACCCAGCGCGGCTTTGCCGAGCGTACGGCGGTAAATACTCCGCTGCAGGGAACGGCGGCGGATTTGATCAAACTGGCAATGATTCGGATTGATGAGGACATTCGGAAGCGCGGGCTGAAGTCGCGAATGACTTTGCAGGTGCATGACGAGTTGGTGTTTGAAGTTCCGCAGAACGAGATCGATGTGGTGAAGCCGCTGGTACGAGAGCACATGGAGAACGCACATACGCTCGCGGTTCCGCTGGTGGTAGAGATTGGAGTGGGCAAGAACTGGCGGGACATGGAGTAGGGCAAGGTGACTCGCCCGGAGGCGACAAACTATTTTGCTGTGGGCTTTGCTCGGGACTAAGCTCGGGACTATGCTCGGGACTATGCTCCGGACTAGAAAAATATATAAGGTGACGACAAAATAAAGAGGTAGGGCAAGAATGGTTCCGCTATACTCGGGTCAACGTTGTATGCACGCGCCGCGTTCGTTTTGATTCCAGCCGCATGATAAGGATTTTGATTCCTGCGGAGGCGGTCTGATGAGTGCAGCTCGAGCGGTGGCGTTAGAAGAAACGCCGCGTCGTTTGTTCCCCCGACATCCCATCAATGTTCCTCTGGATTTGATCGTGTTGCGGTCTGGAGTTCCCGAAAATTTGCCCGGACGCTGCACCGACATCAGCGAAGCTGGCGTAGGCGCGGTGGTAGCCGGGGAGATGGCCGCTGGGCAACAGGTGGCGGTTGAACTGCGGCTTCCGAACGTAGGGGTGCCGGTGCGGGCACGAGCGCGGGTGCGTTATCAGTCGCGGCTGCATTGCGGCCTGGAATTTGTGGGGTTGTCGGTGGAACAGCGGGAGATGATCCGGTATTGGGTTTACCGGGAGGGCGCGGGGCCGGTGGAGTTTAAGAAAGAAGAGAGAACCGAAGTTCCGGCAAAAAGTTCGGGAACGGAAGCGAACGTAGTGGTTGCGGAAGCGGTTGGTGCCTCCCGGCGCAGAGTTCGTGTAGGGCGGCGCGGGCTTTATGTATTGCTGGCCTGCGTGCTTGGGCTGGGCGCACTGGGGTGGTGGCAGTGGCAAAGGTCGTGGAGCGAACTGGAAACGCACGCGCAGGCGGCGGGGCCGGGAGACCGGAGCTCGGGTGAAATCCAGGTTTCTTTCGACACGATGCAGAACAGGATTGTGACGAAGGTCGAACCGGCGTATCCGGAGGCGGCGCGGGCTGCTGGCACCGAAGGGTTGGTGGTGCTGGATGCGGTGATCGGGGTGGATGGGAGCGTGGGAAGGTTGCGGACTGTCTCCGGACCGAGCGCGCTGGTGCAGGCGGCGACGGATGCGGTGAAGGGGTGGAAATTCGAACCGTATCTTTATGACGGAAAGCCGGTCGCGGTGGAAACGTCAATTGCTGTGGAATTCCGGCTGAAGTGAGGCGTTCGTTAGCTAAACGCTAATCGAAACGCTGATCGAATCGCTAATCGAATTTTTCGGCTTGGTCGAACGGAACGCCTTGCTGGTCTTTGGCGGAGATGAGTGGAGAGATACCCGGGTCGCTATCGAGTTGCCAGTCGATGTGCAGAGTGGGATCGTTCCAAGCCAGGGTACGCTCGTGCTCGGGCGCATAGAAGTCGGTTGTCTTATAGAGGACGTGGGCGTTCGGAGACAAAACTCTGAAGCCGTGAGCAAAGCCGCGAGGAATCCATAACAGCAATTTGTTTTCGCCGGAAAGCCGGATGGCTTCCCATTTTCCGAAGGTGGGAGAACTGCGGCGGAGATCGAGCGCGATGTCGAGAATCTCGCCGGTGATGGCGCGCACAAGTTTTCCCTGGGGCTGGCGAATCTGGTAGTGCAAGCCACGAATGACATTTTTCTCGGACAGGGAGTGATTGTCCTGGACGAAGGGTTCGGTAATGTCCAATTCGGCGAAAGTGCGCTGGTTGTAGCTTTCGAGAAAGAAGCCGCGGCTGTCGCCGAAGACGCGCGGTTCGAGGAGCAGAAGTCCGGGAAGAGTGGTGGAGATTTTTTTCATCGGGAAGTTTTCATCGCGATCCGCATGCTTAGAATTGCTTTGCTACAAACCAATTTGACCTCAGCGGCTAAAGCCGCGTTTCTTAGTGACTTTATCGCAGGCCTGAAGGCCTGCGCCACCCAAAGTCAGGCCAAGGCTAGCGCCAGACATTCAGGCCAAGGCTAGCGCCAGACATTCAGGCCAAGGCAAAGTGAAAAGTACTTTAGAACACACGCTCGCGCAATAGTTGCAGAAGGTAGGCGCCGTATGCGTTGTTGCACATCGACTGCGCCAGCGATTCCAGCTGAGCGGCGGTGATGTAGCCGGAGCGATAGGCGATTTCTTCGGGGCAGGCGACCATGAGGCCCTGGCGCTTCTGCAGGGTTTGGATGAATAAAGAGGCTTCCATCAAGCCTTCGTGGGTGCCGGTGTCGAGCCAGGCTGTGCCTCGTCCCATGACGCAGACGTTGAGTTGATTGCGATCGAGATAGACGCGATTGACGTCGGTGATTTCAAGTTCGCCGCGTTTCGAAGGCTTGAGACCGGCGGCGATGTCGATGACCTGACTGTCGTAGAAGTAGAGTCCGGTGACGGCGTAGCGTGACTTCGGCTGCAATGGTTTTTCTTCAATGCTAAGGGCCTTGCCGTGAGGGTCGAACTCGACGACGCCGTAGCGTTCGGGGTCGTTGACGGGATAGGCGAAGACGCGAGCGCCATTTGACTGCCCGGTTGCGGCGCGCAGTTCCTTGACGAGATCATGGCCGTAGAAAATGTTGTCGCCGAGCACGAGGGCGCAACCGCTGGAGCCGATGAAATTTCTGCCGATGAGAAATGCCTGGGCGATGCCCTCGGGTTTGGGTTGGGGCGCATACTCGAAGTGAACGCCAAAGCGGGAGCCATCGCCAAGCAAGTGCTGAAATCGGGGGAGGTCGTCGGGCGTGGAGATGACGAGAATGTCGCGGATGCCGGCGAGCATCAGCGTGGAGAGCGGGTAATACACCATCGGCTTGTCGTAGACGGGCAGCAGGCTTTTGGCGAGACCGTGGGTGACGGGATAGAGGCGGGTGCCCGATCCTCCGGCGAGGATGATGCCTTTGTACGGTGGTATCGCGGGTTTAGTCATCGGGATGAGCGCTCGGTGGCGTACTGCTTGGCCATCCATTGACGATAGCTGCCGCTGGTTACGTCGCGAACCCAGTCTTCGTTTTCAAGATACCAGCGGACGGTTTTGCGGATTCCGGTTGCGAATGTCTCCTGAGGATGCCAGTTGAGTTCGCGCTCAATCCTGGTTGTGTTCATGGCGTAGCGGCGGTCGTGTCCGGGACGATCTTTGACGAACGTGACGAGCTGTTGGTGGGGGACGACGGGGTCGTCAGGGCGCAATTCGTCGAGCAACGCGCAGATGGCGGAGACAATTTCCAGGTTCTTTTTTTCGCTGCCGCCGCCGATGTTGTAGGTTTCTCCGACATGGCCGTGAGCGAGCACGGTGCTAAGGGCGCGGCAGTGGTCCTCGACGTAGAGCCAGTCGCGGACATTTTCGCCATCGCCATAGATCGGGAGCGGTTTGCCGGCGCAGGCGTTCAGGATCATGAGGGGAATCAGTTTTTCAGGAAACTGGTGCGGGCCGTAATTATTGGAGCAGTTGGTGGTGAGAACGGGCAGTCCGTAGGTATGGTGGTAGGCGCGGACGAGATGGTCGGAAGCCGCTTTGGACGCGGAGTACGGGCTGTTGGGCGCGTAGGGAGTGGTCTCGGTGAAAGCGGGGTCGGCGGGGCCGAGCGATCCATAGACTTCGTCGGTGGAGACGTGAAGGAAACGAAACTTTGCGCGGTCGGGCTCAGGGAGAGCCGACCAGTAGGCGCGGGATTCTTCGAGCAGGCTGAAGGTTCCGTTGACGTTAGTGCGAACGAAATCGTCGGGGCCATGGATGGAGCGGTCGACGTGGCTTTCGGCGGCGAAGTGAACGATGGCGCGGGGCTGCTCGCGAGTCAGCAAATCACGGATGAAATCGCGATCGACAATGTCTCCCAGCTCGAAGCGGTAGCGGGAATGGTTCTCGACGGCACGCAGATTGTGAAGATTGCCGGCGTAGGTGAGTTTGTCGAGATTGAGAATGCGGGGAGATTCGGAAGCCGGGCGATCTGCGGCAAGGCAGTGCAGGATGAAGTTGGAGCCGATGAAGCCGGCGCCGCCGGTGACCAGGATGAGATCTTCCATGCAAACGGGCGGCGTCGCACCTGAACACCGCATTTCCCTTCTAATCATAAACGTTAATTCATACGCCAAAGACGGGAGCGACGTTACTAAGGGTACGCAGTGAGCTAATTGTGTAACGAGGGCAAACGCTCGATTTGAAATCACTGGTGCAGCGAAATCAGCGACGCAAACCGAGAACGGGAGCGACGCAGGTTTCTTCCGCGTGATTTGTGGCGGCGCTGATGTGGGTTTGGCCAGATGCGCGGTCACCAGGATCCCAGCCGAGCGCGTTGTAGTAGGTTGCTTCGATCGAACGAGTGATGTCTTGCCAGCGGTACTGGCTTTGGACGCGTTCGCGTTCGCGGGTTGCGGCCTGATGACGAAGAGTGGGATTGTGCACGAGCAAGTCGAGCATACGCACGAGATCCGGCTGATCGCCGTGATGAAAAGTGAAACCTGCACCGTCAACGACTTCAAGGTTTTCGGGAATGTCGCTGGTCAGAACGCATACGCCGGCGGCCATGGCCTCGAGCAGAGCGAGCGACAGGCCTTCAAGATCGGAGGGAAGCACGAACAAGGCGGCATTGGAGAGGAGTTCTTCGAGATCGTTTCCTGAAACCCAGGGCAGGAAGCGGATCTGGGCGGATTCGTGGCGGCGGAGTTCGGTGACATAGGCATCGGAGCGACTGGATCCGGCATTCGAACCTCCGGCGAGGACGAGCTTCATGCCGGTGTGGAGGGTCTCGAAGGCGTCGATGAGGAGATGACAGTTTTTTTCACGGGAAAATCTGCCCAGAAATAGAACGTAGTTGCCGGGTTCGAGGTCCCACGCGAGCAGTTGGCGAGGCGGACGGCGGGATGCGAGCGCAGCTCCATTGGGGACGTAGATCGTATCGCGGTGGTAGTGCTGACGGTAGTGCTGCTGTAGGGTGCGCGAGACGACCATGGTGGTGTTGGGAGAGTAGACAGCGGCGGCTTCTCCCAAGCGGAGCACGCGCGATGCGATTTGACCCCATTTGCGGCGTTGCCAGTCGAGACCCTGGACGGTGACCACGGTTTTCTTGCCGGCGAGACGTGGAAGGAAGGAAAAGAGGGCGGGTCCCAGACACTGGTAGTGGACGATGTCGTAATCGGAGAACATGGCGTGAATCGTGCTTAACAGGGTGTGGACGAATGTCTCGAGGTGCTTGGAGCGGATGGTTGGTACACGGCGAACGATCATGCCATGGTGGGTGGCGATGGAAGGAGTGAAGTAGTTGCGGCAGTAGACGGTGACGTCGTGTCCGAAGCGAACCAGTTCAGAGCCAACCTGTTCGTAATACGATTCGATGCCGCTGTATTTGGAGACGAGGCCGCGGCCTCCGATGAAAGCGACACGAAGGCCGCGGCGATGGCGCAGGGGCTTGGGAGCAATGGCGGGCTGGGTGGGGAAAGAGAGAGCTGTTTTGGGAGAGGTCAGGCGGTAGTAGAGATCGAGAAGCTTTTCCAGATGCCGATCAGGGTCGTGGTTTGCCTGCACACGAGCACGAGCGGCGGCGCCCATTTTTTCGGTGAGATCAGGACGGCCAAAGAGAAATTCGATGGAATGAGCGAGCTGTTCGCGGTCGCCAACGGGATAGAGGAGACCGGTGACGCCGTGCTGGACGAGTTCGCGGCGTGAACCCAGATCAGAGGCGACAACGGGACGTCCCCAGGCGAAGGATTCGAGGATGGATTTGCCGAAAGTCTCGTAGGCGTGGGAAGGGAAGACCGAGAAGCTGCATCCGGCGATGAGTTTGTTGAGTTTCTCACCGTGGACCAGCCCGGCGAAAAGGACTTGTTTCAGGTTCAAATCTCGCGCCAGCGATTGCAGACGGGAGCGCTCGGGGCCGTCTCCGGCGATTACGAGTGGGACGTGCGGGAGTTGCACCATGGCGCGCAGAAGTTCGTAGACGCCTTTCTCAGCAGAGAGGCGGCCAAAGTAAAGCAGGTAGCCCTCGTCGGGAACCAATTCCTGGTTGGCCGGGAGGGCCTGGTAATGTTGCAGGACTTCGATGCGTTGCGCGGGAAAACCGGCGGCGATCAGCTGGCTGCGCACGAAGTCGCTGGGAGCGAGGAACAGGTCGACGCAGCGTTCGTAGGTACGCAACCATTTGTGTAGATAGGCCTCGGCGGCGAGAACGGCCGCGCTCGAACGCGGGCCGGAATAGCAACCACTGGTGACAGCATGGTGAAAAGCGCCGTGGCTGCAGCGTTCGCAGGCGCGCCCATGGGCGACGCAATTGTAGGTTGGACACAAGATCTTGAAATCGTTGAGATGGTAGAGGACGGGGATGCGCTGACGCCTGAGTTCCCAGAGAATCGAGGGCGAGAGGTGGTGGTAGATGCCGCGGATGTGGGCGAGGTCGGGCGAGAAATCGGCAAGACAGCTACGCATGGCGGCGCGGGCTGACGGCGAATAGATGGCGTGAGCGGCCATCCTGAGTTTCTTCACGAAGCTGGCGTTGGGATCTTTGAACTCCAGATGCGGGATGGTGTAGGTGCGGCCGGCGAAGGCGGGCGAGCGGCCGTGGTCCATGGCAAAGAGCGCGGTTTCATGACCGCGGGCATCCATGCGGTGAATGAGGTCAAAGAGGTAGGCTTCCGTTCCACTAAACGGATAGTTGTACTTGTTGCAATAGAGGATGCGCATGGTCACCGTCCGAATGAGAAATGCGAGCCAGGAATTGCTCCGCGAAAGACCGGAGATTGCGCTGGCGATTGTAAGAAGCAGCGATGCTGGCCGCAGCCGCGCGCTGGATTCCAGCCAAGGAGGCCTGGTTGGTATGAATCCAGCGGACGGCGCTGACGAAATCAGGCAAGGAGCCAGGTTGGTAGAGAAATCCGGTGCGCTGGTGCTCGACCAGTTCGGGAATGCCGGTGATGGCCGGGGCGAGTACCAACTTTTCGTGCACCATGGCTTCCATCAGCACCACCGGGATGCCTTCGCTCTTGCTGGTCACAACGACCAGGTCGGCGTAGCGGTAATAGCCGGGAAGGTCGGCGCGAGGAACGTGGCCGACCAGGCAAACACGGCCCTGTAATCGCAGCGAAGCTATCTGTTTTTCGAGAGCCTGGCGCTCGGGTCCATCGCCGGCGATCCAGCAGAGCAAATCGAGGCCCCGGTCGCGGAGAGCGGCGCAGGCGTTGATCAGGAAGGGATAGTCCTTTACTTGGTGAAGACGTCCGACGGCGAGAAGGCAGAAACGGCGGTGGTCGGTTTCGACGGCCGAGGCGGAGGAAGGCACAGGCAGGACGCGATCGACTCCGAGGCGTTGCACGAAAATTTTCTCCGGAGGAGTGGACGGGTAGTTGCGGAGAATGTACTGGCGGTTGAATTCGGAGACGGTGACACAGAAATCGCAGGCGCGCAGCTTTGCCGCGAGCAGGTCGGCGCGTTGCAGCAGATCGGAACCGTGCAAAGTGAAGCTGAAGCCGATTCCGAGGAGGTGGGCTGCGGTGAGCGCCATCCAGGAGGAGAAGTAACCGTGATGAGCGTGGATGTGCTCGACTCTGTGCTCGAATTTGAGCGACGCCAACTGTTCGGCGAGTGCTGCGCCCATGACAGTGTGGCCGACGGCGCGGACGCGGAGTGAGGGGGAAGCACCGCGTTCCCAGAGCAAGGGACGCAACAATGGCCAGAGTCGGGCGCGATGAGAAGTGAGCCGGCGAACTGCTTTTGAGAGTTCGGTGTCGGACAGCGGTTGAAAGTAGAGAGTTTCTTTCCAGAAGGCACGTTCGGCGAGTGCGAGTTCTTGCGGCGCGACGCGTTTGCCGCTGCAGCAGATCACGTGTGAGCCGCGACGGCGAAGTTCGAGGATTTCATCCATCACGTAAGGTTCGAGCGGAGATGGGAACTGATTGGCGATGTAGGCGATGGCAGTCATGCGGCGGATTCCTCCGAGAGGGGAAGCGTGGAGGCGCAAAGCATTCCGGCGACGGTGAACATAAGTCCGATGACGAACTGGTAAGCCATGTCGACGAAGAAGGCATTGAACAGATAAACGCTAAGCAGGAGGGGCCAGATTTTTCTCAGCGCGGCGATGCTGGCGGGTTCGCCAGGCGGGCGACGCCAGCAGAGACGGAAGAGGTTGAAGAAAAGGATAGCGTAGAGGGCAAGTCCGGGGACGCCGAACTCGACCAGCAAAGCGAGGTAGGTATTGTGCACGTAGAAAGTGCGGAGATGGTAACCCTCCATGCGGCGGGCCAGCTCGGCATACATGCCACCGGCGGACCAGCCGGTGAAAGGGCGTTCCTGAAACATCTCCCAACCAGCTTGGTAAACCGCCAGGCGAGCTTCGACGGGGCCGCGCTCTTCGGTGCGATTTCCGAGGGCGGTTTGCAGCGACTGTTTGCTGACGCCGAGGGTCAGGCCGATGAAAAGTCCGGTGAGTGCCAACAGAACGCAAAATGCCAGGAATTTGCGTCGGATCGAGCGAAATCCGAGGACTAAGGCAGAGAGGGCAAATGCGATCCAGACGGCGCGTGTCATGGTGGCGAGCACGGCCACGGGCAAGGCCAGCCACAGAATTCCGACGACGAGTTTGCGTTGAGGCGAGAGGGCGAGAACGAGAATGCCAAGCATGTTGAGAGAAACGCCATTGGCCACAGCTTGCAAGAAGGGTCCACGAGCGCGATCGGGATGAAAGCCGAGACTTTCGTCGAGAATGAAACGAGGAAAGATGAGCGAGCGAGCGTCGGCGAGGAAGGCGATGGAAACGAATATGAGATAGGCGAGGACAAGAAGGATGAAGATTTCAAAGTGCTTTCGTTGCGAAGGCCGGCGAAAGACGAGCACGGCGACGTGAAACAGGGCGAAGGGAACGATGTATTTGCTGGCGACAACGCTCCAGATCTGCGGGTCAAAGGGCTCGCGCAGCAAGCGGAAGACGGCGAGGGCGGTGAGGGCGAGCATGGGCAAAGTGAGTCCGGCGAAGAATGGCACGGTGTCACGGAGCGCCAAAACACGGAGCGCAACGAAGAAGAGGAGGATTCCGAAGGCAATGCGGTCGGCGTAGAACGAAAAAAGGTCGGGTGGGCGGAAGAGGAAAACTGTCATTGCTGCCAGGTAGAGGATGGATGGAAAAGCCAGTCCCAAGTGCAGAGGACGCAGCAGCAGAGCGACAACGCTCCAGAACGTTCGGTCGACGTCAGCCCAAGTTATATTGCGGCCGGTTGTTGGCCGTAGGATGATCGTTGCGTTCATTATTCGTGAAGGCATTGTTCCTGAATGCGTTGTTTGTGAATCCATGCGATGGTCAGACTCCTTCTGGCGCGAAGAGCACGCGAATTGTGCCGAGGAGGATGCGCAGATCGAGGAGCAGGGTCCAGTTCTCGATGTAGGTGAGATCCAGGTGCATATTGAGCTCGAACGACGGACAATCTCGGGCGGTAATCTGCCAGAGGCCGGTGATGCCGGGTTTCACGTCGAGGCGGCGGTAGTGGTGGAGCTCGTAGTGATTAACATCGTCGACGGGATGAGGCCGCGGGCCGACAAGGCTCATTTCGCCGCGGAGGACGTTCCAGAGCTGGGGAAGTTCATCGAGACTGTAACGGCGGAGGATGCGGCCGAGGCGGGTGATGCGAGGATCGCCATGGATCTTGAAGGTCGGACCCTCGCGCTGGTTGCGGGCGCGTAAGTTTTCCTTGAGGTCGTCGGCGTTGGCGACCATGGAGCGGAATTTGTAGCAGAGGAAGCGGCATCCTTTGGCGCCGATACGCTCCGCCGAATAAACAACGGGACCGGGCGAATCGAGCCAAGTGAGTGCGGCGACAATCGCCATGAGAGGGCTGGTAAGCAGCAAGGCGAGCGCGGCAACGGTGACATCCAGCGCGCGCTTCAGGGACAAGGCGGTGCCGGGCGAGGGCTCGCGATGGAGGGTGACGATGGGGACATCGCCGATGTGATCGATCTCGGCATCGGGCCAGGGTCCGGGAGGCAGGTCAGGAACGGCGCGAATATCGAGATGGTTGCGGAAGGCGATCTCGGCAGCCAGACGCGCCTGGGAGGACTGGCCGGGGAGAGCGACAATGATCTCGTCGATGAACTCGCCGCGGGCCAGCCAGTCGAGGTCGGCGATGCGCCCCAACACTACCGGGGAAAGCGGGACTTCGTCGTCGACGAAGCCGCAGACTTGGGCGTGGTAAGAAGGATCACTGCGCAGGGTTTGCGCGATCAAGCGCGCGGTGGGACCGGCTCCGACGATGAGAATCTTGCGCGGTTCAGTTTGAGGGCGAGTGCGGTTCCACAGAAGCTGAGGCGCTTTGCGCCACGCGGGCACGGCGGCTGTGTTCGCGTCAGGTGAGGGGATGGCGCGGACCTTGGGCGCTGCCTGCGCCGAGGTGAGACGGGGACGAGCCAATGCTGAGACACCTGGGATCATGCGCGCGTATTGCGACGGGTCATCGGGTGGGACGGAGTTCCAAGGCCGGTTTGAGGTCAGTTCGCCCATAAGATTCACAGACTCCGATACAAGCCCTGCGGAACGGGAAAACGACGTTCGGCGAGGACAGTGCCGAGCAGAAGAACCTGCGCTTTATCCAGTTGGTCTTTGACTTGGGCAGCGACGAGACGCCGAGTTTTATTGGCGGTCAACACCAGCACCAGGCCATCGCAGGCCTGGCCAATACTGGCCGTGAGCCAGGAAACGGGAGCGCACCACAAGATGGAAAAATCAAACTCTGATGTGAGCTCGCGAAGGCGGGACAAGTCCTGCTCGGTGACCCGCTGCCCGGCACGCTGACCCTCGGGATTGGTTAGCCAACTCCGGCGCGGGACCATCCAGAGTCGCGGTCCGATCGGCCATGACGCCTGGGGATGGCTGGGCGAGGGAATCCGCAACTGGGTCTGGAGCGACTCGCTTTGCGGCAGGAGCCGGTCGGAGTGGGCATCGATAAGACCCACATCGTATTTACCTTCTTCGGCCAGAACTCGGGCGACTTCGAGGCAGAGGTTTGCGGTTTCGGTCGATGCCTCAATCGGCGCAAATGCAACGTGCCGTACCGGAGGCGACTCGTGGCGGAGGAAGAGCTGCTGGACGAGGCTATGGATCTGATCGTTACGAATTGCGCAATGAATTGAGCTGGTAGGAGTGGCTGCGGTTGAGCTGGGGATGGCCGCGGCCGCCGCAACGGGCGTTTTGCGTCGACCCGGGGTGCGAATCGGACCGGCACCAGCTCGCTCCGACTCAACCGGGGTTGCAGCGAAGAGTTCCTGGAAGGCGCTCACTCGGCCACCGCCTCGGATGAGCCAGGTCTCTGCCGCGCGATCTTCTGCCGGCTGAACGGAGACTTGAAGGGAAGAAGAACGGCAGGCTCGGGCGCGGGCAACCAAGCCAATACGGGAATCTCAAGCAAACCGAGGGCCTCATCGGGCGTGCGAATGGTCGGGTCAAAGTATTCCGTGGTGAAGGCGATACCGACGGTGAACATCAGAGAGAGTCCGAAAGCCGCGACGAAATACAGAACAGTGGAATGCTCGGGCAGAGCTGGGGCGACGGGTGGTTCCACGATCGCCACATTGAGAATGTGACGCTCGTCTAGCGCGTCGCCGATGCGAGCCTCCTCGCGCTTGTGGAAGTAAAGCAGGTAGTTGTCCTCGTCGGCCTTTGCGTCGCGCATCAGATCCTGCTGATCCAGAGAGTCGGCTTGGAGCTGCTGGGCAAATGAGCGGAGGGATGCGACCTGAGTGGACGCCTCGGATTGCCGTGCCAGCAAACCGTCGCGCCCCACCTGGGCTTTTTCTAACTCCATGCGCGCCCATTCGTAATTGGGATCTTTGTCGGTAGTTTCGTCTCGAACGGGAGTGAGTGCTTCGGCAGCGATTGAGGCGTGAGTGTCGGCGATTTCCTGGTCGACTTCCTGTACCAGCCGGTAAGAGGGCTCGAAACGGGTGAGCAGGTCCGTGCGTTTGAGCTGGAGCTCAAGCAAGTGGGTCTTCATCTTTTCGAGGACTTCCGGATTATCAGCCCAGTGTTCGAGCGTGACCGACCGTTTGGGAAACGACTTGATTTGCTCGCTGAGTGACGATATGCGGCGCTCGGTTTCGATGCGGTCCTGATCGGTCTGGCGGAAGGCCGCGGTAGCTTCGCCCAGTTTTTGCAGGGCGATATCGCGTTCGAGCGCGGCGGAGGCCACTCCTCGAGTGCGGGTAAAGTGCGCGAGTTCGGATTCAGAGCGATGGAGCCGTTGTTCGTAGGCGGCGGTTTGCCGGTCGAAGAACTCGATCTCGCCGGGAGGGCGTTGCAGATTCGTGTGCCTCTGCACGTAAAGAGTAGAGAGTGCGGTAAGTACGCGGGCGGCGCGCTGCGGGCTGGTGTCTTTGTAGCTCACCTGAATCAGGTTCGATTTCTTAAGGGCATCGACATCGAGGCGGCGCGACAACTTGCGAGCGGCATGTTCGATCTCGGAAGGAAGCTCGGACTTCGGCGTGTTGGCGGGCACCATTCCGGCCAGGGTTACGACCTGTTTGAGAAGCGCGTCGTCGTGGAGGAGTTCAACCTCGGAATTGAGTTCTTCTTCAGTGATGTCGGGACGAGTGAAATCCATGGGACTGGCGGGTTGGGAGGAAACGACCGGGTCGTAACGACCGCGGCGCAACAGGACCATAAAGTGCGATTCGTAGCGCGCGGAGAAGATCACAAACAACATCATGATCAGCAATAGAAGCGCGAATGAAGCCGCGACGAGTCGCGGACGGCGGAACAGCGTAGCCGCGAGTTCGCGCGGAGTGGGAGAGAAAGCAGCACGCGAGCTGGCCGTCAGTTCGACCGACATAGTTCGTTACAGCGAGACTGATCAGCCGGCGGGTGCAGGGACCCGCCAGATTTTGAACAGCGGTCAGTTAATGCTGCGACTCCTTCCTGCTGCTATTGCATTGGGTTCATGTACCAACTCATGGAGCTGGTTGGAACAAATTTGCGGATCTTTGAGATCCGGCTCTGCGGCACGTAAATAAAATCGCCGGGTTGGAGGTGCATATCTTCGCGAAGATCGCGGGAATTCAGCATTTTCTTCAAGTCAAGGACGTGGGACTCGGCGACGTAGGCGGAAATCCGGCGGAAGACAACGACCTGCGAATGACGGGCCTGCTGAGTGAAGCCGCCAGCAATGGCGACAGCTTCATTTACGGTCAGGTCGCCTCGCAACTCATACTTTCCCGGCCGCGCAACCTCGCCGGAAGCGAGAAAGTACGGCTTGTCAAACTCCTTCAAGATCACGGTAACCTCTGGCTCATGCAGGAAGCCGCGGTAGGCTTTGGCAATCGCCGACTGCATCTCGGGGACCGTGAGTCCTTCCGCGAGAAGGGCTCCCGCGCCTTTTAAGGCTACGAAGCCATCGGGCAACACGGTCAAGGTCTGATTAAAGTCGGGAGAAAAAGTGAAATTCACATCTACAGTGTCAGATTTTGAAAGCCGATAAAGCGGGTGGCGGTCCCCTCCGAATGCAGGATCTCCCTGGCCACCCGCCTTTCCGGGCAGTGTGGTCGCTCCGCTGGCGGAACCTCCCTGGCTTCGCTGCGTCTGGGTCTGCGAGCTCTCCGGCGCTGCCATGCCGGCAGCGGGCGGAGCAGAGGACTCAGGGGGCGAAGCCGGCGACGGTACAGTCTGTGCGACGGAAGTGACCACGGCTAGCTGCAGGACGAGCACGCCTGCAGCTCCTGAAACGACTTGTCGAATTACATTCATCTCCGTTGTCACCGTTGCTCGGTACGGCGGACTACAACGGCTCGAATTTGCGAGCCGTGTGACCAGAAGGTATCGGCATGTCCGAAGCACAACAAGACGTGCAAAGTGCTATCCACAGCGGTACAGGGCACATTTCAGCCATCCAAAATGTGATGAAAGCGCCACACGGCGTGCCGGGGGCAGGATTGCGGGTCCAGGCGCTGCGGTCGGGGTGGGACTCAGTGCACCAAGACTTGTGCACGATGGGATGCCCTCGAAAGTGGGCTTTGAACGGTGGATTCATCACAAAGGCGGTGTGATGGTGCCTACATACGGTCCGTGCCGGTTAGTGCATGATGACTGCATGAGCATCATGCGCACCACGAAGTTGTCGACGGCAGCACCGGCGGTTGAACCCGAAACCGTGCGCGTGCTGGTCGCCGATTCTGGAGCCATTCAATCGCAACTCTTAACGCGAGCATTGAAGGAACGGCGGGACCTTGAGGTTTCCGCGGTGGCATTGGAGGGGAGCGCTCTTCAGGATTTCATGCAATCGAATTCGGCCGACGTGGTCCTGATTGCAGGGAACCACTTAAAAGATTTCGGCCTGCTGCGATGGCTGCGGGTTACTTACCCTGGAGTCGCGACTGTACTGCTGACCGAGAACGATGACCGAGATCTGGTGGTCAGTGCTATGCGAGCGGGCGCGAAGGGAATTTTTCTTTTTGCCAATACTCCTTTTTCGATGCTCTGCAAGTGCATCCAGTGTGTTGCACGGGGAGAGATTTGGATCAACAGCCAGCAGATGAACTACATGCTGGAGGCGCTTTCAGAAGTGCCGACGCTACGGGTGGTCAATTCCGCCGGGAGGTTGTTGCTGACACCTCGGGAAGAGCAGGTGGTTGCGCTCGTCGCGGATGGCCTGACCAATCGCGGAGTTGCCGTCGAACTGGGACTGAGCGAGCACACCATCAAGAAGTATCTGCTGCGCATTTTCGACAAGGTGGGGATTTCGAGCCGTGTCGAACTGGTGCTCTATGCAGTGTCGCACGGCGAACATCGCGCGGCGGAGTGGATGCCGAATCACGCCTGAGCGCGAAAACCAAGGGCGCCCAGATACAATGACGGGATGTTAAATGGCTTGGAGGTCGGCTGGTGACGGACCCCGGATCGCCGTCTGAATCTCAGCCCGCGTCCGCGTTTCAGCCGCCGCAGTCGGGATCGAGCGCAGCACGACGGTGGACCGTGCTGGCTTCCGGTCTGCTGCTGTTGGCGTTGGCGCTGGTCGTAATCTATACCGGCCCGAGTGCATTCTCGAGCCCGATCGCGCTGATTGTGGTGGCCGCAATTGGGCTGGCTGCGCTGCTGCTGCAGGTCCGATTTCGGCGTGAACTTCCGAGCGTGCATTCCCCTCTCTGGCTGAACATCCTCGGTATTTTTTGTGCCTTGGTATCGTTGTTCGCCGACGACTTCCGCTTGAAGCGGCAGTCGATGAACTTGATTGCTTTTGCCGCGGTGACCTGCTTTGGGATCAGCGGAGTGGTGATTTTGCGGGCGTTGCGGCGATTGCGAAAGATCCGAGCGGCTAAGCCCGAATAACATTGCTCCGAATTTCCCGGTGAATTCGTGTTTCCCGGTGAACCCGTCCCTGCAAAGCAGTATGAGAACTGGGAAACTGGGAACTGCCTTCCGTACAATGCAAGCTATGCGGGTTACGTTGTTTGGCGCGTCCGGACTGCTTGGCGAGGACCTGGTTCGGGAATTGAAGGCCGAGAGCCTGACTGCGCTGTCTTCTAAAGACGCGGACCTCCGCGACCGCGGGCGAGTGCGTGAGGCGGTTTGCGATTCCAGGCCGGAGTGGGTGATCCTGTCGGCTGCGTATACCGACGTGGATGGCTGTGAGTCGAACCGTGAGCGTGCGTTTGCGGTGAATTGCGAAGGTGCGGTGAATGTTGCAGAAGCTGCTCGCGAAGCCGGATCGCGGGTGTTGTTTCTGAGCACCGACTACGTATTTGATGGCAGCAAACGCTCGCCGTACGAAATTACCGATCCGAGAAATCCCACCAGCGTTTATGGCAAGAGCAAGGCCCGCGCGGAAGAGCGGCTGCTAGAAATTCTGCCTGAAGTTTGCATAGCCAGAACCTCGTGGCTGTTTGGCCACGGCGGCAAGTGTTTTCCGGCGACGATCCTGAAACTCGCGGCGGCTCGACCCGAGATTTCCGTGGTTAATGACCAGCGGGGCAGTCCGACGTTCACGCGCGATCTGGCGTCGGCGCTGGTAAGGCTTTGCCGCAACGATGCTCGCGGCATTGTGCACGTGACCAGTTCCGGCGAATGCACGTGGTACGAATTTGCGGTTGAGATTGTGCGCGCTTCGGGCCTGGCTGCGGTAGTGAAGCCGGTGAGCACGGCCGAGTTTCCGCGGCCGGCGCGGCGTCCGGCATATTCTGTTCTGTCACCGGACAGTCTCCACGCTTACAAGATCCAGATGCCGGATTGGAAAGACGCGTTGCGGCGGTATCTGGAAGACAGGTCGGCTGTTTCTGCGGCGAGAACGTAGCGTCAACTCGTATCTTTATCTTTCTGTCCCTCTATCCGACGTCCGATAGTGGGTCAGTTTGAGGCAACACATTCCCTCAGAGGCTAAAGCCGCAATGATTTTGTGGCGGTTATGGCACGGCTGAAGCCGTGCCCTTCCCGAATAAATTCAAACTGACCCACCACCGACTATCCGACACCTGGCTGTCCAATGTTCGCTGCGGTGGTTTATTCTTAGGTCTCTTCGGGGATGAGATCTCAGATATCAGATGGGGGACCAACTGTGAGCGTGCGACGCTTCCGAATTCTGCCTGCCTTGCTCTGCCTGTTGCTATTGCCGTGCGTGCTTTTCGCCCAGCAGTACGACAGGGCAATGTACCAGGAACTGCACTGGCGTTCGATTGGGCCGTTTCGCGGCGGACGCACGGTGGCGATTTCGGGCGTTCCGGGACAGCCGAATGTCTTCTATATGGCGCCGAACAATGGCGGAGTCTGGAAGACGGACGACTTTGGACGGACTTGGAATCCGATCTTCGACGATCAGCCGACTGGTTCGATTGGAGCGCTGGCGGTCGCGCCGTCGGATCCGAACACGATCTATGTTGGGAGTGGAGAGGGATTGCGACGGCCAGATCTTTCCGTCGGAGACGGGATTTACAAGTCGATCGACGCGGGGCGAACGTGGAAGCATCTGGGATTGAGGGACGCGCAACAGATCGCGTCGATCATTGTCGATCCCAAGGATCCCAATCGCCTGTTTGTGGCGGCGCAAGGGCATCCTTATGGACCGAATGCCGAGCGCGGAATCTTCCGGTCGCTGGACGGCGGTCAGACTTTCCAGAAGGTTCTCTACAAGGACGAGAACGTGGGAGGCATGGATCTGGTCTTCGATCCGCGCAACTCACAGGTAATCTTCGCGAGCATGTGGGCTTCGCGGCGTCCACCTTGGACGACTGGTGGTGGTTACAACGGCGCGGGCAGTGGTCTGTACAAATCCACGGATGGTGGAGAGCATTGGCGGCAACTCACGAAGGGATTGCCGAGCGAGGCGGAAGGCATTGGGCGCATCGGGCCGACGGTTTCACTGAGCGATCCGGAGCGCATGTATGCGTGGGTGAATGCGAAGAAGGGAAGCGGGATTTACCGTTCCGACGATGCGGGCGAGAGCTGGCAGCAGATGAACGATGAAGAGCGGATCTATGGGCGCGGCGACGACTTTGGCTGCGTGCGAGTTGATCCCAAGAATAAGGATACGATCTACGTCGCGAATACCTCGACTTATCGCTCGACGGATGCGGGCAAGAACTTCACTGCCATCAAGGGCGCTCCTGGAGGGGACGACTACCACACGATCTGGATTAATCCCGAGATTCCCGACATCATTGCGATTGCGCTGGACCAGGGCGCGACGATCAGCGTCAATCGGGGCGAGACGTGGAGTTCGTGGTACAACCAGCCGACAGCGCAGTTCTATCATGTGATTGCGGATGATCAGTTTCCATACTGGGTTTATGGAGGACAACAGGAGAGCGGTTCGATTGGTACGGCGAGCCGCAGCGACTTTGGCGAGATCACGTTTCGGGACTGGACGACAGTTGGGGTTGAGGAATATGGGTATGTTGCGCCTGATCCGCTGCATCCGAACCTGATCTATGGCGGCAAGGTGACGGTATTCGACCGCAACACGGGACAGACGCGCGAGGTTTCGCCGGTAGTGCTGCGGACGGGGAAGTATCGCTTCAACCGCACAGCGCCGCTGATCTTCTCGGCGGCGGATCCGCACGTGCTGTATCTGGGATCGAACGTGCTGTTTGCGACGCGCGATGGCGGCAATAGCTGGCAGATTGTGAGTCCAGACCTGACGCGCGAAGATCCGGGAGTTCCGGCGACGCTTGGGGCATTTGTGGCCGATGATCCGGCGAAGGGCAAGCATCGCGGGGTGATCTATGCGGTTGCTCCATCGCCGAAAGATGCCAACCTGATCTGGATTGGCACTGACGATGGACTGATTCAGGTGACGCGTGATGGCGGCAAGAACTGGCAGAATGTCACGCCTGCTGAACTTACGCCTTGGAGCAAGCTGGCGCAGATGGATGCGTCACATTTCGATACCGCGACTGCATATGCGGCGGTGAATCGCTTCCGGGTTGACGATCTGCATCCTTATATCTATCGGACGCATGATGGCGGGAAAACGTGGCAGAAGATCGTCAGCGGATTGCCGGACAATGAGCCGGTGAACACGGTGCGGGAAGATCCGGAGCGCAAAGGGTTGCTTTTTGCCGGAACCGAACGCAGCGTTTATGTCTCGTGGGATGATGGCGATCACTGGCAATCGCTGAAGCTGAATCTGCCGGCGACTTCGATCCGCGATCTGGTTGTGCATCATGACGATGTTGTGGTCGGAACTCATGGACGGTCGTTCTGGATACTCGACAACATCACGCCGTTGCGGCAGTTCAGCGCTGAGATCGCGAACGGTACGGCTCATCTCTATGCTCCGCAACTGACGTATCGCGTGCAGCGCGACAACAATCCCGATACGCCTTTGCCGCCGGAAGAACCTGCGGGACAGAATCCTCCAGACGGAGCGATGATCGATTACTGGCTTGGAGCTGGAGTAACAGGACCGGTGACGCTGGAGATTACGGATGCGGCGACAGGCCAAGTTGTGCGTCACTTTTCCAGCGCCGATCAACCTGAAGCGGTCAATCCGAAAGAGCTGAATGTTCCGATGTATTGGGTGCGACCTGCGCGCGTGCTTTCGGCAGCGGCTGGAATGCATCGCTTCGTCTGGAACCTGCATTATGCTGAGCCTGACGTGCTCTCGCACGATTATCCGATCTCGGCGATTTATCACGACACTCCGCGTTATCCGCTGGGAGCTGCGGTTTTGCCGGGACAGTATTTGGTGGTTCTTTCGGTTGACGGGAAGAAGTATAAGGCAGCGCTTGATGTGCGAATGGATCCGCGAGTGAAGACTTCGGCGGAGGATTTGCGGCGGCAGTTCGATCTCGACCGGAAGATTGCGGAGGCTCTGCATAAGGATTATGAGGCGGTGCAACAAGTGAGAAGTGTGCGAGCGCAGATCAAGTGGCTGCAGCAAGGGAAGAATGCAAGCAGCATGGCGAGCAGCACAGGGCTCGCTGCGGCCGCGAAAGTCGCGGCTGAACTGGAAACCAAAGCTGCGGCGCTTGAGGGCGAAGAAGGAGGACGTTATCTGAGCTCTCCTGAAGGACGCAGTCTGGTGCGGCTGAATGGCGGTTTCAACACTTTGGTCAGTGGTCTCGATACGGCGGATGCGGCTCCGACGACGCAGCAATCGGCGACGTTCGACGAATTAAAGAAAGCGCTCGAAGAGCAGTTGTTGGCTTGGGGCGAGCTCAAGTCAAAGGACGTTGCGGAACTAAACGAGGAATTGAAGAAAGCGGGATTGCCGTTGATTGACTTACAAAAGCCGGTTCCGAGCGCGGCGGATGCGGCGCAGACGAGTTCGCAGGATCGGGATCAGAATGAGGAATAAGTAAGAGTTCCGATTCAGGCTGCCTTGTCGTCGGCGTTTTTGCCTGGGTCGTTATTCGGTTCCTGTTTCTGATTATTGTTTTGTTGCTTGTTTTCTTTTGTGTTGGCTTCCTGGTTTGCCCGGTCAGGTTGATTCTGGGGTTTCTCGACTGTCGAGCTGGTTTCGTCGGCCTCGGATTTGCGATTGGCGCCGACTGGCTGCGCGACTTTGG
>DATEBK010000275.1:0-3016 GCA_035287825.1 Terriglobales bacterium
CCTCGGTGTCGGATGCCAGAGCCAGTCCCATGTTCTCTTCCGGCTTGCCTGCATACCACTGTTGCTGTTCCGCCATCGCCGCGGAGTCGGAGCCGACAAAGGCAAGAGCGTAGAGAGTATCGTGGAATGCGAAATTATCCAGCTTTCGCGCTTGCGCCTCGCGGATGATCTGCCGCGCTTCGTCGAAGCGTTGCAAGGAGAGCAGGCTGTTGCCAAGGTCAGCGTAGGGGATAGCACCATCTGGGGCGAGGCGGAGGCTTTGGCGAAACGACTCCGTAGCCTTCTCGTACTGTCCCTGCTCGTCGTACACGATGCCCAAATTACCGTACGCTGGAAAGTATCGCGGGTAGCTCTCAATCTCCTCTTGATACGTCTGCGCCGCTTTATCCAGTTCTCCGGTTACAGTCGAATAGTAGATGGCGGTGATCGCCAGCTTTTCCCGTTCGCTGGCATGTTCCCGCAACTGAAATGCCTTCGTGAAATAATCGCTGGCTCGCCCTGTCTCGCCGATATTGCGGTAGTCGATGCCCACCCCCAAGTAGCCCACGGCAAAATTCGGGTCAAGCTCGATGGCGCGTTGATGGTAAGGTAGGGCTCCGGCGGGGCCCTTCTCATTAAACGCCCTCAGTCCAAGGCTGAACGTTTTCAGGGCTTCGAGCGAAGACGTGGTGGCCTCTGACAACGGAACATCTAACTTCTGCACCGTCGCCAGCGATTCGCCCAACTCAGTTCGCAGCTTGGACGCCGCCTCGCCCAGCGCGTCCAGCACCTTCTCCTTCCCTGCCGCCGTCAACTGCTGCTCGGCCAGCGGGTCTCCGGTCTGGCAATTCACCGCCTTCAATCCCAGCACGTATTGGCTGCCCAGACTGGCAATCGAGCCGGCAATGTAAGCCTTGCTCGCCGCCCGCTGGCAAAGTTCCTGGGTAACTTCGGGCGTGAGTTTCGTATCCGCCGGACGGGACATCAATTTCAAGGTCGCTGCGACTTTGTTCTCCGAGAGCACATTCAGAAACGGCGACTGGTTCAGAGAGACGCTGAGCGCGGTCTTGAGCGTGTCGTCGAACACAGCATCGCCCGTGCTGTTCGCGAAATCGGCGAGAACGATGGTGTCTTTCTCAGTGAGTGCAGTTGCGTGCTTGGTCGCGTGTGAGCGGAAATAGAACACGCCCGCGATCAAGCCCGCAACCAGAATAGCCGCCGCAACGTAGCCGACCCGGCCAAGCCCGTGTGGCGCGGGCGCCCCCGCCCGCGATGTTGGCGCCGGAACCGAGGCCGACGAGCCAGACTCACCTTGGACGGCCGGGGCTGCGATCTGAAAACCACTTTCTTGCGCGCCGGCTACCGTCCCAGAACTGGCGGATGCACCGTGCCGCGATTCCGTTTCCCGTTTCAAGCGCTTCAGATCGGTGCGTATATCGGCCGCCCCCTGATAACGCAACTCGCGGTCTTTCTCCATCGCCTTGTTGATAATGCGTTCGAGTTCGGGCGGAACATCGCGATTGAAACGAATCGGCGGAGGCGGATCGGAATCGAGGATGGCTTTAAAAATGACTCCCGAACTTTCGCCATGAAAGGGCAATGCCCCGGTTGCCATCTCATACACCACAGCTCCGAACGAGAACAGATCACTGCGCGCATCCAGTTCTTTCGCCCGCACCTGCTCTGGCGACATATACGCTACCGTGCCGAGCGCTGCACCGGGGCTGGTGAGATGATCCGCGTCCAGCGAACCCGTCTGCGTGTTTAGAGACCCAATCTTGCTGGAGGAACTTGCTGCCAGGCTGATCTTGGCCAAACCAAAATCCAGAATCTTGGCGTGCCCGCGCTTGGTCACAAAAAGGTTGGCAGGCTTGATGTCGCGATGAATGATGCCCTCCGCGTGGGCCGCGTCGAGCGCGTCGGCAATCTCGATGGCCAACGACAGAATCAACTCGGTTTCCAGCGGACGCCCGCCGATGCGGTGCTTCAGCGTCACGCCGTCAAGAAACTCCATGGCGATAAACGCCTGTCCGTCCTGCTCGCCAATGTCATAGATTGTGCAGATGTTGGGATGGTTCAGTGCTGAGGCCGCCTGCGCTTCGCGCTCGAAGCGGGCGAGAGCCTGCGGGTCACGGGCAACTTCATCGGGAAGAAACTTGAGAGCAACGAAGCGATGCAGACGCGTGTCTTCAGCTTTGTAGACCACGCCCATGCCGCCACCACCCAGTTTTTCGACAATGCGATAGTGCGAGATAGTTTGGCCGATCACGAGGGCAAATCTTACGTGGGTGAAACCGGTAAGTCAATGAAAACCGAAGAGTTGTCAGTGAATAAGCGGGATCGTTAGGGGCTGCCCCACACATCCGAACTTGAACTCCTAAGTAGCACCACGACAACAGGCTGCCCCACTCGCCGCGCTTTTCGGCGAGTGGGAACCACGGATCTCGACCCCTGGTCACTCATCACAGACAAAGGCTCGAGGTTCTGTGGTGGACATAGCCCGGGCGCCGATTTTCGAGAAGTGGGTACTACCAACGAACTTTCTCAATCGCCTTACGTATATTGAACCAGGAGGACCAACCCATGATCGCCTTCCTGCTCTGGTGTCTTCTTTTCGTAGTTTGCTGGCCCATAGCCTTGCTCGCGCTGGTCCTCTATCCCATCGTGTGGCTGCTCTTGCTTCCCTTCCGCATCGTCGGCATCGCCGTCCACGGAGTCCTCGCCCTGCTTTGGGCCGTCGTCATGCTCCCCGCCCGCCTCCTCAGCGCCCCATTCCGCCTCTCGCGGGTCTAGCACGCTGGGCAGCCGCCATTAATTCCAAATTTCATATTTTTCACATTTTCCCTCTAAGGCCATCAGGACGAGCCGGTTGTTCGTTTTGTACTTACCATATTGTATGTACAAAAATATATGCAAAATGTTCCACGTGGAACACATCTCAGTTTTGCGCCAGGTGCTTCCGCAGGAAGGCCAGGCTTCGCAGGCCGGCGTCCCGCCAGATCGTCTGGTCCTCGAAGCCGTGGCCGGCTCCGGGATA
>DATEBK010000276.1:0-4317 GCA_035287825.1 Terriglobales bacterium
CAGAAAAAACTTCGCCGCCACAATCGCAACGCCGCACCCGTCGATGGCGACACCGCTTCCTCTCACCTCGCCGGCATCACCGTCGATATTCAGCGCCGCGGCATGACCAAAGATGAGATCCGTTTCGTCGAGCACCGCCTCTTCTATCTGAATGCCCTCGGCTTGGTCGAACCCGAAGAAGAGCGCCACCAGTGGGTTTTCCACATCATGGTTTCAGACCGTTACAGCGACTGGCGTCAGACGCAGACAATTTTCGCCATCCCGCCAACCGATGAACCTGCCGCCGCTCCCGCCGTCGCCGTCAATACCGCCGCTTCAAACTAAGCCGCCCATTATGATCGTTCTCATGGCCGGCCTCCCCGGAACCGGCAAAACCACGCTTGCCCGCGAACTCGTCCGCCGCACCCATGGCGCTCTGCTCGGCAAAGACGAAATCCGCGCTGCCCTGTTCGCGCCCACTGCTTCAACTCAAAATGATTCCGCGCCAAGTGACTCGACGCAAAACGACATCGAATATTCCGTCAGCCAAGACGACTTCGTCCTGGAGATCATGCTGCAAGCTGCCCGCTTCTTGCTGCAAAAAGATCCCGCGCGCAAAGTTTTCCTCGACGGACGCACCTTCTCCCGCAGCTACCAGATCGAGCGCGTCCTCGAGTTCGCCGACGAACTCGCTCAACCCTCGAGCATCATCGAATGCATATGCTCCGATCAGTCCGCGCGCCAGCGTCTCGAACTCACTCCCGACCCGTCGCATCCCGCGCGTAACCGTAACTTCGCTCTTTACCTGGAAGTAAAATCCCGCTTCGAGCCCATCATTCGTCCGAAGATGACCATCAACACCGACGCTCCGAACGAGGCTTGCATCCAGCAAGCCCTCGCATTCTTGTAACTCCGCATCTCGGCATTCGGCACCTGCGCCAAACCGATCAAGCAGTCCCTGTCGTACAATAAAATGCACAATAAAACGTACAATAGCCCTTTGCCAAAACACACTCCAGGAGCATCCATGCGCACTCGACTGCACACCCTTGTCCTGATAATCGCCCTGATAATTTCCGCATCCGCGCACAGCCTCGCACAATCTGCGCCGCCCGCGGCAAAGCCGGCTCCCGCCCCTGCCGCCGACCCCACTGCCATCATCCACACTACCGTCGGCGATCTCCACTGCACGCTTTTTCCCAAGGTCGCCCCGCTCGGAGTCGCCAATTTTATCGGCCTCGCCAAAGGCACCAAGGATTGGACCAGTCCCGTCACTCACACCAAAAAGCATGGCGTCGCCCTCTACGACGGCACCATCTTCCATCGCGTCATTCCCTCCTTCATGATTCAAGGTGGAGATCCCGAGGGGAACGGTGAAGGCGATCCCGGCTACAAATTCAAGAATGAAACCAGCCCCGACGTCAAATTCGACCGCCCCGGACGCCTCGCCTATGCCAACTCCGGCCCTGACACCAACGGCTCGCAATTTTTCATCACCGAAGTTCCCTATCCCAGCCTCAACGGTGGCTACACAATTTTCGGTCAATGCGACGACGCTGCCGTCGAACTTGTAAAACAAATCGCTCGCATGGCGCGGGATCCCGGCAATGACCGTCCATTGCATGACGTAAAGATCACTCACATCGAAATCCACGGCGCCGGCGCATCCGCCGCCAAGCCCGCAGCGCCAGTGAAGAAACCTGCTGAATAGGAAACGAGCCCCCATCAGCACCTAAGGCAAGACCCAAGACCTATCACCTAAGACCTGAAAGGATCACCATGACCCGCACACCCGGAACTTACGCCGTGTTTGAAACCAGCGAGGGCAACATCGTCGTTCGCCTCTTCGAAAAGGATGCCCCGAAGACCGTCGCCAACTTCGTCGACCTCGCCGAAGGCAAACGCGAGTGGACTCATCCCACCACCCGCAAGAAGACGAAAGACCCGCTCTATACCGGAACCATTTTCCACCGCATCATTCCCAACTTCATGATCCAGGGTGGCGACCCCATGGGTACCGGTTTCGGAGGTCCCGGCTATCAGTTCGAAGACGAAACCAAAGGCTCGCCGCACAAATTCGACAAGCCCGGAAAGCTCGCCATGGCCAACTCCGGCCCCAACACCAACGGTTCGCAGTTCTTCATCACCGTCGCCAACACCGACTGGCTCACCGGCAAACACACAATTTTCGGCGAAGTCGTCGAGGGCTACGACGTGGTCGAAAAAATCTCCAAAGCCGCCCGTACTCGTCAGGACAAACCCAACACTGACATCGTCGTGAAGTCAGTAAAAATCGAACGCTAAACGACACATACGTGGTAGAGACACGGCAACGCGCTGTTGGCTCCGTTTCATTTGTTTTGGGGAAAGGCACGACTTCAGTCCTGCCGTGACCGCTTCCTAAGAGTTGCGGCTTTAGCGCCGTGGCAATCCGTCGGCAATTTATAATGTTTGGTTCGTTTCCGCCTCTGGAGGCAAGTAGTCATGGCATCATTCAACGGCATCCCCGTCCCAGCCGACGGGCAGAAGATCGAATATAGCAACGGAAAATATCGCGTTCCCGATCATCCGGTCATCCCCTTCATCGAAGGCGACGGCACCGGCCGCGACATCTGGAAAGCCTCCGCCCGCGTCTTCGATGCCGCCGTCGAAAAGGCATATCAAGGCAAGCGCTCCGTCGCATGGTATGAAGTGTTCGCCGGAGAAAAAGCCAAAGCCCGCTTTCAGAACTGGCTCCCCGACGACACCATCGCCGCCATTCGTGAATTTCGTGTCGCCATCAAAGGCCCGCTCACCACGCCCGTCGGAGGCGGCATCCGCTCCCTCAACGTCGCCCTGCGCCAGATCCTCGATCTCTATTCTTGCGTTCGCCCCGTCAAGTACTACGCCGGAGTTCCCTCGCCCGTGAAACATCCCGAGCGCATGGATATCGTCATCTTCCGCGAAAACACCGAAGACGTTTACATCGGCATCGAGTGGGAAGAAGGCACCGCCGATTGCGCCCGCCTCATCGAATTCCTCAACAAAGACATGCTGAAGAGCGGCAAAAAACAAATCCGTCTCGATTCCGGAGTCGGCATCAAGCCCATTTCCATTACCGGCACCAAGCGCCTCGTCCGCATGGCCATTCAGCACGCGCTCGATAACAAGCGCAAGACCGTCACCCTCGTTCACAAAGGCAACATTCAAAAATTCACCGAAGGCGCGTTCCGCAAGTGGGGATACGAACTCGCCACCGAAGAATTCCGCGGCCAGGTCGTCACCGAGCGCGAAAGCTGGATCATCGACAACAAAGACAAGGACCCCAATCTCACGGTCGCGCAGAATGCTGAGCTCGTCGAGCCTGGCATGGAATTTGCCCCACCCGAGTTTCGTCAAGCGGTCGAAAAAGAAGTGCAGCAGGTCCTCGACTCTATTTACGCCACCCACGGCAAAGGTGCATGGAAGAAAAAGCTGATGATCAATGACCGCATCGCTGACTCCATTTTCCAGCAGGTCGTTACCCGCGCCGATGAATACAGCGTTCTCGCCACGCCCAACCTCAACGGCGACTACATCTCTGACGCCTGCGCTGCGCAGGTCGGAGGCCTCGGCATTGCCCCAGGAGCCAACATCGGCGACGGCTACGCCATCTTCGAAGCGACCCACGGCACCGCTCCCAAATACGCCGACAAAGACGTCATCAATCCAGGCTCCGTCATTCTCTCGGGCGTCATGATGTTCCGCCATCTCGGATGGAATGAAGCCGCCGACCTGATCGAACAAAGCCTCGAGCGCACCATCGAACAGAAAAAAGTAACGTACGATTTCGAGCGCCTCATGGAAGGCGCCACCAAAGTCAAAACCAGCGAGTTCGCCACCGCCATGATCGGAAATATGAGCGTCGCCGTCGCCGCGGATTAGGTGTTCGTGTTGGGGTGGCGCAGTGCTTCAGCGCTGCGATGATTTCTGTTATTCAAAATGCGGCTTTAGCCGCTGAGGTCAAGCTCTCAGGAAGGAAGATAATTCATGCGCAATAAAGTAACCATCGTAGGCTCCGGCAACGTCGGCGCAACCGCCGCCCACTGGATCGCCTCGAAAGAACTGGCCGACGTCGTCCTCATCGATATCGTTGAAGGCGTCCCGCAAGGTAAAGGGCTCGACCTGCTCGAAGCCATGCCCATCGAAAAACGCGACTCCGCCGTGCTCGGCTCGAACGACTACGCCGACACCGCCAACTCCGACATTGTCGTCATCACCGCTGGAATCCCCCGCAAGCCCGGCATGAGCCGCGACGACCTTCTCAACACGAACTACAAAATCATGAGCGATGTCGTCGGCAAAGTCGTCCACCATTCG
>DATEBK010000277.1:0-7493 GCA_035287825.1 Terriglobales bacterium
CCCCCCAATTCGCGCCAAAATATAGAATACAAAGGACTTAACTCCAAAGTATTCAGGGAAAAGGAGTTAGCTCCTTTAATTGGGCCGAGAATAAGTTTGGGGCAGCTTCGAGAGGCCGTCTTTTTGGTGACGGCACGCCTCGGGAACTGCCCCAATCAGGGTTCTATTATTTCGCAAGGATGGGGTGGGAGTCTGTGATGGGGATCACGCGTGAGTGTGATGAAAAATCGAGAGTTTGGCATGAACGCACATACCGAACGGCATATAAAGATTGACACTGGTTTGGCGGCTTGCTACTGTTTGTCGTCTACCGTAAGAGACGCCCGGTAAAAGCCGCGCCGGACGCCGGGTTTCATTCAGAGAAACATCCTCCCCTTGTATGGCGGCGACAGCGAGTCAAGAGCGCTAGCGTTATTTCAATCTTGTGATTTCAATCTTGGAGAGTAGCGTGAAAATCCGCATGGAACCCAAGTGTGCGCTGATATTCATTTCTGCATTGTGGTTGTACGGTTGCGGCGGAGCGTTCGGACAGGTTGACGCACTCAGGCCCTTAAAGGGCGGCTCAGAATTGGGCGACGGTGCAGGAACAGCCGGCCTGGCGAAGGCCCCTGCAGGCTATGACTTTCAGCTCCTGTATACCTTTTGCTCCGAGGGCGGCGGGAACTGCGCGGACGGGCTAGAGCCCGAGAGCGCCCTAGTCCAGGACTCGGCGGGTAATCTTTATGGCACGACGACTCTTGGCGGAACCAATGGCGCAGGCACGGTCTTCGAGGTGGATACTGCGGGCAACGAGACGGTACTCTACAGTTTTTGCTCGGAGCCGGGCTGCCTGGATGGAGAACTTCCCTACTCCGCGCTGGTCATGGATAGCGCGGGCAATTTGTATGGCACCACCAGCGGCGGCGGCGCACACCGTTACGGAACAGTATTTGAGCTTGATCGTGCGGGCCAGGAGACTGTGCTCTACAGTTTCTGCTCGGTTGGAAATTGTGTGGACGGAGCAGCCCCGCAGGCTGGCTTAATTTTCGACACAGAGGGCAATTTGTATGGCACAACGTCGGAAGGTGGCGCCTATTCCTATTCCAATGGCACGGTGTTCGAATTGAACGCGGCGGGACAGGAGACAGTGCTCTACAGCTTCTGTCCAGTTGTAGGATGCGCGGACGGGTCAGAGCCCTATTCCGGTTTAGTCCGGGACAGCATGGGGAACCTTTATGGGACTACGACCCAGGGAGGCAAGGAGAACGTCGGAACGGTCTTTAAGGTTGACCCCGCCGGACAAGAGACTGTGCTCTGGAGCTTCTGTTCTGAGATGGATTGTGCGGACGGGATGTATGCTCATGGCGGTCTGATCGAGGATGCCGAGGGAAACCTTTACGGCACTACCAAGCAAGGCGGCGCTCATGGTTCCGGCGTGGTCTTTGAGCTGAATGCAGATGGTGAAGAGACGGTCCTTTATAGCTTCTGCGCTCTGGCGAAGTGCAAGGACGGTTATTTTCCGTGGACTGGGGTGGTCCGGGACAGCGCGGGGAACCTGTACGGGACTACGACCTACGGCGGCAAGCACGATGCTGGAGCAGTGTTCAAGGTGACGAAGGCTGGCAAAGAGACAGTGCTTTACAGCTTTTGTACCATTGCGGACGGGGAGTTGTGCTTGGACGGAGGCAATCCCAATACCTTGATACAGGACGCGGAAGGAAATCTTTATGGCACTACTGTATATGACGGCGCTAACGAGGCTGGCACAGTATTCAAGCTCTCGAACCGCACTCTGGGCACGCCGATTGTGATGCTGTCATCGAGCCCGAACCCATCTGCCGTGAATCAGTCTGTCGCTCTGTCGGTCGTGGTCTCTGGCAGCGGGCCGACTCCGACTGGATCGGTGGTGTTTAAGGAAGGGAAGACTACGCTTGGAACTGCGACTCTCGAGGACGGGCAGGCGGGGTTAGCGACAGCTTTCGCGAAGAGCGGGACCTTTTCGATCGTGGCGGAGTATTCGGGAGATGAGAACTATAAAGCCAAGAATTCCAAGCCGCTGAAGCAAGTGGTCGAGAAGTAAAATCCAAAGTCAAAAGCAGCGGACAGGAGTGTTCGCTCCACACGCAAAAATGCCCGGGATGCTTGCGCATACCGGGCACTTGTTTAAACAGAGATCGTTGTCTGACTCCGTCTACCGCAAACTAGATGGCGGTAACGTTCTCCGCTTGCCAGCCTTTGGGGCCCTTGGTCACGTCGAACTGCACGGTTTGGCCTTCTTGGAGGCTCTTGAAGCCGCCAGCTTGAATCGCGGAGAAATGCACGAAAACGTCTTCGCCATTTTGACGGCTGATGAAGCCGTAGCCCTTGGCGTCGTTAAACCACTTCACTGTTCCTTGTTCTGCCATTGGTGTTCCTATTCTTGTTGCTTAATTGAAATATGCTGAGGTGATTCGCTGCTGAAGAGGGGGTGACGCTGGTTGGCGGTACCATCCTGCAAGTGCATGTGAGTCAAACTTAGCAAAAACAGTGTAACACAAGGGGGTGGGGGATGTCGTCGAAAAGATTGCGAGTGGGATGGCGGGGGCGGACATCGAGATGGGGCAGGATGCGGATCCTATTGAGACGGCAGGGGTTTATGGGTATAACCCCAGGAGTTGCTTCATATAGGCGAAGGCCCGGCTGCTGAAGGTGCGGCTTGCCAGGGCGAGACTTCGTTGGGTTAGTCTTCTGTGAGGTTAGTCTTGGTAAGGTTGGCCTTGGTAAGGTTGGTCGTAGCTAACTTCGTAGGGTAGTTCGCAGGCTAAGGTCGCAGGTCCAGGATGATCGCTTTTCTTACACTCGAGCTCCGCATAGAGATGGCGCAGTCGCTGAAGGACAAGCGGCAGGTAACGCGGAGTCTGAAAGACCGGCTGCGGTCATCGTTCAATGTTGCGGTTGCGGAACTGGAGCCGAGTTCGCTGTGGAACCAGGCGACGATCGGAGTGGTCAGTGTGTCGCATTCGCGCGATTATCTGGATGGGCTGATGAAGAATGTGGAGCGGGCGGCGATGCGAATTGCTAACAATGCGGGCGCGGAAGTGACGGATTCGTTTGTTGAGTTTCTGTGAAAACGGCTATGAGCTACGAGCTAAGAGGTATGAGCATCCAATTACTCAAAGCTTGCGGGCTCGCATCAGGCTCGCATGGGCCGGATGCCTCAGGCTCCGATTATTTCTGATATCCTAACCGGTTTTACCAATCTCGGTTTTGTCATCTTTCGTCGTCAGGGTGTGCCGTGGAACATCGTGGGCAGAAATATCATCGTGGGCGGTTGAGCGAGGCCATCCGCGAGGAGATTGAAACGATTCTTGAGGGGGAGCTGGGCGATCCTCGCATCGGGTTGGCGAGCGTGAGTTCGGTGGTGATGGCCGACGACGCGCGGTCGGCGCGGGTTATGGTGCACGTGGCGGGCGATGAGACGGAGGCGGAGCGCACGCTGGAAGGATTGGCGGCGGCGCGGAATTATGTGCGGCATGAGCTGGCGGAACGGCTGCGGTTGAGGAAGCCTCCGGAACTTTATTTTCAGATTGATCGTTCGGACCAGTTGGAGAGCCGGGTGGAGGAGTTGCTGGGGCGGGAGAAGAAGCGTCGGCGGAAGAGTGGAGCGGGCGGGGCTTAGGGGCGCTGCGAGCTGGCGAGATCCGGAAGTTGTAAGACGACGCCGTTATAAGACGACATCAGGGAAGACGATGTTAGAGCGGGTGCTAAAGGAAATTCGGGCGCGTCACCGGTTTGTGGTGACTTCTCACGCTCGTCCCGACGGAGACGGTATTGGGTCGGCGCTGGCTTGTGGCCAGATTCTCCGGATGATGGGGAAAGAAGCGGACGTTGTGATGCATGACGGGGTTCCGCGCATTTACCAGAACCTTCCGTTTGCGGAGCGCGTGATTCGGGCGGATGAGGTGCCGGCGGATTTTTTTCTGGATGTAAATCCGAATATAAATTCGGGCGGCGGTTCTGGCGATGCGGTGATCATGCTGGAATGCGACAGCATTGCGCGGGCGCAACTGGCGGGGCTGGAAAAATGTTTCCTCATTAATATTGACCATCACGCGAGCGGGCGCAATTTCGCGCACATCAATTGGATCGATTCGACGGTTAT
The DNA here is from genome assembly GCA_035287825.1 of Terriglobales bacterium. GTDB lineage: Bacteria > Acidobacteriota > Terriglobia > Terriglobales > Acidobacteriaceae > Acidiflorens. Next base: position 4,121 of record DATEBK010000277.1, read on the forward strand.
GGCTACGGCCGAGCTGGTGTACCGGCTGGCGCGGCTGGCGTGTGTTCCGGTGGACCGCGACATGGCGACGTGTCTCTACACGGGGCTGATGACAGACACGGGTTCGTTCATGTTCGAAGGGACGAACGAGCACACGTTTACGGTGGCGCGCGAGCTGGTGCTGGCGGGAGCGGATCCGGCGCAGTGTGCGCGGCACATTTACTTTGGACATTCGACGGCCAAGATGAGGCTGCTGGGAGCGGCGCTCTCGAACCTGAATCGCGAGGGGCCGCTGGCATGGATCTGGGTGACGCAGGAGCAGATGCAGCACTTTGGCGCGCGCGAAGAGGATTGCGAGGGGCTGGTGAACTATGCGCTCTCGATGGCGGACGCGCAAGTGGCGATTTTTTTTCGCGAAATGCCGGGTGGGCGCTTTCGCGTCAGCCTGCGCAGTAAAGGAGAAGTGAACGTTTGCGGGATCGCGGAGCAGTTCGGCGGCGGCGGGCATAAGTGCGCGAGCGGATGCTCGGTGGATGGTCCGCTAAGCGTGGCGGTGTCGCGGATTATCGAGCGGCTGCGAGCGGAACCGGTGGTGGCGAATGCGGGCTCTCCGGCTGGTCGTTAGTCGTTGGGCGTTGGTCGTTAGTCGATGGTCGTTGGCGAAGCGGAGTAAACGATGCGGCCGAAACTAACCGGCCACTCGCTGACCACAAATGAATCGGGGAATGAACCTGCGAACTCGCACTGATGTGTTGCTGCTGGCGGCGTTGTGCGGGTTCCTATTCTTTTATGGGCTGGGGAGTTTCGGGCTGGTGGGGGCGGACGAGCCTCGATATGCGCAGGTGTCGCGCGAAATGCTGGCGCGTTCGGATTGGGTGACTCCGACACTGATGGAAAAGCCGTGGCTGGAGAAGCCGGTGCTGTATTACTGGCAGGCGATGGCGGCGTTCAGGGTGGCGGGGGTGACGGACAAGGCGGCACGGCTGCCGGGCGCTTTGGACGCGGCTCTGCTGGTGGCGGCGATTTATTTCTTTTTGCGGCGCTATCGCAAGGGAAGTGAACTGGATGGCGCGCTGATTACTGCGAGTTGCGTGGGCGTGATTGGGTTTGCCCATGCGGCGGCGACGGACATGCCGCTGGCCGCTTGCTTTTCGATTGCGCTGCTCGCGTGGTATGCGTGGTACGAGAGCCAGCGGCGTATCTACCTGGCCGTGTTTTATGTTTTTTTGGCGCTGGGAACTCTGGCCAAGGGGCCGGTTGCTCCGGCGCTGGCGGCGGTGATTATCGTTCTGTTCTTTATTGTTCGATTCATCGCGATAAGGCTTGACTGGCGCGGCTTTTGGGGGACATTGTGGGTCCCAGGCATCATCCTTTATCTGGCGGTCGCATTGCCGTGGTATGTAGCGGTGCAACTTCGCAATCCGGAATTCTTTCGGGTTTTTATTCTCGAGCACAATCTCGCGCGCTTTTCGCAGGACGTTTATCACCATCGGCAACCGTTCTGGTTTTATGTGCCGGTATTTCTGCTGGCGATGATGCCGTGGACGCTGGTGCTGATTCTTGCGGTCGCGGAGCGGGTGCGGGTGCTTTGGGCCGAGGGCAAGCAAAGGTTTTCGAGGCCGGAAGACTCATGTTCTGAAAACTCATGTTCTGAAAATTCTTGGTCGCTATTTCTGCTGATCTGGATGGTGGTGCCGGTTTTGTTTTTCAGCGCTTCGCAATCGAAGTTGCCGGGTTACATTCTGCCGGCGGTTCCTGCGGGCGCGTTGCTGGTTGCCGAGTACCTTGATGCCCGGCGTCGCGCGTCAGGGAAACTTTCGCTGGGCATTGTTGCGGGCCACGCGATGCTTTGCGGGGTGTTGATTTTTGCGGCTGTTTCGGCCGCGTCAATGGCAATGAATCACCGGCTGGTCTGGGGGCAGGGAACGTGGGTAGCGGCGGCGATGGGCGGCGGGTTGGCGCTGGGAATCGGGGCGGCGTTGCTTTCGGCGGGAGGACTACGGCTCTTGAGCCGGGTGACGCTGTTCGCGGTGGTGGTGAGCGTGGCGGCGGTGGTGCGATTTGCCGCGCCGGTGATCGATGACACACGGTCGGCGCGTCCCATTGCGGAAAGTATTGAGGCTTTTTCGCACGAACCGGTGCCGGTCGCAATCTATCGTGTGAAGCGGGGACAGGAATACGGGCTGGAGTTCTATTTGAATCGCCGGGCGGAAAAGTATGAGGACGGGAATATTCCGGCGGCGGAGCATGTGCTGGTTGCCGCACAAGGTTCGCAGCCGCAAGTCGCGGAACTTGTTCCCGGACGGCGAGTGTCATACTTGACGAGCATTCCGGAGCAGAAGTTGGAATTGTACTGGGTGGGAAAGTAAAGAGAGGTCTCAGGTGTCAGGTCTTAGGTGTTAGTCCATGCTTAAGAACTGAAATTGTTTCTTTATGGAAATTCTCGATCTCCGACACTTCACTTCCGCTGACCTTCGTTTGCTGCTGGAAGATGAGGTTGCCATGTGGGGACGGGTGCTGTCGTGGGATTACGCCACGTCAGCGGAAATGATTCTTCGCTACATGGACGCCAAGATCTTGCCGGGTTATGCGGCCATTGAGCGGGGAGATATTTTTGGGTACTCGTTTTTCGTTTACGAGCAGAGCAAGGGTGTGATCGGAGACTTGTTTGTCCGCGACAATGTTCGGGACGGGGCGCGGGGCCCGGAACGGCATGAGGTTGAAGAGCGGCTGCTAACGCACGTGATTGAAACGCTGCAGCAGTCGCCGGGAATTCATCGTGTAGAAGCGCAGTTGCTGGCACACCATACGGGAGAAGTCGCGCGGCCATTTTTGCAACAGGGATTCAGCCGGCATCCGCGGGTGTTTATGAATTTTGAGATCGGGAAACATACGCCGGCGACTTTGCGTCCGCTATCGGCGGAGTTCGAGATTCGTCCGTGGTCGGAGCAGGAATACCACTCGGCGGCGGCGCTGATTACGGCAGCTTATCGCGGGCATGTGGATTCCGAGATCAACGATCAGTACCGGACACTGGCGGGGTCGATGCGTTTCCTGAATAACATCGTGCGTTTTCCGGGATGCGGGATGTTCGATGCGCCATCGTCGTTTGTGGTGTTTCAGCGGCGGACGCACGCGCTGGCGGGACTGATTTTGTGCTCGCTGGTGCGCTCGGATGTGGGGCATATTACACAGGTTTGCGTGCTTCCGGAGTTTCGCTCGGCGGGGTTGGGTGAAGCGCTGCTGGCGGCTTCGACCAGGAATTTGCGCGGGCGCGGGTTCCGTTTTATTTCTTTGACGGTGACGGAAGCGAACGATCGTGCGATTGCGCTGTACAAGCGCATTGGATTTGATACGGTGCGAGTGTTTGACGCGTTTGTGTGGGAAGGGTAAA
>DATEBK010000278.1:0-10743 GCA_035287825.1 Terriglobales bacterium
CGACATCGTTCCGCCGAAATTCAGCCAAGACTATGCTGAGCGGAAAAAGAAGGCAGGCGAATCCGTTGAACTGAGTGCCATCCAGAATGCAGGTCATTTCGATCTGATTGATCCCGCCTCAGAAGCCTTCAGGAAGGTCACCAGCACGGTACTGACGGCGCTAGGGAGCAGATAGGCGCGGGACAATACGGGGAAAGATTATTGGAATGGTGCGCCCGGAGAGAATCGAACTCCCAACCTCTTGGTTCGTAGCCAAGCACTCTATCCAATTGAGCTACGGGCGCATCCGGTCGAATCGTGTTTTCAGATTATAGCGGAACCGAATCGTTTCGCCCAAATTGAAGTCGAGGAAGTGTTCTGTCCTGCGTATGAGAACCCTGCGCCGCACGCCAAATGCCGCGCCGGTTGTGCAAACCGGCCGATCCAGATGTGTAATGAGAGTAAAAGTTTCCTGCACCGCGCAAAACCTACCTGCTTCCGCGTTCTCTTTTTACATGTTGGCAATGCTTTAGCGATGGCATCCGACATGCTCTCCTTGAGGGCAGACGAAGTGGCGCGCAACGGGGCATTCGGGAAAATACTTCGGCCAGAGGTCTTTCCGGGTGCCCCTTGCATACTTCGTCGGTTGCCCAAGGCTCACTCCGTCTGGTTTCCCGGCCCTCCCCCGAGAGTCCTCCTGGAAAAAGAGGATTAGCTAGGGAAACAGGCGGGGTGGGGAAGCGCACCTTCCGCTGCACCTCTTCCTATCAGGTTTGATCCCTTAAGCCAGCACAAGCTGATCTTGCACGTCGATTCCGGCCTGCCGCAGCAACTTCGCCACCGCGTCCCCCTTCAATCGTGAAGCGTCATACAGCACCCGCACCGTCCGCTCCTTCTCGTCAAACTGGACGCGCTGAATGCCATAAACTTCGCGGACCGTGTCGATCGCCCGTAGCTCCGCTTCTCCCGGCGGAGTCTGATACCGGTAGGCGGCTTCGAGATATGTCATGGAGTCTCTCCCAAGGAAAAAGTTCGAACAACACTCTTGAAGTATCTAATATGAGTGTATCGAATGTAGCCTGTGTTCTCGCCCAGCACAAGCTGCGACAACTGAGCCCGGCAATTCACTATGGATCACGACCACATTCGTCTCGCAAATGTCCCGTTGTCACCTGCCAAGTCGCCGGCTAACGCCAAAGACCCAGTCTGCGGCATGGACGTCGATCCCGCGAGCGCTCGCTACAAAAGTCAACACAACGGGGACGAATATTTCTTCTGTTGCGCCGGTTGCCAGGCGAAATTCCAGGCAAATCCTGAACAGATTCTGTCATCTCCGCCGAAGCCGATGCCAAGGGCTTCAGGGCTGGTGGAACTGACCTCCGGGCCGACCGTACCCAGACCGCAACCCGCCAGCATTGTCCGGTCCGAACCCAAAACCGCAAACGACACACGCTCCTACGTTTGCCCTATGTGTCCCGAGGTCCACCAGTTCGGTCCCGGCCCATGTCCCAAGTGCGGCATGGCGCTTGATCCTGAATCGCCGGCATTGCCAGCGAGCAAGACTGAATACACCTGCCCCATGCATCCCGAAATCGTCCGCCCAGACCCGGGGAGTTGCCCAATCTGTGGCATGGCACTGGAGCCGCGCACCGTGACCGTCGAAGAAGAAAATCCAGAATTGCGCGACATGACGCGCCGCTTCTGGATCAGCGTGGCCCTTACCGCTCCACTGCTGGCGATTGCCATGGGCAGCATGTTGTGGCCAAACGTTTTCGCCTACGATTTCGGGATTCACACGGCCGATGGTGCGTTCGGCACGCCGCTGAAAGCGATTCTCTCCTGGCTTGAACTCATCCTCGCCACCCCCGTCGTCCTCTGGTGCGGCTGGCCGTTCTTTCAGCGCGGATGGGCATCCGTAGTTAACCGCAGCGCCAACATGTTTACGCTGATCGCCATGGGAACCGGTGTCGCCTATCTTTTCAGCGTGGTGGCAACCGTATTCCCGCAGATCTTTCCCGCTTCGTTTCGCACGATGGGCAATCGCCCCGACGTCTACTTCGAAGCCGCTGCCGCTATCGTGACCCTCGTACTACTCGGCCAGGTGCTCGAACTCCACGCCCGCAGTCGAACCTCCAGCGCGATTCGCGCGCTGCTCGATCTCAGTCCAAAAACGGCGCGCCTGATCAGCGGGAACGGCGGCGGACAAGATGCAGAGCGGGACGTTCCGCTCGACCAAGTCAAGCCCGGCGATCGCCTCCGCGTCCGTCCCGGAGAAAAAATTCCCGTCGATGGTGTCGTTCTGAGCGGCCTCAGCGCCGTCGACGAATCGATGATCACCGGAGAGTCGTTCCCGGTGAAAAAAACAGCCGGCTCCCGCCTCATCGGCGCAACCCTCAACACCAGCGGAGCCCTCACCATGCGCGCCGAGCGTGTCGGCAGCGAAACCATGCTGGCGCAAATTGTGCAGATGGTCAGCCAGGCGCAGCGCACCCGTGCGCCCATTCAGCGTCTCGCAGATAAGGTTTCCGGCTGGTTCGTTCCGTCCGTCATCGCTATTGCATTCGCGACCTTCATCGCCTGGGCCGTCTTCGGCCCTGAGCCCCGTTTCGCCCACGCCATCGTTAACGCCGTAGCCGTTCTGATCATCGCTTGCCCTTGCGCCCTCGGCCTCGCAACTCCCATGGCCATCATGGTCGGCACAGGACGCGGCGCTCACGCCGGCGTGCTCATCAAGAACGCCGAGGCCCTCGAAACACTTGAACGAGTCGACACCCTCGTCGTGGACAAGACCGGCACCTTAACCGCCGGTCTGCCTAGTCTGGTCGCCATTGGTTTGTCAGGATTTCCACCATCGCAGCCGGAAAATGCAAACCGCGCGGCCAACGAAATGTTGCGCCTCGCAGCCAGTCTCGAGCGCCTCAGCGAGCATCCGCTCGCCGCGGCCATCGTTACCTCCGCGCGGCAGCGAGACCTGAAGCTCTCCGAGCCTTCCGAATTCATCAATGAAGTTGGCAAAGGTGTGCACGGTATCGTCGAAGGCCAAAAAGTCGCCGTGGGAAACGCAGCGCTCATGTTGCAAGTCGGAGCGTTCAACGATCCCAAGGCTCCCGTCCAGCAGGCGAGAATAGAAGATAGGACCAATCTAGCCGTGGCGATTGACGGCAAATACGCTGGCATGCTCAGCGTCGCCGACCCCGTCAAAGATACGACTCCCTCCGCCATCCGCGAACTGAAGAATCTCGGAATTAAGATTGTGATGCTCACCGGCGACAATCGTGACACGGCCACTGAGATCGCCCGTCAGTTGGGAATCGACGAGTTCGAAGCGGAAGTACTGCCCGCTCAAAAAGCAGAGGTCGTCAAAAGATTGCAGCGCGAAGGCCGCATCGTGGCCATGGCCGGCGACGGTATCAACGACGCTCCTGCTCTCGCGCAGGCCAACGTGGGAATTGCGATGGGCACCGGCGCCGACATCGCCATCGAAAGCGGCGGCATCACTCTGCTCAAAGGAGACCTTGAAGGAATCCTGCGCGCCCGCAAGCTAAGTCAGGCGACCATGCGCAATATCCGCCAGAACTTGTTTTTCGCCTTTTTCTACAACTCCATCGGAGTGCCGCTCGCCGCCGGCGTTTTCTATCCCGCCTTTGGATTACTCCTGAGCCCCATCCTGGCCGCCGCCGCCATGAGCTTCAGTTCCGTTTCAGTAATTGCGAATTCGCTTCGCCTGCGCACTGTGAAATTGTAGATCGCGGGTGCTAGGCTTCAACCCACATTTCCTTTTCTAAGTTCGACCAATAATCACCTAAGTGATCGTGTGACCAAGCCACTCCAGCCTGCGAGCTCCCCTTCGATGAAGGTTTTTTCACGCTATGCGAACCGAGCGAGTGGGTGTAAGCTTTCTCCGTTCTTGATGTCAAGAGGGAGATTCGCGCCTAGCGAATCACCACGCTCCGTGTGATCACAATCGTGTGATCACAATTAAGAGCGAGCCCCTCAGGAGGTCCGTCATGTCCTGCCGCATAGCATTTGTTGTTTTGCTACTCCCGATCGTCTCTGTCGGCCTGCTTGCCCAAGGCGGTCCACAAATCACAACCGCGAGTCTTCCACAGGGTCAACAAGGCAACATGTACGGCGAAGCGTTCTACGCGTCCGGCGGGACCGCACCTTACAGTTGGAGCATCTCCGCTGGCTCCGTCCCTTCCGGTATGGGAATGAATAGCAATGGGAATTTAGTTGGCTCACCTACGGCCGCGGGGACATTCAACTTCACCGTCATGGTCACGGACGCCAACAACAATATTTCGACCAGCAACTTCAGCCTCAACATCGCAGCCACCACGGGTTACGATGGTCCAGCGCAACTGCCGATAGCAACAGTTGCGAGTTCCATGGCCGACACGCCGGCGCCAGGGTCCGTCATCAATGTCAGCGCTGGTGCAGATCTGCAGGCCGCCTTGAACAGTGCCCAATGCGGTAACACGATTCAACTGCAAGCTGGAGCAACCTTCACTGGAACCTTCAAGTTCCCACCTCTGAACTGCGATAACAGCCACTGGATCATTGTTCGCACCAGTTCTCCCGACAGCGCTCTGCCAGCCGAAGGCCAACGCCTGACGCCTTGTTATGCCGGAGTGGCATCGCTGCAGGGACGTCCGCAATACCCCTGCAACAATCCGCAGAATGCGACAGTCAAGCTCGTTGCTTCAACCCTGATCGGTCCCGTGGTCTTCCAGAACGGAGCGAATCACTACCGCCTACTCGGATTGGAGCTAACTCGCCCCACAGGGACGAAGGGAGCTGTGACCCTGGCATCGGTCTATTCTGGCGGCACCGCAAGTTACATCGTGCTCGATCGAAGCTGGGTGCACGGCACTACCGAAGATGAAACCGAGGGCGGTTTCGACCTCTCCGGCATGAATAACGCGGCCGTCGTGGATTCGTACTTCAGTGACTTCCACTGCACCGCGATCACCGGCACGTGTACGGAAGCGCATGCCGTGGCTGGAGGCATCGGAAACTATCAGGATGGCCCTTTTAAAATCCAGGACAACTTCCTAGAAGCCTCGGGCCAAGCCATACTGTTCGGCGGTGGCGCGGCCACAACCACTCCAACCGACATCTGCATTCGTCTCAATCACTTCTTCAAACCGTGGCAATGGATGAAAGGTAACTCGCCGTTCCAGGGCGGTACCTCCGGCGAACCGTTCATTGTCAGACACCATCTGGAACTCAAGAACGCCGCTCGCGTGCTGATTGAAGACAACATCATGGAAGATGTCTGGGGAGGTTTCGGCGAATCCGGCTATGCCGTACTGCTGAATCCCAAGAGCCAGCACACGAGATCAGGCGGAAATGTCTGTCCCATCTGTGAAGTCACCGACGTCACCCTCCGCTACACGCACATTATCCATGCCGCAGGCGGCATCGTAGCCGCGACCGTCCTTTCTGGAAATGGAAACGGTGGAGCGCCAGCCCTCGCCGGCACCCGCTTCAGCATTCATGACGTCGTCATGGATGACATTAGCCGCAACTACATCGGCGACGGTACCCTGTTCACAGTGGCAAATGCATGGCTGGTAAATCCCCTGAATACGGTCACGATCAACCACATCACGGGTTTCCCGGATCCCCGCGGCGGCGTCCTTAGCCTCTGGAACCAAACCTCGAATCCGGAGATGTACGGATTCGTCTTCACCAACAGCATTGTCACAGCCGGCAGATACCCGGTGTGGAACGGAGCCGGCGGCGACACCAGTTGTGCGTCTGCGGACGTTCCGCTGACCAGCTTGAACAACTGCTTCAGTCCCTACACGTTCAACAATAACGCCCTGGTTGCGGCCCCTTCGCAATTCCCGGAGTCGTCCTGGCCCACGGGCAACTTGTTCACGGCCAGCCCTGACAATGTCGATTTCGTGCAATATGCCGGAGGAAATGGCGGGAATTACCAACTGCAGCAGATCAGCCCCTACCTCGGTATGGGCACGGATGGGAACGACCTCGGGGCCAATATTGTTGCACTAAACCAGGCTCTTACCGGAGTCGAATAAGTTTTCGCGCGTCTCAGGAGCTAATTCCGACACATCGACCAGTCCGCGGGGTTCCTGAGACTGACACCTGAGACCCGCTTCGTCTCACAGCCTGCCCAAGTAGTCTGTCACTTCCGGACTCGTCCACTCCACCGGTCCAATAAACTTGCGCCGGACCACTCCCTGCCGGTCGATCACGTACGTTTCTGGCCAGCCAAACGTCCCGTAAAGCGTCGCCGCCTTCTTGGCTTCGTCGCGCACCGTGACCATGTTGACGTGGTACTGCGTGAGAAATCTGTGGTAAGCCGCGTCATCGTCGTCAATACTCACTGCGAGCACCACAACGCCTTTACCTTTCAGCCGCGTCTGCATCTGGACCAGCGAAGGTGTTTCCTCCACACACGGCGGACACCACGTCGCCCAGAAGTTCAGTACCACCACCTGCCCACGGAACTGGCTGAGCGTGACTTTATGATCCGAATCCTGCACGGTGAAATCCGGCGCGATCGAACCAATCCGAGGAGGACGCCCATTTCCATAGCATCCGATCAGCGCTGCCAGAAGCCCAACAACCACAAGCCTTGCCAATAACATGGGAAGTGACGCGGGAAGTGGCGTTGGAGAATACGTAGGAAGATCAGTTCGTCTCACCCCGTTATAATAGCGAATAACCGATGGCTGGTTCACCTCCACTCCCGCCGCAATTTCCAGCCGTGGAACTTTCGATCATCGTCCCCGCCCGCAACGAAGAGTCGAACCTCGGCGCCTGTCTCGAGTCGCTGACTGCACAAACCGGTGTGGCTCTCGAAATCATCGTGGTCGACGACGACTCCTCCGACCGCACCTGCGAAATCGCGCAGAGCTTTTCTGGAGTGTGCGTAGTCACCGCCGCTCCTCGCCCGGATCGCTGGACCGGGAAAAACAATGCCGTCGTTACCGGAGCGAAACAGACACGCGCTCCGTGGATACTGTTTACCGACGCCGATACCATTCACTTGCCCGGATCGCTGGCGCGAGCGCTGAACGAAGCGAAGAACGAACATGCCGATTTGCTCTCGTACTCGCCCGAGCAAACGGTCTCCACCTTCGCCGAGCGCGCCGTGATGCCCGTCATCTTCGCGGAGCTAGCGGCCCAATACCCGCCCCAAAAAGTGCAAGAACAGAATTCAGGGGTCGTGGCCGCAAACGGTCAATATCTTCTCGTTCGCCGCGCCGCCTACGACGCCGTGGGTGGACACGCCGCCGTCGCCACCGAGATTCTCGATGATGTAGCTCTGGCGCGCCAATTCCGCAAGGCTGGCTACCACATCTACTTCCGCTATGGCGCAGACGCGGTCCGCGCTCGCATGTATCGTTCCTGGTCTCAACTCCGCGAAGGCTGGACCAAGAATCTCGCGCTCCTTTTCCCGCACCCGTCGTTTCTAGCCTTCCAGAGTCTGATTCTCTGGATCGTGGCGTGGTCGTGCCTCGCCCTCTCGGCAACCGCTGCCATCAGCCGCCACTTCACATGGATTGTTCTAGCCGCCCCGGGGCTTTTGTTGTATCGAAGAATTCGCCCCGCGAATTTCTCAATCGCGAATAGCCTGATTGCCACGGCTTTCGGACCACCCATCTTTGCCTACTTGCTGCTACGCTCAAAGAAGGCCCACGCCAACGGCCAGGTGTCGTGGAAGGGCCGTAACTACGATGTCGAAAGCGAAAGTATCCGAGTCTCGACGCCCGCGGCAAAACCCGCGTCCAGTAACAGGCGTCAAAGGCTGAGAACTGAGAACTGAGAACCGGAACCTGCCTTCTATGGTCTACCTGACTCGCAAAGCCGAATTCTCCGCTTCGCACTACTATCACAATCCGGATTTCACTCCGGAAGAGAATCAACGCATCTTCGGCAAGTGCAATAATCCTAACGGACACGGCCACAACTACACTCTCGAAGTTACCGTGAAAGGCGCTGTCGATCCGCGCTCCGGTTTCGTCGTCGATCTCAAGCAACTGAAAGACATCATGAGCAGGGAAGTGCTCGATGCCCTCGACCATCGCTTCCTGAACCAGGAAGTTCCCGAGTTCCTCACCAAAATCCCGACCACCGAAAATCTGGCCATCGTGATCTGGCAGCGGCTCGCTCCCAAACTCACAGCCGCCAAACTGCATCGCGTGCGTGTCTACGAAACTCCCGACCTTTTCGTCGATTTTTATGGGGAAGCATCAGAACGAGAAGCAATAGAGCCGGAATCATGAAAACTGGAATCCCGAAGACGACTGGCTTGAAGGCGCACCTAACTCGTCGTTACATGTTTTCTGCCTCTCACCGCCTGCACCGCGATGACATGTCGGAAGCGGAGAACCGCACCACCTACGGCAAGTGCAATAATCCCTACGGACACGGTCACAACTACATGCTCGAAGTCACCGTCAGCGGGCCCGTCGATGACCAAACTGGTATGGTTTGCAATCTCGTTGATCTGGACAGTTTCGTACGCACGCAGGTCCTCGAACTCTACGATCACCAGAATCTGAATTTGCTTCCGGAGTTCGCCAGCGAAGTCCCGACCACTGAAAACCTCTGCATCGCGATCTACGAAATTGTGAAGCGCGGCTTCCGCCACGCTCATCTAGACAAGATAAGAATCGAAGAAACCATGATGAATTCGTTTGAATATCTGGGAGAACGAGGCGAGGATCTGTAATTGGTAATTTGTAATCGTGTCCTGAAGCACGCCTGATGGCAGTGGGTGTGTCGAAATTGCAGATTACAAATCACCAATTTCAAATTCCCAATCTATGAAATCCACCGACGCCGTTCCCTCTACTCTTACCAGCGCTACCTATGAAGAACTGGTGCGCGAAATGATCGTGCGTCTCGGCGAAGATCCCGAACGCGAAGGCCTGGCGCGCACTCCCGAGCGCGTTGCCAAAGCCATGCGATTTCTCGTCAAAGGCTATAAGGACGATCCCGAAGAACTTTTGCGCAAGGCGTTATTTACCGTCAGCTATGACGAAATGGTGATTGTGAAAGACGTCGAAATGTTTAGCCTGTGCGAACACCACCTGCTTCCATTCTTTGGCAAGGTGCACGTCGCCTACATCCCCAACGGAAAAGTCATTGGCCTCAGCAAAATTCCGCGGCTCATCGAAGCCTTCTCCCGCCGTCTCCAGATCCAGGAGCGTCTCACCACGCAGATTGCCGAGGCCATCCAGAACACTATCGAACCGCAAGGCGTCGGCGTCGTCATCGAGGCGCGTCATCTCTGTATGATGATGCGAGGCGTCGAAAAACAGCACTCCTCGGCCGTCACATCATCCATGCTCGGCTGCTTCCGCAACGAAGAGGAAACGCGCAGCGAATTCCTGTCATTGATCCGCCAGCGCACGAACAGCTTGTGATAAGTGTTTTACGCACGGGATAAACTGAGCCGATGCCAATGCGTAAACCGACACACGAATCATCGCTTTCCGGCCGCCTCGCCCTGATCACCGGCGCCAATCGCGGCATCGGTCTTTCGATAGCCCGCGCCCTCGCGCGCGAAGGATGCAATCTGATCATCACCGGCCGCGACCAGCGCGCCCTGGCCAAGGTAAGCCTCGAACTGGAGAAGCTCAGCGTTAATGTCCTGGCCCAATCTTGCGACGTCCGCAGCCCCGACTCTGTCGATTATCTTTTCACTCTGGTCCGCGGATTGCACAAGCCTCTCGACATCCTCATCAACAACGCCGGCATCGGCCATCCCAATCGCGCAGTCAGCGAACTGCCTTATCCCACCTGGGTCGAGGTGATCGATACCAATCTCAACGGCCTGTTCCTGGTGACCCAAGCCGCTCTCGTGGTAATGAAGCGCGGCAGCGCCATCGTCAACAATCTCTCCGTCGCCGCCGAGCGCGTTTTCCCCGGCTCAGCCGCCTACAACGCGTCCAAGCATGGAGCTCTCGGTTTTACCGACACACTCCGTGAAGAGCTGCGGCCCAAAGGCATTCGCGTGATTGCGCTGCTGCCTGGAGCAACCGATACTGCAATCTGGAACGCATTATGGCCGCAAGCTCCAAAGCGCAAAATGATGTCGGCTGAAACCGTGGCCCGCATCGTTGTCGACGCTCTCCGCGTGCCAGATAACGCCACCGTAGAAAAAATCGTAGTGAGGCCGTCTGCCGGAACGCTGTAGTGAAATGAAAAGCAGCGACGCGGACGCTCGACTGAGCATCCAACTAGCGGGTATGTTTGCTTGGCCGCTTGCAATTGTTCGCCAACGACCAGTGACGAACGACCAGCGACTAACGACCGACGACGGGGCGAGCACCATGTCATTCCTCAACTACTTCAAATCGCTAAAGCCGGAGCAGCGCCTGGCATGGTTCATTGCCATTGCCGCCGACGCGCTGCAAATTGGCGCATTCCCGCTGTTCGCTGAAGGCGCGCTTTCTCCCGCTGACTCGCTGCTCGATCTGGTCGTGGGGTTCCTCATGGTTCGGCTGCTCGGCTGGCATTTTGCTTTTCTCCCTAGCTTCGCCGCCAAGTTAATCCCCGGAGCCGATCTTTTTCCCACCTGGACTACCGCCGTCTGGTTCGTCACCCGCAAGCAAATCACCGCCCACAACACTGATAGTCAAACCGACAACTTCACCGCGCATCCGACGGACGTCTCGGTCGAGCCAGAAATCCTTCCGCCCGGCCCAGCACCCGCTCCACGACGATAAGTTTCGACGGGTGTCAACACGCTTTCAGACGTTATGCGGAGCGCCTTTACCG
>DATEBK010000279.1:0-11030 GCA_035287825.1 Terriglobales bacterium
CGTAATACTGCCTTCCACGCCCGCATGTGGGATAACTGATTTGCGGACCAGATTTCTGACGATAAGCAATGCAGATAAGTCCGCGTAGCGCATTCATACGTAACGACGTTCAGAAGTACAACGTCCAAAAGATACCAGCCGGCGCCGGTCGCCGGCGCTGCCAGGAACCCAGATATGAAGGTTGTCGTTCTGTGTGGTGGATTAGGCACCCGTCTCCGGGAAGAAACCGAATTCCGCCCGAAACCTATGGTCGAGGTGGGTGGGCGGCCGATTCTGTGGCACATCATGAAAATGTATGCCCACTACGGCATGCGCGAGTTCATTCTTTGCCTCGGATATCGCGGCAACATGATCAAGGATTACTTCTTGAACTACGAGGCCATGAACAGCGACTTCAAGATGTGCCTGGGTCGCAAATCACATATCGAATTCATGGACTCCCACGAGGAACAGGACTTTTCCGTCACCCTCGCCGACACCGGTCTTGAAACCATGACGGGAGGACGCTTGCAGCGGGTTTCCCGCTATCTCGAGGATGACGATACGTTTCTGTTGACCTATGGCGATGGCCTAAGCGATGTGAACATCAACAGTCTGCTCGATTTTCATCGCCAGCATGGCCGTCTCGCCACGGTTACATCTGTTTCCCCGATCTCGCGCTTCGGAGTGCTCGAAACCGATGCGAATGGCGCAGTTCAACGCTTTATGGAAAAGCCCAAAGCCAACGGACTAATCAGCGCGGGTTTTTTCGTCTTCAACCGCCGCGTGCTCGACTATCTGGGAGGGCCGGAGTGCGTCCTCGAACGTGAACCTCTGGAGCGTCTGGCGCGCGAAGGACAGCTCATGGCCTATCACCATGATGGGTTTTTCTTCGCCATGGACACTTATCGCGAATACCAACATCTGAATGAGCTTTGGGCAAGCGAACGAACACCCTGGAAAGTGTGGGCGAAATGACCTCATTCTGGCGAGATCGCTCGGTCCTCGTCACCGGCGGTACTGGATTGCTGGGATCGTGGCTGGTAAAGCAACTGATTGAGAACGGCGCGAGTGTCGTCTGCGTGGTGCGCGACTGGGTACCTCAGAGCGAATTGGTCCGCAGCGGGCGCATTGAGCAGGTCAATACCGTCCGCGGCGATATTACGGACCGAGACTTGATCGAACGTGCACTCGGCGAGTATGAAGTCGAAATCGTATTTCACCTCGCCGCCCAGACTATTGTCGGAATCGCCAATCGCAATCCCGTCTCGACCTTCTCAACCAACATTGAAGGTACATGGAATGTGCTCGAGGCTTGCCGACGCTCACCCAAAGTAGCGTCGATCGTCGTCGCCTCGTCGGATAAAGCCTACGGTGATCAAGAGCAACTGCCATACGACGAGACCATGCCATTGCAAGGACGCCATCCTTACGACGTGAGTAAGTCATGCGCGGATTTGCTCGCGCAGAGTTACGCGGCGAGCTATAACTTGCCGGTCGCAATCACACGCTGTGGAAATTTCTACGGCGGTGGCGACCTTAACTGGAACCGCGTCGTCCCGGGTACGATTCGCTCAATTATGCGCAAAGAGCGGCCGATCGTGCGGTCGGACGGCAAATTTGTCCGTGATTATTTCTACATCGAGGATGGCGCGGCCGCCTACATGCTGCTCGCAGAGCGGCTTGCCTCGAATCCCGCGCTCCGCGGCCAGGCCTTTAACTTTTCCAATGAAAGTCAGGTAAGCGTAATCGACATCGTGGAGCTGATTCTGCGAAAGATGCAATCGTCTCTGCACCCTGAGGTACTGAACCGAGCCAGCAACGAAATTCGTCACCAGTTCTTGAGCGCTGCGCGGGCTCGCACTGTGCTCGACTGGCAGCCTCGGTTTACGCTCGAGTCCGGCCTTGATCGGACACTCGAATGGTATCGCGAATTTCTAGGTGCTCCCTCAGCCATGGCTCAAGCGGGACGGGGATAACCTGACCATGACGACAATGACCACCAGCAAACAATCGAAAACTGCGAACCAGCTCCGTGAAGAAGTGCGGGCGCTCATCCGGCAATATTATGCTGTCGCGCTAACGCCACCGGTATTCGTGCCAGGACAGAGCAGCATACCCGTCTCTGGGAAGGTCTTTGACTCGACCGAGCTCGAATTTCTGGTAGAGGCATCATTGGACGCCTGGCTTACTACCGGCCGCTTTGCTGCGCAGTTTGAGCGCGAGTTTGCCGCGTTCATGGGTGTGCGCTGCGCTTCACTCGTCAACTCAGGATCTTCCGCAAACTTGGCTGCGCTTTCGTGCCTTACATCTCCATCGCTCGGGGAACGCAAGCTTTCCGCTGGGGATGAGGTCATTACGGTGGCAGCGGGCTTCCCGACCACGGTTAACCCGATTATTCAGAACGGGCTCATCCCCGTATTCGTCGACGTACAACTGCCGACTTACAACATAGATATAACTCAGGTTGAAAACGCAATTTCAGATCGCACAAAAGCCATTCTGCTGGCGCACACGCTCGGCAATCCTTTTGACGTTGATGCTGTGCTGGCGCTGGCGACGAAACACAACCTGTGGGTAATCGAGGATTGCTGCGACGCTGTCGGCTCGCTCTACAAGGGCCGTAGCGTTGGCACATTCGGTCATCTCGCCACTACCAGTTTTTATCCCGCGCACCACATCACCATGGGCGAAGGCGGATGCGTGCTCACACAATCTCCGGCGCTCAAGAAATTAGCCGACTCTTTTCGCGATTGGGGCCGCGACTGCTGGTGTGATCCCGGAAAGTCGAACACCTGCGGTTGCCGCTTTGAGTGGAAACTCGGCGACCTGCCAACAGGCTACGATCACAAATATATTTACAGCCATATCGGTTACAACCTCAAAGCGACGGACATGCAAGCTGCCGTCGGAGTTGCGCAACTAAAAAAGCTGCCCGGCTTTATTGCCGCGCGCCGTGCCAACTTCGCCAAACTTCATGACGCGCTCGGGGATCTTGACGACATTTTCATTTTGCCCAAGGCCACGGAGCATTCGGATCCGAGCTGGTTCGGCTTTCCGCTTGCCGTGCGTAATGGCGGTCCGATGACCCGCAACCAAGTCGTGCGTTTTCTGGAATCGCGAAACATCGCTACCCGCCTGCTTTTCAGCGGCAATCTGCTGCGTCAACCCGCGTATCGCGACATTCAGAAGCGCGTTGCCGGGGATTTGCGAAACACGGACTTTGTCATGAATAACGTCTTTTGGATCGGCCTCTACCCGGGCATCACGCAAGCAATGCTCGACTACATGGCAGAGACCTTTCACCAGCTTCCAAAAGCTGCGTCCGCCGTTCGCGGAGCATAAGGGATCGACGACAATGACTCGGGGAGCGACGACAAATCGGCTGTCCCAGGATCTCGATGACATCCTCGCGCGCACCGAGGCTTTGTGGCAGGAGCTGCGCGCCGAGCGCATTCTGATCACTGGTGCCACGGGATTTTTTGGATGCTGGCTGTTGGAGACCTTTGCATGGGCAAACCAGCGATTGGATCTCAATGCTCGTGCGGTCGCGGTTGCGCGACACCCTCAGGCTCTGGCACAGAAGGCTCCGCACCTCGCTCGCGACAAGTCCATTGCACTGTACGCAACCGATGTCCGCCGCGATGCATTCCCGCAAGATGCGTTTTCGCACGTCATTCACGCTGCAACCGAAGCCAGCGCCACCCTCAATCGGAAAGCGCCGCTGGTAATGTTTGACACGATCGTCGAGGGCACACGACGCACGTTAGACTTTGCAACGGCAAAAGCTGCAAGGAAGCTGCTGTTTGTCAGCTCGGGCGCGGTCTATGGAACTCAACCGCCGGAAGTAACTCATGTGCGGGAATCGTTTTCCGGAGGCCCCGATCCGCTTGACCCCTCAAGCGCCTACGCCGAGGGCAAGCGAGCGGCGGAGTTGTTATGCTCGCTCGCCACCACCTCCACTCTCGAAGTCAAGATTGCTCGCTGCTTCGCCTTCGTCGGCCCGTACATGCAGCTCGACGCACACTTTGCGATCGGCAATTTTATTAATGATCGCATTAATGGCGATCATCTCAGCTGTGATCGGCTGCCTCGCCGGGCGATTTG
Source organism: Terriglobales bacterium (assembly GCA_035287825.1). GTDB lineage: Bacteria > Acidobacteriota > Terriglobia > Terriglobales > Acidobacteriaceae > Acidiflorens. Next base: position 4,087 of record DATEBK010000279.1, read on the forward strand.
CGTCCAGGGAGATGGTTCCGCAGTGCGATCTTATCTTTACGCTTCCGATCTTATGGTCTGGTTGTGGACGATTCTGTTCAAGGGTCAGTCGCGCCGGGCCTATAACGTCGGCTCCGAAGATGCGGTGAACATCGCTACCCTCGCGCATGAAGTCGCTATTGCGGTGCCACCCGTCGCCAATGTCGAGATCGCTTCCGCCCCTATCCCTGGAGCACCAGTGCACCGTTATGTACCGAGCACGGCGAGGGCGCGCGAAGAACTAGGCCTCAGCGCCCAGGTAACACTGCGCGAAGGCATTCGCCGAACCTACCAATGGTTTTCTGGAGAACCTTTTGTCGAGCGCGAGATTGTGAAGGCCGACATCGCCGCCAGAGGGTTCCATGCATAGCACTGCCACTCCCGCTTCTCAACCGCATCGCGCCTGCGGTGTTTGTGGCGCAACCGGACACACGCTTTGTCATCATCAGCGGTTCGTCGTTCCCGACGGTTATCCCCTTCCGAGCGAATACGGCGTGGTCGTGTGCCACCGCTGCGGTTTTGTTTACGCCGATCCCGCAGCCACGCAGCGTGACTACGATTACTTTTACTGCGAGTGGTCCAAGTATGACGACTCGGCGACGGCTACGGGCAGTGGCGTTTCCTCCTACGATGGCGCTCGACTCGCGACAGCCGCGCGCGACATCGCTCGCGCCGTGCCCGCACGCTCCGCGAGTGTTCTCGATGCCGGCTGCGCGACGGGCGGATTGCTGACCGCTCTCCGTAATCAGGGATTCACGGCTGTCGCCGGTCTCGATCCTTCGCCGCGCTGTGCGGCGGCGTGCCGCGAGCGGGGATTTGAGACTTACGTGGGCTCCATCGGTTCAGCCCCGGCGCACATGCCCAAGTTCGACTGCGTCGTGTTCAGCCACGTGCTCGAACACGTCTATGACATCCCAGCATTCTTCGCGGCTGCCCGCAGTGTGATAGCGCCGGGAGGTTACTTATATCTCGAGACCCCTGACGCCACGCGGTATGGCGATTATCTATACGCCCCGTTCCAAGAGTTCAACACCGAACACATTAACCACTTTTCAAAATGCGCGCTTGAAAATGCCGCTCGCCGCTTCGGCTTCAAGCCGGTTCTGGTAGAGCAAAAGCTGATTCAGACAGCGGCGGATACGCTTTATCCCGCGGTCTTTGGAATTTTCCGCGATCAGGGTGAAATTGCCGAGGAGCGCGCGGTGGTGCGGGACTGCGAATTGCCGTCAGCCATCGATTCCTATATCCAGCATTCCGCTGAGCAAATGGAACAGATCAACCAGCATTTGGCCAAACATCTAACAAATACTTCGGAGGTCATTCTCTGGGGCGCAGGTCAGTTGGCGATGAAGCTTCTTGCATTGCCTTGTTTTGCGCAACTTACAATTCGCGCTTTGGTAGACAACAACCCAATACTGAAGGATAAGGCGTTTGCGGGCACTCCCGTTGTTGGTCCTCAGCATATCGTCAGCACAGCCGAACCAATCATCATTACTACATTGCTGCACGACGACGAGATCCGCGCTCAAATCCGTCAGCTCGGGCTTAGTAACCCTGTGATCTCGCTGCGCAACTCGAACTCAAAGACTCGCTTGCAAATCCGCTCCCAAGTGACTTCCGAGGCCGCATGGCGATGAAACTTTCTGATTACATTACAGGCCGGCTCGTCGATTGGGGTGTACGCCACATTTTTCTGGTTACGGGCGGCGGCGCCATGCATCTGAACGATTCCATTGGTCACGAACCTCGCATCCAGTATGTGTGCAATCACCATGAGCAGGCTTCCGCGATGGCGGCGGAGGGCTACGCTCGTGTTAGCGGACTGCCCGGCGTAGTCAATGTGACGACCGGACCCGGGGCCATCAACGCTCTCAACGGAGTTTTTGGCGCCTGGACAGACTCCGTGCCTATGCTGGTTATCTCCGGACAGGTGAAACGCGAAACATGCATGCGCGCCCAAGGTATTACCGGCCTGCGTCAACTGGGCGACCAGGAAGTCGACATCGTTGCCATGGTCGGCGGCATCACCAAGTATGCGGTGATGATCGACGATCCCTGCTCAATTCGATATCACCTTGAGCGTGCATGGCACCTCGCGCAGAGTGGACGTCCCGGCCCTTGCTGGCTGGATATTCCGGTTGACGTCCAGGCTGCGACCATCGACCCGGCCAACCTCCGCGCTTACGATCCAGCGGAGGATGCTGCCGCCGCGGACCCTATTGCCGGCGATCCTTCTCGGCTCAGGTCTTACTGCCAGCGCGTTCTCGAATGCATCAGAAACGCGAAGCGTCCCGTGGTTCTGGCTGGCGCCGGCGTTCGCGCCAGTCAAGCGGTCGCGGAGTTCGATGATCTCATCCACCGTCTTGGAGTCCCTGTAACCACCGCTTGGACCCACGACATCGTCGCCTCTGACGATCCTTTGTTTTGCGGACGGCAAGGTACGATTGGCGATCGCGCCGGAAACTTCGCCGTACAGAGTGCCGATGTTCTTTTGATTCTGGGATCGCGGCTCAACATCCGTCAAACCAGCTATAACTGGCAGTCGTTCGCCTCGCGCGCGTTCAAGATTCAAGTCGATATCGACGCAGCCGAATTTCACAAACCTACGGTTCAGCCGGACCTGGCTATTCATTGCGATCTCAAGCAGTTCCTAGTGGCACTCCGGGAGGAGTGGGATGCCCAGCGCGACGCTGGCAACCGTCACCCTGAAGCTCACACGGCATGGCTGTCGTGGTGCCGGGAGCGAGTTCAACGCTATCCCGTCGTGCAAGAGCGACAGCGCCAGCCGGGACCGCCCATGAATCCGTATTACTTTGTCGAGCAGTTGTCAGCAAAGCTGGCGGAGGATGACGTCGTGGTCTGCGCCAATGCTACCGCGTGCATCGTGCCCTTTCAGACGATGCGTCTGCGCCGACAACAACGGCTTATTTCTAATTCTGGTTCTGCCTCCATGGGATACGACCTGCCGGCCGCGATCGGCGCCGCTTTCGCGCGGCCTGGCAAACGGGTGGTCTGCATTGCCGGAGATGGCAGCATCCAGATGAACGTCCAGGAGCTGCAAACAATTGTTCATCATCACTTGCCGATCAAGATTTTCGTTCTGAATAACTCCGGCTATCTGTCGATGCGCATGACGCAAACCGGGTTTTTCGGGCGACTCACGGGGGAGAGCATCGCCAGCGGCGCGTCCCTCCCCGACATGGTCAAAGTGGCCTGCGCGTATGGCATTCCCTCGACCCGGGTCGACCGTCAGTCGCAGATGGGAACGATCGATCAGGCACTGGCAGCCGATGGACCCGCATTAGTCGATGTTTTAGTGGATCGCAATCAGGAATTCGAGCCCCGATCGAAGGCTCGACAATTGGCCGATGGGCGGATCGTATCTCCCAATCTAGAGGACATGTACCCATTCCTGGATGAGACTGAACTAATGGACAATGTGATCAAGGAATAAGGACACTAACATACTTTTGACAAGTCACTTTGCGATACGGTAAAGCCATCAGACGGAAAAGCGACCTCATGACTGGTAACGACATATTCGACGAGTTATTCGTGCTGGAGTTGGCCAATAACCACTTGGGCGACTTGCAGCGGGGCCTGAAGATCATCAATAACTTCGCGCAAGTTGTGCGCTTCAACAACGTACGCGCCGCCATCAAATTGCAATTCCGCGATGTCGACACCTTCATCCATCAGGACTTCCGGCATCGGGATGACATTCGATATATCAAGAAAACGCTCGAGACCCGCCTCCGGTTAGAGGATTATGCCAAGCTGGTGCAGGCCATCCGCGAGGCCAGCTGCATTCCGATGGCAACGCCGTTCGACGAAAGTTCCGTCGATTTCTGCTGCGAGCTCGGCATTCCCATTCTGAAGATCGCCAGCTCCGACTGCAACGACTGGATCCTGATCGAAAAGATTGCAAAGACGAAGAAGCCGGCAATCGTTTCAACAGGAGGCTCCTCGCTCAAGGACATCGACGATCTGGTAACGTTCTTCGACAATCGCCATATCCCGCTGGCGATCAACCACTGCGTTTCGCTATACCCGTCAGAAGACAGCGATATCGAACTGAATCAGATCGATTTTCTTCGCAGCCGTTATCCCAATCGCATTATCGGATTTTCCACGCATGAGTACCACGACTGGACCTCATCCATGCTAATGGCGTACGCCAAAGGTGCTCGGACGTTCGAACGCCATATCGATATCCAGACCGAGGGTATGACGGTTTCCCCATACTGCTCTGTGCCGGAGCAGGTCGATACCTGGTTCAAAGCTTTTCAGCGCGCCAAGAGAATGTGCGGAGCGCCGGGGACCCAAAAGCGCCTGCCTCCGCAGAAAGAAATCGAGTATCTCGATGCGTTGGTGCGCGGAGTCTATGCAAAACGCGATCTTCCGCCTGGCCACGTTCTCCAGGATGCCGATGTGTATCTCGCGATTCCGCTACAGCAGGGCCAGATTTCCTGCCGCGAGCTGATGCGCGGCGAGGTCATTCGGAAGACTGTCAGCAAAAATCAGCCAGTCATGATCGACGCCATTGACAGCCCTTACGCGAACATCCCATCACTCACCGAATTGATTTATCACCGCGGCCTTGCGCCCAAGGCTGTGGCGCACGCGGCCAAAGCAGGCGGCAAATGAGCGCCGAGCCCATGAAAACGGTCAGCGTGGTGACGCCCTGCTTCAACGAAGAAGGCAACGTGCGCGAGGTTTACGAGCGCGTGCGCAATTTAATGTTGAACCTGGGAAAGTATCGCTACGAGCACATCTTCATCGACAACGCCTCTCGCGACGACACCTTTCCCGTCCTTCGCGACATCGCCGCCGCGGATTCGAATGTCAAGGTGATCCGCAACGCACGTAATTTCGGACACGTGCGTTCCCCAATGCACGCACTGCTTCAGGCCCAGGGCGACGCCATCGTCGTTCTCATGTCCGACTTGCAGGACCCCCCTGAGGTCCTTGCCGAATTGTTGGAACAGTGGGAGAGAGGCATTCCCATCGTGATCGCCGTCAAACACCAGAGCCGGGAATCCGCACCCATGTTTTTGGTCAGAAAACTTTTCTACCGCCTCGTCAACCGGCTCTCCGACGATATCGAGACGTACGAAAACTTTACCGGCTTTGGATTATATGACCGTCAAGTGATCGACCTGGTCCGCCAGTTCGGCGATCCATATCCATACTTCCGCGGCATGATCGCTGAGATCGGCCTTCCCCACACCGAAGTTCTGTACGAACAGCAGCGCCGCAAGAGTGGCAAGTCCAAGAACAATTTTTATACGCTTTACGATCTCGCCATGCTCGGCATAACGAAACTTTCCAAGGTACCGCTGCGCATGGTCACGTTTTCAGGTTTTGCAGGCTCTTTGATCTCGCTGCTAGGCGGCACGGCTTACTTTGCGTATAAGTTATGCTTTTGGGAAAATTTCACAGTGGGCATCGCTCCGATCGCTATTGGAATGTTTTTCCTAGGGTCTTTGCAATTGCTCTTCATGGGCATCATCGGCGAGTACATTGGCAACATTCACACTCAGGTACACAACCGGCCGCTGGTGATCGAGCGGGAAAGACTAAACTTTCAATACCAGCCGGGCTCACCGCTTTCCAGGGATACTCTGGCTTCAGGCGCTGCAGCGGGCAACCCACGTTGAGCAGCCGCTCAGTTCACTTGCATTCGGCGCTGCGCCACTGGTTACTGCTGCGCTGATCTTTCGTAACCGACTAACTCCTACATCGACATTAAAGGCTGTTTATTCCGCGCTACAATCGCTGCAGTCAACACATGTTTGAATGAAGTTTCAAGCAGCGGTCCACATATTGTGAGGAGTCGCAATGTATCTGGGGAGCGTGCAGCGATTTATTCCGGCTCGGATGAAGTTTTTTCTGAAGCCGTATTACCGCAATGTGTTTAGCAACCGCTTGCACGTCCTTTTCTGGCCGACGTTCCGCTGCAACTACGCTTGTACCTACTGCACCGTGTGCACGAAGTTCGACTTTACGAAGGTCTTTCCAAAACCTTCGGAAAAACGTGTCGAACAGTGGCTGACCGCGCTGGAAAAACTACCGCCCGCATCGATCTATATATCGGGCGGCGAGCCGTTTCTTTACGCTGGCATTCATGACTTGGTCAATAATCTGCCGAAGAAGCATGAACTCCTAGGAATCGTCAGCAATGTATCGCTGCCTGCGAGCGTGTACCGGAAAATCAAACAGCCCTTTCATTTGAATGCCAGCTTTCACCGTGAGTTTGTGAGCGCAGAGAGTTTTGTCTCGCGGGTAAAAGAATTGCAGGAATTTTTGCACGTTCACGTCAACATCGTGGCGACGCGCGACAATTTGCCCGTGATTGCCTCTATCGACGAATTGATGGCAACACACCGGATCAGCCTGCACGTTGATCCCTATGTCGATCACGACTTCATCTATAGCGGCGCCGAAGAGACTCTATTGCGAAAATACACTCAAGCTGACCGCAGGTCGCTGGTGGATTTCGACGACTTTAACCCCAAGCAATGTTCCGCTGGCCGCAACTACATCAACCTTTTGCCGGACGGGCAGGTTTTCACCTGTGCTGCGGGCTTCACTTATACCTATTCGCCGCTTTATACGGAGCTGGTAAAAAACAGGCCATTGGAACAATTTCGTATGGGCAATCTTTTTGACGACGACTTCGCGCTGAATTCTAGTGATCTTATCTGCAAACTGCCATGCAAAGACGCGTGTGATCGGGACTCCGTTCTAATAAAGATTCAGCCGGCTGAACCGAGTTTGCAGACCACATGAGTTCGTTCGCAGGAAGTGCGGCCCTTCCATCAATCTCGGGCGAAAGGTCAGGATCAAGCCGGTTCCTGACTGTTAGACTTATCCACTTCGCTGCGAACTTCGCGGACAAGCATGGCTGGCTGCTTTTCGGGGTA
>DATEBK010000280.1:0-2944 GCA_035287825.1 Terriglobales bacterium
CGATGGCCCAGCTCGAGACAGACGACCGCAAGCGGGAGCATCCGGAGTTTACGCTGAAAGATCTCTCGGGCAAGAGTTGGACGTTTTCGGATCTGCGAGGGAAAGTTGTGCTGGTCAATTTCTGGGCAACATGGTGTCCGCCCTGCCGCAAAGAGATGCCAGATCTAGAGGCGCTTTATGAGCGCTTTGGATCGAAGGGGCTCGTGGTGCTTGGTATTTCCGATGAAGAGGCCGCGAAAGTCGAGCCATTTATCCGCGAGCGCAAGGTTTCGTTCCCTGTATTGCTCGATCCTGGACGAAAAGTAAACGACTCGTTCGTGGTGGCGGGGATTCCCAAGAGCTTTGTCTATGATCGGGATGGGAAGCTGGTAGCGCAGTCCATCGACATGCGCACACAGAAACAGTTCCTGGAAATGCTGGGGAACGCCGGATTGAAGTAGAGAAATCCCCGGGAGAGATTGGCGAATGGAGAAGCAAATCGCAGGTGTGATTCTTGCTATCGGAATTCTCGGGACACTCGCAGCCACGCAAGACACGATGAAGAAAGAAGCTCCGCCGAAGCCAGCGGTGGGGCCGTCCCAGGTGTTGCTGGAGAACTGGAATGACGTTGGACGAAAATTGATCGCGATGGCGGAGGATTTCCCTGAGGACAAATACGACTTCAAGCCGGTGCCAGCAGAGCGCAGTTTCGCTGAGCAACTTTTGCATGCCGCTAATGCAAATTATTTTTTTACCAATCCAGTTATGGGGTTAAAGCCACCGTCGGAAGAAGATCCCAAGCGCGATCAATTCAAAACTAAGGCCGCAGTGGTTGAGTTTGTTAAGAAGGCATTTGCCGACGGAGCGGCGGCGATCAAACTGAAAGGTGATAAGGGTATGAGCGATTTAATCGTCGACCCCTTCGCGAATCAGCAAGTACGAGTATCAGACATGGCATGGGGACTGCTCGAGCATTCCGGAGAACACTACGGGCAGTTAGTAGTGTACTACCGCGTAGCCGGAATGGTACCGCCGGAATCGCGTCCCAAGAAGTAGCGCCAGAGATTTTAATTCTGGCTGATACCATAGCCCTCGTGAGCCCGCTGCTTGACGTCCGCGACCTGACTATCGCGTTTCCGCAATCCCGCGGCGGGCAGGCATTTTCATCCATTGGGCGAGGTCAGACGGCTGCGGCCAAGGCCATTGCCGCCGTGCGCGGCCTCTCATTCTCAATTGATCCTGGCGAAGTGCTGGGCTTGGTCGGCGAATCGGGCTCGGGAAAATCCATCACCTCGCTGGCCATCATGGGATTGCTTCCGCCTGCCGCGGTGGTCTCAGGCGACATTACCTTTCAGATGAGTTCGCAAATTGGCAACAGGCCGGTGCATCTGACCACATTGCCTGCTGAGCAGTTGCGCCAGCTTCGCGGCTCGCGCATCGCCATGATCTTCCAGGAGCCGATGACCGCCCTTAACCCGGTGATGCGCGTGGGCGACCAGATCGCGGAAGCAGTTCTTGCTCACGGCAGTGTTTCGAAGGCTGAGGTTTGGGGGCGCGTGATCGAAGGCATGCGCGACGTCGCCATCTTCGACCCCGAACAGCGAGCCCGCAGTTACCCGCACCAGCTATCCGGAGGCATGCGACAGCGCGTCATGATTGCCATGGCCATCGTGAATCGTCCACAACTGCTGATTGCGGATGAACCTACGACAGCACTTGACGTGACCATTCAACAGCAAATTCTCGACCTACTTAACGAACTCCGCCACAAATTTGGATTGGCGATGCTCTTCATCTCGCACGATCTTGCGGTCGTGTCACATGTTGCCGATCGCGTTGCCGTTATGTACGCGGGCAATCTGGTCGAACTTGGCAGCAAGTCTGAGATTTTCCGCGCACCTGCACATCCTTATACTCAGGGACTATTGAAGGCTATTCCATCGCTTACGACCGACCGCTCTATTCCGCTCGCGACAATCGATGGAACGGTTCCCTCTATCGCGCAACTTCCGTCGGGATGCCCTTTTGAGCCGCGCTGCCCATATCGGGTTGATGCTTGCGCCGCCGAACTCCCCCCGCTTCTCGAAGTTCGTCCTGATCATTGGGCTCGTTGCCCGGTCGTGAATCCCGTCAGAGTCTGATAAATATGGACGGCATGGGTACCAACCGGCTCGAAGCTTTCAGCGATGGGGTGATCGCCGTGATCATCACCATCATGGTGCTGGAATTGAAGCCTCCGCGCGACACGACGCTCGGCTCGCTACGGAGCCTGCTCCCGCAGTTTCTTAGCTATCTTCTGAGTTTTCTGGTGGTCGCCATCATGTGGGTGAATCATCATCATGTATTGCACGTGGCGCGCCGCGCCGATGCTCGCCTGCTTTGGTCGAATAACTTTCTCCTATTCTGGATGTCCCTTGTTCCGTTCGTCACTGCCTTCATGGGAAATAACTATCATGATCCCCGTGCTGTGGCGCTCTATGGAGTTGTGATGAGCCTCTGCTCGGCGTCCTTCGTGCTGCTGCGTACGGCGATTGCTGAGCATCACCGCGACGAGCCGGATACATTTCGCTATCACAGGCGCAAGCGATTCAAGAATATCTACTCGTTGTTCCTCTACATGGCTTCGGTGGCGCTGGCCTTCGTCGATGTACGTATTTCATTTTCCATCTTTGTGTTTGTTGCGTTGTCCTACTTCGTGCCGGAGCGCAAGTTGGCGGAGGCGTAATCACCATCTCTGGGCCAACTCTGACCCGAAGCGCAACTATCGCTTAAAGCGAGCTATAATCGTCCCTTTGTGCGTATCCTTCTTCTTAGCGACATTCACAGCAACCTCGAAGCGCTGGATTCCTGTCTGGCGGCCGCTCCAGACTACGATCTTGTCGTTAATCTCGGCGACACTGTCGGCTATGGAGGCAATCCCAATGAGGTTGTTGCCAAGGCCCAGTCACTGGGGCGGGTTTTTGTC
>DATEBK010000281.1:0-9224 GCA_035287825.1 Terriglobales bacterium
TGGCCGCAACGGCATTCGGAGTTTTCGCCGTCAGCCGAAATCCCGCAGGCAACTGTTCCGCTTCATCGCCATGCGACATCCAGACTGCAAGCTGAGCAGGCAATCCCTGGAAAAGCCGTGAGTCAGCCTGCTGGATCTCGACTTGGGCATGTCCATACTCGCGTTTCGCAGCTGAGCGGACTTTGCCGCCGAGCGCATAGACCATGAACTGCAATCCGTAGCAGATGCCGAGGACGGGAAGGCCAAGATCGAAGACTTTCTTGTCCGCATGCGGCGCGTTCTTGTCATAGACGGACGACGGACCGCCAGACAAAATAATCCCGACGGGATGGTAACTGCGGATTTCTTCCAGCGTGGCGTTGAAGGGAAGAACGACGGAGAAGATTTTCTGCTCGCGGATGCGGCGCGCGATCAGCTGCGAATACTGCGCTCCAAAGTCGAGGACAACAATCGATTGAACGGCGGGAGATGAAATAGCGGGTGATTGGTTTTCCACGGATGAGTGTCTCAAATCGGCAAGTCAGTGTAAAGGACGAATGCGGTCGCGGGCGACTACTGGACTTGAAAGCTCCGAGCGTCGATGGACTGGTTGTTCATGATGTCTTTCGCGGTGACTTCCCACTCCACGGACTTTGTGAAGCCACTGGCGGCCTCGAATGTATATCGAAGATCATAATGCGTTGGCAGGGTAAGGCCATCCGTCGTTTTGAAGTCCGAGAAGCGTTCTTCGAGTCGATAGCGCGTTTCCTGTCGGCGTGCGGATGACTTTTCGCCTCCAAAACCGATCCCGACCCCGACAGTTACTTTGTAAATACTCATTACGTGCTGGTAGGTTTGAGGGTCGAAATACAGAAAGACATCCAAGTCCTCATACTTTCGAGGAAGGTAACGTAGAGCAATCAGGTCACGGCCATCGATTTTCTTAATGCCTTCATAGTGAAGCTTGGCCCTGCGACTTTCGATGTCCATGAGCGCCCAGTCCGAAGACCAGACACCGCCCAGCAGATTATCGCGCAGCAGGACATCCTGGGAGAGTATGAAGACGCCAAATTCCGAGCGATGCTTGTCGGGGTAAGTACCGGCGACACTTACTTTGTCGCCATTGCAAATAAACTGCTCTCCCAGGTAACCGTTCGCGTTGGTCTTGAATACGAAGTCAGACTGCCGCCCTTGCGATGCAAAGGTATAGGCCGCGCTGATGGCGCCGGAACCGCCGACCAGGATTCTGTAGATCGCTGCGCCTTGCACCACGCGCGATTTCAAGCCACTTCTTGCCTGGGCGGTACCGATGGAATCAAGATGCTTGAGGACGATGCCCTCCGGTGTGAGATCGGCCGCGAGTGAAACAGCGCAGGTGGCTAGAAAGAAAGGCACCATCCATACGAGTAGGCGGCATGTAAGCGGCCGGTATGTAGCTGGCCTGCGCTTGACGAGTAGCATCATCGACTGAACTCTCCCTAGTAAGGAGACTAGCATAACTCCCAGAGCGTGGGTTGCTGCTGAGACCCTGTAAAGGTAGTTAGTAAGTTGAAAACCTTCTCCGAGTTGCTTGACGCACAGCTATCGGGAGACGATATTCACCAGTTTTTTCGGCACAACAATGACCTTTACAATCTGTTTTCCTGCGATGGCTGCATTTACTTTGTCGTCGGCAAGGGCAGCTTGTTTGATTTGATCCTCGGTTGCGTCGGCCGATACTATCACCAAGCCGCGTAATTTCCCATTGATCTGCACCGGGATCTCGATCTCATCTTCTGCGGCCAATGCCGCATCGTACTTGGGCCACGGAGCTTTGAGCAGATTGCTGGTTTCGCCGGTCATCTCCCAGAGTTCGTGCGCGAAAAACGGAGCCATCGGCGCCAGTAACAAGGCGATCGTGCGCTGGGCTTCAAGAATCACGGAAGCGGGAACCTGGCCGCCGGCGATTGCTACCTCAGCACTGTAGATCTCGTTGACCAGTTCCATGATGGCGGAAATGCAGGTATTGAAATGCCAGCGCCCTTGAAAATCATCACTGACCCGCTTAATCGTCTGGTGCAGCTTGCGCTGGATGGCGCGCGCCGCAGGCGATAGAGGCGCGGTTGGGGCGTTAACATCCCGGTTTACCGGATTGCGCAAGAAGAACCGGTATACCCTTCCCAAAAAGCGCTGGATTCCCTCAATCCCAGATTCCTGCCAATCCAAGTCGCGGTCAGGAGGCGCGGCAAACAGGCTATAGAGGCGTGTGGCGTCCGCCCCGTAGCGCTCCACCATCTCGTCGGGAGACACGATATTGCCGATGCTCTTCGACATCTTCGCGCCGTCTTTGATCACCATCCCCTGGGTGAACAGGCGCGCAACCGGTTCCTCGTTCTTTACTAGCCCGATGTCGCGCATGAACTTGGTCCAGAAGCGCGAGTAAATAAGATGAAGAATCGCGTGCTCCACGCCGCCAATGTACTGATCGATGGGAAACCAATAGGCGGCCTTGGCGGAGTCGAACGGAGCCTTGTCATTCTGCGCGTCGGTATAGCGGTAGAAGTACCACGATGAATCGACGAAGGTATCCATAGTGTCGGTCTCCCGCCGCGCCGGGCCTCCGCACTTTGGACAAGTCGTATTGAGAAACGACGGGACGCCCGCCAGCGGCGATCCGCCAGCCAAGGTTACCGGCACGTTGTCCGGCAGAATCACCGGGAGATCCTTTTCCGGAACTGGCACCAATCCGTCTTTGTCACAGTAAACCATGGGAATCGGCGTTCCCCAATAACGCTGGCGTGAAATTCCCCAGTCTTTCAGACGGAACGTAACCGTTGCTTTGCCAAAGCCTTTTTCCGCCGCGCGCGCCGACATCGCCGCAATTGCATCCGCGCAGCTGAGACCGCTAAATTCGCCCGAGTTCACCAGGATCCCATCCATTGTTGTGAACGGCAGCTCGGGTTCCGCCATGGTTTCTTCGGGATCGCTCGATGCCGGCAGAATCACTACCCGAATCTCGAGATTGTACTTTTGCGCGAATTCGTAATCGCGTTCATCGTGCGCGGGAACGCTCATGATGGCGCCCGTGCCGTAGTCCATCAAAATGTAGTTCGCTACCCACACCGGCACCGCTTCGCCGGTAAAGGGGTTCTTCGCATACCGTCCGGTAAACACGCCGTGCTTTTCGATGTTGCCGATATCGCCAGCTTCTTTCGCGCGCCGTTGTTCAGCGATCAGATTCTCCACCTGCGCTCGCAATTCATGGTTGCGGACAACCAGGTCGCGAACAATCGGATGCTCGGGCGCGAGTTGCACCGAGGTCGCGCCGAAGATGGTATCGATTCGCGTGGTGAACACCGTGATCGTCGATCCCGCCGGACCGACCGTACCGCCCAGATCGAAATCGACCAGCGTGCCTGCGCTCCGGCCAATCCAGTTCTGCTGCATGACGCGGACTTTCTCCGGCCATCCCTGCAACTTCTCCAGATCGCGTAGTAATTCGTCGGCATACTTGGTAATGCGCAAGAACCACTGCTCCAGTTCGCGCTGTTCGACTGGAGTGTCCTCATGCCGCCAGCACATGCCTCCCACGACCTGCTCGTTGGCCAGTACGGTAGCGCATTGCGGACACCAGTTGACTTTGCTTTTCTTGCGATACGCTAACCCGGCTTCATAGAATTTCAAAAAGAACCATTGATTCCAGCGATAGTAATCGGGCAGGCAGGTTGTAACCTCGCGCGACCAGTCATAACCGAAGCCCAGGCGCTTCATCTGGGCCTTCATGGCCGCTATATTGCCCAGCGTCCATTCCTTCGGGGGAGTGTTGTTCTTGATCGCAGCGTTCTCCGCTGGCAGCCCGAACGAATCCCAACCCATGGGATGGAGAACGTTGTAACCGTTCATCCACATGTAGCGAGCCAGCGCATCGCCGATCGAGTAATTGCGCACGTGCCCCATATGGAGCGCGCCGGAAGGATAGGGAAGCATCTCCAAAACGTAATACTTGGGTTTGGTGGGGTGGGCTTCGGCCGCATAGAGAGAAGGATCGCTCTGCCAGCGCGCGATCCATTTCTGTTCAATGCGCTGCGCATCGTAGCGGTCGTCGGTATGTTCGTCCCGTGGAGTAAAGATCGTTTTGTCTTCCTGGGGCATAGATGTGTATAGGCAGTAAAGAGTAATTCTTAATTTTACAACGGACGGACGGATTCACAGAGAGAAGCAGGATACGGGCCTCCCGGTTTCACCAGTTCCTTTGGCCCGTCGACATTCCGCAGATTTCATCCGGAAGCAAACTTTTTTTAAGTAACTTTCCTGCTTGCCTTTTTTGCATGTACCAGCGATAAATACAGGCAATATGATTCGTGGTTGGTGCGCCCTCCTTCTTATTAGCGGTATGCTCGGCATGTTACCGGCGGCTTGGGCGCAAACGTCAGCGCCTCCTCGCGATGCGGCCAAGAGTGATTATTCGCAAGAGGCAGCCATCATCTTACAAATGACGACCAAGGTTGCCTTTGAGAACGACGGCAACTTTACGCGTGAGCTGACCGGTCGCGTTCGTGTGCAAACCGACACCGGAGTGAAACAGTGGGGTTTGCTGAGTTTTCCTTATCAGTCAGCAACGCAGGTGGTGGAAATCGATTACGTTCGGGTCCGCAAGCCGGACGGCAGCACGGTGATTACCTCGCCCGACAACGTGCAGGATCTGGATGCGGAAATCACGCGTGACGCTCCGTTTTACAGCGATCAGCGTGAAAAACATGCTGCCGTCAAGGGACTGGCTAAAGGCGACCTCGTGGAATACGAGGCGCACTGGCACAGTACTAAGCCGCTGGTACCGGGGCAATTCTGGTTCCAGTACAACTTTCCCCACGAAGGCATCGTGCTGAATGAGCGCCTGGAAGTTAGAGTGCCAGCCGGTCGTGATATCAAAGTGAAAGGATTGCAAGCCGGGCAGACCGTAACCCCGCAGGCGAACTCCGTCACCTATGCCTGGACTTACTCCAGGCTGCAAGACATAAAAGACCCTGCGAGCGACCAGAAAAAGGAAACTGAGAAGGCGCTTGGCCGCACATCCGCGCCAGACGTGCAAATCAGCAGTTTCCAAAGCTGGGAAGACGTGGGCCGCTGGTACTGGAACCTGCAGAAAGACCGCATCGAGCCCACCGCAGCTATTCGGGCCAAAGCAGCCGAACTCACTCAGGGCATTACCGATGACACCGCCAAGCTGCGCGCGCTGTACACCTTCGTGAGCACACAGTACCGTTACATCGGAATCGCCTTTGGCATCGGACGCTATCAGCCGCATTCGGCCGACGACGTTCTCACCAACAGTTACGGAGACTGCAAAGACAAGCAGACACTGCTGGCGTCTTTGCTGGAGGCTTCTGGCTTTACGCTTTACCCGGCTCTGATCAGTTCCAGCTCGAAAATTGATGCCGAAGTTCCATCTCCGGCGCAATTCGACCACGTCATCGGGTATCTGCCGCAGAGTAACGGGAGAAAGGCAGTCTGGCTCGACACCACGGCTGAGGTCGGGCCCTTCGGCTACCTGGTCCCGCTCTTGCGCGACAAGCCGGCGTTAGTCATGTCGGGCGACAAGTTAATTCAGTTGGTGACCACGCCTGCCGATCCGCCTTTCCCCAGTACCGAAGCCTTCAAAATAGAGGGCAAGCTCAGCGACGACGGCACCTTCGAAGGGAAAGTTTCGGACACGACTCAAGGCGATTCCGAAGTCGTCATACGCGCGGCGTTCCGCCGGGTCCCGCAACCGCAGTGGAAGGAATTAGTCCAGCGAATTTCCTATGCCATGGGGTATGCGGGTACCGTGAGCGACATAAGTGCGAGCGTCCCCGAGACGATCGAGGAGCCTTTTCGCTTTTCGTATTCCTACAGCCGCAAGGAATATCCCGACTGGAGCAATCGGCAGTTCACCGTCCCCGGGATGCCGTTCATCATGCCGACGATCCGTGATGATTCGAAGTATCCGATCTGGTTGGGACCAGCCGCGGAGATGGTGTCGGATTCTAAAGTTGAGCTGCCCAAAGGCTATAAAGCGCAGTTGCCGTCAAACGTGGACCTGAAGTACGACTTTGCGGAATACCATGCTTCCTATTCGATTTCCGAGGATCAGAGCACGATCACTGCGAAACGCCGGTTGGTAAGTATGTTGCACGAGGTTCCGGTCGCCGACTTCGGCGACTATAGGAGCTTTATCAAGAACATGCAGAACGATATCAACCAGTATGTGCAGACATCATCCTCCAGCGCGCAAAGGCCCGGGAATGCTCCAGCTCCAGGGACGCTCGCCGCATTGATGAGCGCGGTTTGGCGAATGCCTGACAGCAATTCGGCGGACGCGAACCGATTGGAACGAGGTGCCATTAACAGCATCAGAACAGGTGACCCTGCGGCATCTCTAACCTCATTGCAGAGTGTTGTTAAAGAGGATCCCAAGTTCGCCCGGGCCTGGGTTGAGTTGGGCATGGCATATCTCCAATCCAACCAGATTGATTCCGCTCTTGATGCCCTCCGCAAAGGCATCGATTCCGACCCCCAACAGCTTGCGACGCGGAAGATTTACGCTTTTGTGCTCACCAGTCTGCGCCGTACGGATGCTGCACGAGAGGCCTGGAGTGAAACCGTGAAGCTGGCTCCGGACGATACCGAAGCGAATCTGGATTTTGGCACCTTTCTCCTGCGGCAAAAGCGTTACGCGGAAGCCGTGCCGTATCTGGAAACCGCCACGAAAGGTGACACCTCTCCAGGCGCTCAACTGTCGCTAGGTAACGCGTACTTGCGAGCCGGACAGGCCGAGAAGGGGGCGGCTATTCTGGAGGAGGCGGTCAAGGCCGACCCGGAACCGGAAATGTGGAACGACGTAGGCTACGAACTTGCCGACGCCAACATTAACCTTCCACAGGCTTTGGAATATGCTCAAAAGGCAGTCGATGCGCAGGAGAAGGATTCGCGTGCCGAAGACCTTGCCAAACTCCTCCCCGATGACTTGGCGCGTACGAGGAGAATCGGGATGTTCTGGGATACGTTGGGGTGGGTCCACTTTCGCCTGGGACAGCTCGATCAAGCGGAGAGTTATCTTTACGCAGCGTGGTTACTGATGCAAGGAAATGTGGAGGCGGAGCATCTCGGCCAGGTTTACGAACAGCAGAAGAAAACCGAAAAAGCCATTCACATGTATCGCCTGGCTCTGGCGACACCAGAAGGGTATTCTTCCGGCTCAAAAGATGAGACCCGCCACCGTCTCGAACACTTGGCCGGGACGAAGGGGCCTACGGCGATGGAGTTGCTTCGTGGGGATCCGAACGGTAATGAACTAAGTGCGTTACGCACGGTCAAGCTCAAGCACCTTGTTCCCGGGAAGGCCGAGGCGGAGTTCTTTCTCCTTTTCGGCCCGGGACCGAAAGTGGAAGGTTTGCAATTCATCAAGGGTTCCGACCAACTTAAATCCGCTGGCAGTGCCCTGGTAGATGCCGGGTTCCAGGTAGCTTTCCCGGAGCATAGCTCCGCCCGCCTGGTACGGCGTGGGATTCTGATGTGTTCGGATATCTCAGGATGCAATGCCGTCCTCTTCACTCCAGATTCGGTGAATTCCGTGAAGTGATGTCGTCAGTGGTGCGGCCACGATGCGAGTAGCTCGTCTGCTACTCCGCCTCGCACCCGCCGTTTGCTCGGTCCCGCTGCAGCCGCTAAACTTAATCTCCTGGGGTACTACCTATGTTAGTCGTCATGCAGGCGCAGGCCACGGAAGAGCAGGTTCGCGCAGTTTGCCAGAAAATCGAAGCGCTCGGCTACCGTCCTCACGCCATGCCTGGAGCGCAGCGCACGGCCATCGGCATCACCGGCAACAAAGGCGAGGTCGAAGCTGGCTCGCTCGAAGAAATGCCCGGCGTGCAGGAAGTCATTCGGGTTTCGAAGCCTTATAAGCTGGTCAGCCGCGACACGAAGCCCGACACCACGGTCATCAAGTTCGCCGCCGCCAACGCACACTCCCAACCCGTCACCATCGGAGGCCGTGATCTGGCCATTATCGCCGGCCCTTGCGGCATCGAAAGCCGCGATCAGGCCTTTGCCATTGCCGAGCGCGTTGCCCGCGCCGGCGCCCAGTTTTTCCGCGGCGGCGCCTATAAGCCGCGCACCTCTCCTTATTCTTTTCAGGGCCTGGGCGAAGAGGGACTCAAGATCATGGCCGAGGTCCGCGATCGCTTTGGCCTGCTCATCGTCACCGAAGCGGTTGACTACGAATCACTCGACTTAGTCGATCAGTACGCCGATGTTATCCAGATCGGCGCGCGCAACATGCAGAATTTCTCTCTGCTCAAGCGTG
This sequence comes from Terriglobales bacterium, assembly GCA_035287825.1. Taxonomy (GTDB): domain Bacteria; phylum Acidobacteriota; class Terriglobia; order Terriglobales; family Acidobacteriaceae; genus Acidiflorens. Next base: position 8,300 of record DATEBK010000281.1, read on the forward strand.
CGGGGCGCGCCCACAAGCCCGTTCTGCTGAAGCGCGGCATCTCCGCGACGCTCGAGGAGTTTCTGATGGCCGCGGAATACATCATGAGCGAGGGAAATTACAACATCGTCCTGTGCGAGCGCGGAGTGCGCACCTTCGCCGATCACACGCGCAACACGCTCGATCTCAGTATCGTGCCGGCGGTGCAGCGGCTCAGCCATTTGCCGATTATTGTCGATCCGAGCCACGGAACCGGCAAGCGCAATAAAGTTACGCCGCTCTCCCGCGCCGCTGTCGCGGTGGGAGCCGATGGACTGATCGTCGAAGTTCATAACGACCCCGACCGCGCGTTATCGGATGGGATGCAGTCGCTTTATCCCGACCAGTTCGATACGCTGATGGAGCAAGTAAGGCAAATCGCGGCCGTGCTGGGGCGCGATGTACAATCTTCTGCGACGGATAAGGCGAAGGCTCGCGAGCGAGCCACGATTGCAGTGGAGTAGACAGTCATGAAGATGACAAGGTTCCAAATTGCTCTTGTGCTTGCCGTGGTCACAGCTTTCATTTATCCAGCCGCCCTTCTCTGCCAGGACAATTCGGCGAGTGAAACCTATGATGGAGTGCCGTTTTGCCACATGCGCGCCGGCGGAGGATTTCCTCATCTTATTCATCAGACGAGTGCCGAGTACGATGACAAAGATCGGAGAGCGAAAAAGCAGGGTGTGGTTACACTCTCAGTGATTGTGACTAAAGAAGGCACGACGGCGGATATCAAGGTGACAAAAAGCCTGACTCCGGGCCTCGACCAGCAGGCGATTAAGAGCGTCTCACAATGGACATTCGAGCCAATCGTGGTGGACGGGCAGCCTTGCCCACTGAAGATGGCTATCCAAGTTAACTTCAAGCTCTATTGATGCTTCGCGGTCCATTTTTTTCGCTTGGGAGA
>DATEBK010000282.1:0-21399 GCA_035287825.1 Terriglobales bacterium
TATAGGCGCAACGAGTAAGGTGGATCGGTGTAATCAGGATCCGGGAACAGGGAACGAAAATTGACGTCCGGCACTGACAGTGGCGTCGCATCTTGGTGCCGAACTCGAAAAGCCGCTAGCCCGATCCCAAAACAAACAGGGAGCGCCGCAGCGCTCCCATGGTTGTTCTCTTCCAGGAGTTATTAACTAAAAGTTACTAACTTACTTCCCCGCGCTCATCTCAGCCTTGTCGGTTGCGCCGATGGCTAGCTCATATTTCTTGCCCGCGAAGCGCACTTCAGAAACCGTGGCTTTACCGCTGCTGTGATCGACGACCGCCGAATCATAGCCGTACGGCTTTTCCAGCGTCACCAGCTTCGCCGAAGTCTTCGCGCATTCTTTCTTGCCTTGCATGAAGGTAAGTTCGACATTCGATCCCGTTCCCGTCCAGCGCACCTGATAATCGCCGGCCGGGAGCTGCTGGCCGTTGATTTCGACCGATTCCGTCACTTGCAGTGAGCCCTTGTTACTTGCAAACGCGCTCGATGCGAGCAGCACCGCTAGCCCTAGCACAACCGTCTTCGCCACCTGGTTCAATTTCATAATGCTCCTTCGCTTTCTTCCCGGTTTCCGGCCGGGATGTTAGGGCGGCTGGTGATGGTTCGAGCGCGCTCAACTGAGGCCTTGCGTTTTTGTTGCAATAGCCTACAATTCGCCTGTCAGGGTGACACAACAAAGACGCGGGCTCATACTCGTTCTCTTTGCCCGGACTGGCTCGCGCAGGGCCGCCAAAACCACGCGCGATCTAGTCCCGTCACCCTGAAAAAATTGTCTTCCGTGGATCGAAAATTTCTCGATCGAAATGGTTTTCGTCCACTTCTTGCTGCTTCACCACAAGGTACGAATCTCGCACCGGGTAAGTTCCCGGTTTATTTTTTCTGCACGCTGCTGATTACTGCCTGCGCATTAGACGGCCAACGCGACGCTGCGTTAGCAGCCCGCATACTTGAAGAGCAACACAGCCAGAGTGTTTTGTCAGGAAATTTGTCGGGAGATTCGTCAGAAAAGAAGAAAAGGTTTGTGACAATCCGTCAGCGAAGCGAAGATTTGCCAACTCCTCACATCTTCAGCACAATCTTTCCGTAGTTCTTGCCTTCCTGCAGCAGCGTGTAAGCTTCGCGCGCCTTTTCGATCGGAAAAACTTTCCCGATCACAGGATGCAGTTTGCCCGCCGAAATCCATTCGGAAAGTTGTTTCCATCCCGATTCCATCAAAGAACGATTCGCGCTCAGGTACGACAGCCACAGCCCATGCACGCTCGCTCCCTTCGCGTACAAAACGCGAGTGTCGAGTTGCGGAGCTTCGCCCGTCGCCGCGCCATAAACAATGACGCGTCCGAAATCGCGGAGACACTTCACGCTCTTCGCCACGTGCTCGCCTCCAAGCATCTCGAACACCGCATCAACGCCCTCGCCGCCCGTCAGCTCTTTTATCGCCTCCACATAATCTCGCTGCCGGTAATTGATGCCGTGTTGCAATCCCAGCTCGCGCACTCGCGCCAGCTTTTCGTCTGACGATGAAGTTCCGTACATCTCAATCCCAAGAATTTTCCCGATCTGCACCGCCGCCGTTCCCACTCCTCCAGCAACCGCATGAATCAGAACGCGAGCTCCGCTAGCGTTATTCGCCCCCAGCAAACCAGCCTTCCAATAAGCGAAGTAAGCGGTGAAGAAGTTGACCGGAAAAGCCGCGCCCTGTTCCGCGGTCCAGTTTTCCGGAATCGGCCAAACCAGGTCGCGATGCGCGACCGTCTGCTCTGCGAACGCCGCCCACTGCGTATACCCCATCACCTGCCGCTGGCTCGCCACCTCGCGCCCCGCAAATTCGCGGCCCGCCGTCAGCGGAGGCTTCGGGGCTGTCGCGTATCCTCCTTGTGCTGTCATCAGATCGGCAAAGTTCAGTCCGCCCGCCTCAACACGCACCAGCACTTGCTCCGCCGTAGCCTGCACCTCAGCGACTTCCTGCAGTTCGAGCACTTCCGGTCCGCCAAACCGCGTGATTACCAATGCCTTCATGCTGCTGCTCTCATGCTCAAAGTCTAGCAGCCCAGTGGCGAACTCCGCGGTTCGCGAAAGCGGCCTTGCGCATCTATACTCTGAATGCTAAGTGCTAACTGCTAAGTGCTGAATGCCGACGCTTACCGACCATTTCGGGCGCTCCATCCACGACCTGCGGATCTCGATCACCGACCGCTGCAACTATAAGTGTGTTTACTGTCGCACCGGCACCAATGGAGCCGCCTACGCCGAACTCCCATTCGACGATTATCTGCGCATGGCCCGCATTCTGGTTGGCCTCGGCATCACCAAAATTCGCCTGACCGGCGGCGAGCCGCTGCTCCGCAAGGGCATCATCGAGTTTGTTCGCGACCTCACTCAATTGCGCACGGCCGAGGGAAAGAAGCCCGAAATTGCGCTGACCACGAACGGCCATCTGCTGGCCGAGATCGCCCAGCCGCTCAAAGACGCCGGCCTCGATCGCATCACCATCAGCATGGACGCAGTCGATCCCGACCGCTTCGCGCGCATCACCCGCGTTCCCAACGGATTTGAAAGCGTGCTGGCGGGAGTCCGGGCATCGCGCCGCGCCGGCCTCGATCCGGTGAAGATCAATTGTGTCCTGCTGCGCGGCTTTAACGAAGACCAGATCATTCCTTTCGGAATGTTCGCGCGCGAAGAGCACGTAGTCGTCCGCTTCATTGAGTTCATGCCGCTGGAAGAAGACCGCGTCTGGACTCCGGAAATCGTGGTCACGCTCGACGAAATCGTTCGCCGCATGTCGGAGTACTTGCCCCTGCAAGAGATCGCGCACGAGCGCAGCGAAACAGCGCGGCGCTACCGCTTCGCCGACGGCGTAGGTGAGATTGGGATTATCGCGCCCGTATCGCATCCCTTCTGCGGCCACTGCAGCCGCATCCGCATTACCTCCGACGGCCGGCTGCGTACTTGCTTATTCTCCGTCTGGGATCACGACCTGCATGAACTAATGCGCCGCGGAGCCGCCGACGAAGAACTTGTCGAGTTCATCGTGGGAGTCGTTGCCAATAAAGAAGAGCGGCACCACATCGGCGAGCCTGGATTCGTGCCCGCCTCGCGGACCATGGTGCATATCGGTGGTTAGTGGTCCGCCAGTTTCTCAGTAGAACGCGTCATACTTAGTAACTGTCCAGCCTTCGTCTTTCTTTTCCTCAGTCACTGAAAACAGATCTTTGTAAGTTGCGTCCTGTGCCGGACTGCTGTAGCGCTGGCCTTTGTAGTGGAGAATGATCAGCGGCGGCGCGTCTTCCCATTCGATCAGGTTCCAGGAAATGAGCGGGTGCTGCGTTTCTGACTCGCAAACAAAGTCAGCTCGCTTCCTGCGATAGTCTTTTTCCCACTGCGCGAGCAATTGACGGCAGTTGCCATCGCGCATCTCCGAGATAAAGCGATTCGCGATGCGCTCGATAGTGCGGTCACGAAACGGATTCATCGTGATGCTGATCGGCATGTTGGTCAGCGGATCGCGTTCCACCGACCGCGACAGTACCGGCGGCTGCGTGGTCAGCCAGTAGAGATAACCGAGAAACACCAACACCAACAGACCCGCTGAGCCGATGGCGATCGCGAGATGGGCTCGAGAAACCTGCATTACCAGCAGTTTGCGGGATGGACAGAATGACCACAAGGTTACTTCAGAAACTTCTGCATCCTTCACGGATTCTCCAATTCGGCACACTTCCGCCAGCCTCGCGCAGGTTTGTCTTTTCCATAGTCGCGGCGTATAGTTGGTAATAGAAACTGTTGTGTCGTAGTGTCAGCACTGTCGAAGCACACCAGTGGGCGAAAGCCCACTTTTTAGTTTGGGGTGCTTCATGAAGATGGGCCGAACCAGGGTTTCGGCCGCAATTTATTGAAAACATGGCTTTTGATCTAGATAAGGTCCGGCAAATTGCGGAGCGGGTGGCTGGCTCGAGCGGGCTGGAAGTGGTCGAAGTGGAAATCCTCGGGTCGGGTAAGCACCGCACACTGCGGGTCTTCATCGACCGGCCAGGAGCGGCTCCGGCGGCAAGCCGTCCCGACGGAGTCACGCACGAGGATTGTTCGAAGTTCAGCCGCGAGTTCGGCACCATCGTCGACGTTGAAGACGCGCTGCCGGGCGGATCGTATGTGCTGGAGGTTTCCTCTCCGGGACTCGATCGCAAGCTGACCAAGGCGGCGGATTTTGAGCGTTTCCGCGGATGTCGCGTAAAGCTGATGACGCGCGAGCCGGTGAACAACAACCGGCACTTTGAAGGGGAGCTGGAAAGCTTCAAGGACGGAAAGCTGTTGCTGGATCTGAGTGCGGCGCGGAAAAAGAAGATGCGTCCCAAAGAAGGCGAGTCTTCGACGGTCGAGATTGAGTTGCGAAACGTAGAGAGAGCGAATCTGGTACCTGAAATTTAGTTCTCAGCTCCGGGTTCTCAGTCGCAGCGGGTCGTTCCGCCTCCACTGAGAACTGGGAACTGAGAACTGAGAACTGACTTTTATGGCGAGCGAGCTTTACAACATCATCGAAGGGGTCAGCCGGGAAAAAGGCATTGATCCGCAGATTGTGGTCAGCGCGGTTGAGGACTCCATCGTTGTCGCTACGCGCAAGTACTACAAGACGCAGGAAAACCTGCGCGCCGTTCTCGATAAAGACAGCGGCAAGATCAATGTCTATGCGGTGAAGTCGATCGTCGAGGCTGCCGAGCAGGTGGAAGATCCCGCCCTGCAGGTGACGGTCGAGCAGGCCCGCAAACTGGACCCGGCGGCGGAAGCCGGCGGCGAACTTCTCACTCCGAAAGTAACCGAAGGAATTCTGGGACGGATCGCGGCGCAGCTGGCCAAGCAGGTCATCTTTCAGAAGGTACGTGAAGCAGAACGCGACACGGTTTACAACGAGTACATCGGACACGTCAACGAGATCGTGAATGCGACCGTGAAGCGCATCGAAGGTCCCGATGTGATCCTCGACATTGGCAAGGCCGAAGCACGCATGGGGCGCAAGGAACAGTCGCGGCTGGAGTCGTTCGCGGTCGGTGAGCGCATCCGCGTCGTCATCGTTCGCGTCGAAAAAGCCGTGAAGGGTCCGGGCGTCGTGGCTTCGCGTTCCGCTCCCGAATTAGTCCAGCATCTGTTTCAGACCGAAGTGCCGGAGATTTATGACGGCACAGTTGTAATCCGCGCCATTGCCCGCGAAGCCGGCGAGCGCACCAAGATTGCCGTGATGTCGAAAGACAAAGACGTCGACGCCGTTGGCGCCTGCGTCGGCATGAAAGGGATGCGTGTGCAGTCGATCATTCGTGAGTTGCGCGGAGAAAAGATCGACATCATCGAGTACCACGAGGATCCCGTCACCTTCGCCGAAAAAGCGCTGCAACCAGCGAAGGTCAGCCGCGTAACCATTGTTGATGCCGCCGACAAGCACCTCGAAGTCGTCGTCGATGACACCCAACTGTCGCTCGCCATCGGGAAAAAAGGTCAGAACGTGCGCCTCGCGGCCAAGCTCCTGGGCTGGAAGATCGACATCAAGAGCGAGGAAGAAAAGCGCCAGGAAGTCGAACAGCAGATGTCGGCGCTGGTCACCCAGACCGTCACTCCTCTCGAAATCGTCACTGGTCTCGGCGAAGGTTTGGTCGAGAAACTGAAGGCTGCCGGCATCAATACCGTGGAATCGCTGGCTGATATGACGCCCGAGCAATTGGAAGCAATCGAGGGCATCGGTCCGAAAACGGTGGAAAAAATCAGTATTGCGGTCAATAATTACTTTGCCAGTCTGGATGGCGGCGAGGCTGTGGCTGCCGAACAGCCCGTCAGCGAAGAATTGCTGACGGAAGGAACGGTCGAAGCAGATGCATTGGCCGCTGAACCGGAAAGCGCTCTACCGGAAAATGCTGCCCCGGAAAATAGCGGCGATCCGGCATCACCGCCAGACGACGAGTTAGCAGCGGCAAGGTTGGATGTGGTAGCGGGCCCCACCGACACGGCGCTGGCAGGCGAAGACGCCGAAGCTGCGGCGGAACAAGCCGCGACTGAAGAAGCCCCGGAAGACAAGTAGCGTTGATCAGGATCGTGGCGAGTTCGGAGTCGCCTCCGGACCGAAGGCGCGGACCTCGTCAAAAGAAAGCTCGAACGGAAGCAATTTGGCGAAGGGATTTCGTGAGGTTAGATATGCGAGCTTAGAGACTCGAGACGTGCGACAGGAAGAGGAAACGACAGCGGATGAGTAAGATTCGAATCAACGATCTGGCCCGTGAGTTAGAAGTCAAGAGCAAGGAAATTCTTGACGCTCTGACCTCGGTGGGTGTCACGGAGAAGAAAACGCACTCCAGTTCCCTTGAAGACCACGAAGCGGACTTGGTGCGCAAGCATCTTCGTGGCCGCTCCGATGCAGCGCCGAGTGGGGCGAAGTCTTCTTCGCGCGCCACCCATGGCGAAGAAGAAATCAAAACCAAGATCGACCTCTCCCACATCTCCCGCCCCGGAGACGTGCTGCGCGCCATCACCCAGCAGAAGGGAACACCCGAGCCGCCCGCCTCCCGTCCCTCTGTCAAGCCGCCCGCCGCGGCGCCGGCCGCGGAAGCGAAGGCAGATAGCAAAGGAGAAATAAAGATAGATTCGCGATCCGCCGCGGTACCGCCGAAGGCCATACCGCCGAAATCTGCCAGCGAAGCCCCCGCGCCGCCAGCGCCCAGAATGGTGACTCCTGCCTCGGTCGCTGCCACCTATCGCCCGCCGTCGGTGGTTGTTATCCCGCCCAAGGCGCCTGTCACTCCGCCCGCTGCCACTACACCCGCTGCAGGATCCTCCGTATCATCGGGTGCGCCGTCAATCACCGCTCCGCGGGTTGCCACTCCAGCCTCTCCGCCCATCGGAACCCCGGCAGCACATCCGCCTTCAGCTCCAGCGAATGTCACCCAGATGCAATCTGCGGCGCCGGTAACACCCTCGGTGTCGGTCGCGCCGCCGCCGCGAATGATCATGCCGCAGACCGGCCCGCGGCCCGTCTACAAGGCCCCACTGCCTCCGCCCGGAGCCTCCGCGGCTGGCGCAATTCCCCGTCCAGCCCCGGGACGCCCCGTGCCCGGCCAGCCAATTTTCCAGCGCACATCGCGTCCACCAGCCCCAGGAGGAAGCGCGCCCCGTCCCGCGCTGCGTCCCGGAGAGCGCCGTCCCATGCATCCCACGCGCATCGCGCCTGCCGGAGCTCGCCCCCTCGGTGTTGGTCCCGGAGCGGGCATCGCCCCGCCCGGACCGTCGCGTCCAGGAGCTCGTCCAGGTGCGCCATCCAGGCGGCCCGGACAACGATACGTGCCGCGAGGTGTGAAGGAAGGCCCGATGAAGGGCTACACTCCTCCGCCGCGCATGATCATCAGCAATGAGCCGGCGCCTATCACCCGGAACATCACCATCACGGAAGGAATTTCCGTTAAAGATCTGGCCGAGAAGCTGGGCATTCGCGCCAAAGATGTCATCGCCCGTCTCGTGGTCCGCGGAGTCTTCGCCACCATCAACCAGACCCTCGACGCCGAACTCGCCAGCGAAATGGCCCGGTTCTTCGGAGCCGACACCGAAGTCATCACCTTCGAAGAGCAGGCCTCCAAAGACACGGATGCTGCCGTCGAGAGCAGCGAAGAAGGCGCGGAAGCAATTCAGCGCCCGCCCGTCGTCACCATCATGGGCCACGTCGATCATGGCAAGACAACGCTCCTCGATTCCATTCGCTCCACCAATGTAGCCGGAGGCGAAGCCGGCGGAATCACCCAGCATATCGGCGCCTATAAAGTAGCCATCACAGATACGGCATCCCCGGCCTTCGGACGCGAGATCGTCTTCCTCGATACGCCCGGTCACGAAGCCTTCACCCGCATGCGGTCGCGCGGAGCGAAAGCGACCGACATCGTTGTCCTCGTCACCGCTGCCGACGACGGCGTCATGCCGCAAACCGTCGAAGCCATCGATCACGCGCACGCCGCTGAAGTTCCCATCATCGTTGCCGTCAACAAAATCGATAAGCCCGGAGCTCTGCCCGAACGCGTCAAAAAACAGCTCGCCGATCGCGGCCTCGTCCCCGAAGAGTGGGGCGGCAAGACAGTCTTCGTCGATGTTTCCGCGAAGCAAAAGACGAACCTGAATCTGCTCATGGAAATGATTCTGCTCACGGCCGATCTCCAGGAGCTCAAAGCGACTCCCGGACGCGCCGCCAGCGGCCTCGTCCTCGAAGCGAAACTCGATCGCGGACGCGGACCCGTCGGCACCATTCTCGTGCAGAACGGCACCCTGCGCGCCGGCGACAATTTCGTCGTCGGCAACGTCTACGGAAAAGTTCGCGCCATGTTCGATGATCGCGGACGCGCGCTAAAAGAAGCTCCGCCTTCGACCCCCGTAGAAATCATCGGCCTCGAAGGCTTGCCTCAGGCCGGCGATCAGTTCGTCGTCGTTACCGACCGCGAAAAAGCCCGCGACATTTCCGAATACCGCGAGCAAAAAGCCCGCGAAGCCACGCTCGCCAAGAGTTCTCGCGTTTCTCTCGAAGGCCTGGCCGAGCAACTGAAGACCGCCGGCATGAAAGAACTCAACGTCATCCTCAAGGCCGACGTGCAGGGTTCCGTCGAGGTCCTCGGCGATCTGCTCGGTCGTCTCTCGAACGACAAAGTGCGCCTGAAATTGCTTCGCTCCGGCATTGGAGCGATCACCGAAACCGACGTACTGCTGGCCTCGGCCTCGAATGCCATCATCATCGGCTTCAACGTCCGTCCCGAGCGCAAAGCGCAGGAACTTGCCGAGCAGGAAAAAGTCGACATCCGCCTGCACTCGATCATTTACGAGCTGCAGGATGAGATCAAGCGCGCCATGACCGGCCTGCTGGAGCCGACTATCAAAGAAACCTACCAGGGCCGCGCCGAAGTCCTCGAGACCTTCCGCATTCCCAAAGTCGGGACCATTGCCGGATGCCGCGTCACCGATGGCCTCCTCAAGCGCGATTCCGAAGTGCGGCTGCTCCGCGATAACGTCGTCGTTTTCAAAGGCAAAGTCGGATCGCTGCGCCGCTTCAAAGACGACGCCTCGCAAGTCACCAGCGGCATGGAGTGCGGAATCTCAATCGCGAACTACGGCGACATTAAAGCCGGAGACGTGATCGAGGCCTTCGTCACCGAGCGCATCGCCGCCGAAGCGATCAAGTAAGCTCGCTACCCTGGCGGCCTCGAAGGCTGGCTTTGGGAAGGCACGACTTTGGAGGCTGCGGAAAAATTCCGGCTTACCCCGGCTTTTGGGTGGCGCAGCGCTTCAGCGCTGCGGTAAAGGTTTTGTTTCGAGTCCGGCTTCAGCCGCCGAGGCCATGCTGACGACGGAGTTTTTCCGCAACCTCTTCAGTCGTGCCGCTAACCGCTCACATAAACGCCGGGCTTTAGCCTCTGAGGTCAGCGACCTTTTCAGAAAACAGGTTTCTGAAGAAAAAATGGGCGCGGCCATCAGGCCGCGCCCTTCTTCGTTGCTTGCCGAGTCAAGTCTGCCTTGCTTCCTACTTCTTGTGCCGCGCCGCCATCTGTGCCCGCGCCGCTGGCTTCAGGATCAGCGGCCGCGCCAACGACATACGAGACTGCGAGCTACGAGCCTGCGCCACGCCTCCCGACGGAGGAGTCTGCAACTCATACACTCCTGCCCCGATCTGAGTGCTGTCGGTTTCCAGCAAGAGCAGCGCGCCGCTATTTACCGGGAAGAAGTCGAAGTTGATGTAGGCGCTCCCGCCGGCGGTAGTGGTGACTGAACCCGTGCCGTCGGAATTAACAGTGTACTGGCCCGCCAGCGTCAGCCTGTTCAGGCTTACATTGCCATCCCCATAGTCATCGCTGATATCGATCGGTCCGCTGAAGGTGTTGCTGGTTGTGGTGAGGGACTGAGCGATGTCGTTTTCCACGTAATCGCCGCTCGTGTTAATGGCGCTGAGATTCAATCCATAGTTCTCCGTAGGCGCGATCGTCTGTCCGCCGGTCTGCGAATATGCCGCGCCCAGCAATACGTTCTCATCGGTTTCCAGCATCAGAAGTCCTCCGACCGACGGATAGACAACCCATGAGTCGGCCGGAACGAAGCCGTCGAGAGTAACTGCAACCCGGCCGCCCACTCCTGTCGCACCAGGCGTACCGGTGAATGACTCTATCTGATTAAGGACTCCGTTGAGATTGGCCTCCCCGTAGCCGCTAAACGTTCCATCGCTGTAGGTCATAAGACCCGCGTCGGCGGCGCCAACAAAAACGCCTCCCACCATGGAGAATGCCATGGCGCTCGGAATGGTAGCGCCCGTCTGTGTATAGGCGTCGCCCGCCAGAAATTGGTCTCCGTCGGTTTCGATCAACTTGAAGTGCGTGGCGTCAATCGGGTAGAAGTCAAACGTTTGCTCAGTGGATGTAAAAGTCGCTTGCCCCGGCGCCGTCCCCGACCCGATGATGACCGCACCCGTTGGGGGATTTGAATAATTGTCCCCGGCGTCGTTGAAGTCCTGCGCGCCCGTCGTGATGTTTCCATTGACATCGAGGTCGATCGCTCCCACCGTCGCGAAGGGATTGCCTCCGCCGTCAAACCCACCCATCGCGAACGCATACGGGCCCGCGATTTGGCTCTGACCGGTTAGCGCGGTCTGCAAATCGAGCGTGCCGCTGCCCGTCCCATTGCCGTCGTATTCAGTCACCAGCCCGTGAGACGTCGAAGTCAGCACGAAAGCCAGTACAAAGCTGGCTCCATTGATATTCAGCGTTACCTGTCCGCGGCCGTCGGCGTTGACGTAGTACGAAGAATTGGTGTTAATCGACTGACCGGTCCCTATGCCAAACTCCTCACCCACAACGTCCATCGTGCCCCCTCCAATGCCGCCGGTTCCGTTGGCTTGAAAGGCGCCAGCCAGGGAAAGTGGCGCGCCTTCGTCGGAGTCCACGCCTATTGTCGAAAAGACGTACGTGCCTGTGAGGCTGCTGTTGCTAAAGCCGACAGGGTTGATCGGGACTATCCCTCCATTGCCATTGCCACAGCTGGTTATCAGGAAAATGCTGGTTATCGCCGCCAGACCCATGAGCAGGCGTCCAGCACACTTCGGGGAGCCGAGGGAATTCATAAGACACTCCTGTCTTTGTATAACCTTAGGATGCGCTAACCCGGATTGTAGAAGAAAGTTGCGAAAGAAAAAACTGACAAGAACGTTTCCTCCCGACCCGCCGACTCGCCCCCGGCATCGCGGGTTTACAAATGTTTACTCGCGCTTCTTCTACATCAACCAAACCGGGTCCACATCCACGATCACCTGCGTCCGCGGAATCTTGCGTGCCGCAGCTTCCGCCAGCATCCCCCGTAACAGCGCATTCATCTTTTCACGGCTCGGCGACTTCAGGATGAAGTGATACCGGTAATCACGCTTCAAGCGCGTGATGGGCGCGGCCGCCGGCCCCAGCACCCGAATTCCCTCATGCCGCGTTTTCTCAAACCACCGCCCCAGCTCTCCCGACCAGCTCAGCGCCTCGTCCAGCTTTTCGCTGCGAATCAGCACATTGGCAATGGCGCCGTAAGGCGGATAGTGCATCCAGGCGCGGAACTGAAGTTCTTTCTCATAGAATCCCGCGAAGTCGTGCCGCGCCGCAAACTGCACCGCATAGTGCTCCTGAAAATAAGTTTGCAGAATCACCTTGCCCGGAGACTGCCCCCGCCCCGCCCGGCCCGCAACCTGCGTCAGTAGTTGAAACGTTCGCTCGGCCGCGCGGAAGTCCGGCAACCCCAGCGCCATGTCGGCTCCAATCACGCCCACCAGTGTCACGCCGTGGATGTCATGCCCCTTGGCAATCATCTGCGTCCCCACCAGCATATCGAGCGCGCCTTCATTGAGCGCGTTGAGCGCGTGCTCGAAATCGTCCCGTCCGCGAACCGTGTCGCGATCGAGCCGTCCGATCCGCGCCTGCGGAAACATCCCGTGCAGCAACTCTTCCAGCTTTTCCGAGCCCGTACCGGCGAAATACACATATTCGCTGCCGCACTGCGCGCACTTATTCGGAATGCGCTCCACGCTTCCACAATAGTGGCATTCCATCTTCTGCTCGCGCTTGTGGTGCGTCATGGAGACCGCGCAGTTCTTGCACTGCAACGTCTTGCCGCAGGCCCGGCACAGCACCACTGGAGAATATCCGCGGCGGTTGAGCAGCACCATCACCTGCTCTTTCTTGTCCAGACGTTCGCGGATTTCCGCCGCGAGTTTGCGCGAGATCACTTGCTCCTGCCCTGTTTCCTGAAATTCCTGTCGCATGTCGACGATTTCAACTTCGGGCAGCGGACGATTCTCGACTCGGTCGCGCAACTCGACCAGAGCGTACTTGTTTTTTTTCGCGTTGTAATACGACTCCAGCGACGGAGTGGCCGACCCTAGCACCACCACCGCGCCCGCCATCTTCGCCCGCATCACCGCCACATCGCGCGCGTGATAGCGCGGCGTTTCTTCTTGCTTGTAAGACGAATCCTGTTCTTCGTCCACAATCATCAGCGCCAGATCGCTGACCGGCGCGAAGACCGCTGACCGCGTTCCCGCCACTACGCGCGCTTCTCCCCGGCGGATCCGGTGCCACTGCTCCGCGCGTTCAGCGTCGGAAAGCCCCGAATGCAAAATGGCGACTTCGTCTCCGAACATTTGCCGCAAGTCGGCCGCGACCGCCGGAGTGAGCCCAATCTCGGGGACCAGCAGAATCGACGATCGCCCCTGGTCCAGCACCTGCCGCATACAAGCCAGATACACCGCGGTTTTTCCCGACCCCGTGATCCCGTGCAGCAGCATCCCCCCAAACTTACGCGCCGCTACCGCTTCCCCTATTTTCGCCAACGCTTCTTTTTGCGCCGCGCTGAATTCGAATTCAAACGGAGATCGCCTCGGCTTCAGCTTTGAAACTGTGAAGTCCTGGGCTTCATCCAGCAACTCGACCAACCCGCGGCGAACCAGCGTGCCTAGCGTCGAGCGCGGCACATCCAATCCGCGCAGCGACTCAACCGCTACCTTCCCTCCGGCAGCAGCCAACGCATCGATGATGATTTTCTGGTTTTCATTAAGCTTCAATAGCCCTCGCGCCGCCTCCACACCCACCAACCCAGCCACCTTCACCGTTCGCGTCGCATCCCGGACCGCCGATACATCTTCCCGTACGATCCACTTCTTTCGCACCATGCCTTCAAGCAGCGGCTTCGACACCTTCGTTGCCGCCCGCAGACTCGCTTCGCGCACGCTTTCCCGCTCCGCCAAATAATCCAGCACCCGAAACTCGACCAGTTGTTGTTGCGGTGTGCGCTTCGACCGTGCCGGAGAGCCCGACGTTCCCGCCAGGTGCAGCGCCATATGTCCCGCATCGGTGATGCCGTATGCGACCGCGCGCTTGAATTCAGCCGCCAGCGGCAGCATGGTGCGAAAAACCTCACCCACGGGCGCCAGATAATAATCGGCAATCCACTTCCCCAGTTTCAGAAGTTGTTCGTCGAGAACGGGCGTCTGATCGAGAACCTCGATCACCTTCTTGATATTGACCGTCGAATGGATGGTCGAATTGACGGCCGAATTCTTCGCCTGTGGCGCTCGATCATGCAGATCGACCACGATGCCCGACAGGCGTTGCTGGCGAAACGGCACCAGTACGCGTCCGCCAACCACCGGCTCCATCCCCGCAGGGATGGCATAGGTAAACGCCATATCCAGAGGCACGGCGAGAGCGACGTCGCAGAACGCGGGCATTATTGTTTCGGCGCAGTGTTAGCGTCGAGTATGAGTGTGGAGAGCTAGTTTAACGCGGCCCAGCGAGTTCGTGCGCGGGCTACCGGCGTCGTGGCGCCGACCGAATCACCCGCGCCGCACCCTCGAGCCTGTCACTTGCCCGTATACAGATCAGGAAACTGTTGCTGCAGGTGCGCTACCTTCGGCGCGTCGTTATAGACAATGTAAGGATTGTCCGGATGCCGTGCGAAATAGTTCTGGTGGTAGGCCTCAGCCGGATAAAACGCCTTCAGCGGAACCACCTGGGTGACGATGCGGCTGGGGAAAGCTTTGGCGTTATCCAGTTGCGCGATATAAGCCTCGGCAATCTTTTTCTGCTCGTCGTTCCCGTAGAAAATCGAAGACCGATACTGGCTGCCGGTATCCGGCCCTTGGCGGTTCAGTTCGGTGGGATCATGCGCCACTGAGAAAAATACTTTCAGAAGCTGACCGTAGGTGATCTGCGAAGCATCGTAAGTGATCTTCACCGACTCAGCGTGGCCCGTGTCTCCGTTGCTGACCAGTTCATACTGCGCCGTGTTGGCCGCGCCGCCGGAGTATCCCGAGGTCGCGTTCGTTACACCCTTCACATGCTGAAACACGGCTTGAATTCCCCAGAAGCATCCGCCGGAGATGACGGCTGTTTCCTGAGACTTCGTCTTCGCCAGCGCCGCATCCACCGCCGGATTCGGAATCGTAACCGCCCGATCCGAGGCAGTGCAGGCGACTGCGCCCAACAGGGCAGTCAACAATAAAAGAACAGATAAACGCGATGCGAAACTACGCATGACAAACTCCCTCGTGCCCAGCTATCAGGCAACTACCTATTAGAGTCGCCCACTAGCGGAAAAGTTACCAGCTTACTCGGTTTCAGAATCACGAAGCTCACGATGACACTCCTTTAGGTGGCGAGCCCTCCTCGGCCACCAGGTATTGCTTCAGGCATCGCGGACATGGAGCGTAGCCTTGTCGCTCCGCTTCGGCGGCAGTCATCGCGCGTAGCTTGGTTTTATCGTGGATAAACTCACAACCGGGCACGTGAAACAGCCTTCCCTCTTCAGTCGCCACCACTTTCAAGTCCGGCGGAATGCCTTTGCCGCGCTGCGCCAGCTCCGAGCGCGGTTGCGGGCTGCGGCTGTGCAGGGATCGCACGATCTCGAAGCTGCCCGCGACCAGCACCGCCGCTGCCGCTGCTGCCATCCATCCTAAAAAGCTCCTCCGCGGATGCGGCATACTTTCGTCGAGCCGCCGGTGCAGCCGCTGGCCGAATCCAAAGGGAACTTCGAGCATGCGTTCGTCGCCGTACAATTCCACCACATTCCGCGTGCCCGTCAACACCGCCGCGCACTGCCGGCAGCCGCGAATGTGTTCTTCGATAGCCACGCGCAAAGCGGGATCGACCTCGCCATCGATATAGTTTGAGACTTCACGCCATACTTGTTCACAGCTGACTACCATGGCTTCGTCCCCTTTGCAAAAGACAACTTGCTGCTCCAACCGCCGCCCAGTCCCGGTGCCAGCAGATCGCGCAACATAAGCCGGGCCCGCAGCAGACGCGTTTTCACCGATGCGGTTGAAATCCCAAGTGCCTTGGCCGTCTCTTCGATGCTCAGGTGCTGCATATCTCGCAGAACAAAAACTTCACGGTAGATTTGCCCCAGTTCGGCCAGCGCCTCGGCGAGCTTTTGTCGCACCTCTTTCCGCTCCAGCGTTTCCGAAGGAATCTCGCGCCAGTCGGCGAAATCGCGCGGCGCATAATTGCCTTCCTCGTCCTCGCGTCCGGCAATCGGTTCCATAAGGTTGGCGTGCGCTTTTCTCCTACGCATACGCGCCTCGTTCACCGTGATCTGAATTAGCCACGTGCTGAAACGCGACTCCGCGCGAAATTGCCGGATGTATTTGAAGGCCTTCAATACGGCCTCCTGCGCCACGTCCTCGGTATCGGCCTCGTTTCGCAAAATCGCGAAAGCGGCGGCGTACACACGCCGTTCGTACGGTCTCACCAGTTCGTAGAAAAGATCGTATTCTCCGGCCAACACGCGCCGGAGCAGCGCTGCTTCGTTCAATTGTTCCGCTGGGCGATCCAGCGCAGTTCTTTCCGCCATCGCTTCTTACCGCTCTCACCGCAGCACGAAACTCGAGGTAAACGCGCACACCATTATGCCCGACAAATTTTCCACCTGATTATTTGCCGCTGAATGGGATTCCTGAGCGCGGCGTAAGTTTCGTCCTGCTTCAAGAAACTCCTGCGCATCGATCTCCTCTACCACTTTTGTGCCATTTTTGGCTGATTTCCCACAGCCTTCCACTCGCTTGCTACTTGCATTCCCGCGCTCAAGTTCTGATAATCGTCATAGGATTTAACCGTCGTGTACCGTTACAGTCGCTCCGACTTGCTGCGTATTCTCCGTCTCGCTCCTCGCCAGCTTCAAACCTGGGAGAAGGCAGGACTCGTCACCGCGAGCGACGATTACTCCTTTTTCGATCTCGTGCAAATCAAGAAAGTGCGCGACCTGTGCGCGCAGCGCGTCCGTCCTGCCGTCATCCGCCAGTCGCTTGAAGCCATGCAGAAGCAAGTCGCTGGCATGGAGAATCCTCTGCTCGAAGCCGGCGCTTATCAAAGCGGACGCCGCGTCGCTTTCCGCCACCAGGGTCGACTCGTCGAACCCATCGCCGGACAGTTCATGTTCGATTTTTCGGCATCGACCGAAGAGAGAGTCGTGAACAGCCCGCCGCGCAACGGACCCGAGTTGGTGGTCACCGACGTAGCCGATTTGTTCGCCCGCGGCATCACACTCGAAGAAAGTCCCTCGACGCAGAACGAGGCGATTACAACCTATCTGAAGGTTCTTGAAATGGACCCCATTCACGCTGCCGCGCACATCAATCTGGGTACGCTTTATTACAACCGCCAGGAGTATGGACTCGCCGAAAGACACTACCGGTCAGCCATCCAGATCGATCCACGCTACGCCCTCGCCTATTTCGATCTCGGCAACGTGCTCGACGAGACCGGACGCGTCGCCGAAGCCATCAATACTTACAAGACAGCCATTCAACTCGCGCCCACCTACGCGGACGCGCATTACAACATCGCCCTCGCCTACGAGAAAATGCACGAGCCGCGCAAAGCCCTGCAGCACTGGCGCACCTATGTGAAGCTCGACACCACCGGCCCCTGGACCGTCCACGCTAAACACCAGATCCAGCGCATTCTGCAGAGCGATAGCCTGAAGCTCGTGCACTCGCGCAAAGCCAACTAGCGCCAATCGCAATCCTTGTCGGTTTGCAGATAGCTGAAAAGCTCGTTGTTGCCTTTTTTGGGTGGCGCAGCAGTTTACCGCTGCGATCAATGCAGCAGCCGGTTTTAGGCCTCCGACAAAAGGTCACGGAACTCCGACTGCTCTCCATCCGTACCCTTGCTAGCATCTCGCACTGGGAGGCCTATTGAAACTCACCATCGATCGTGTCAGCAAGCGCTACGGCGCGAATACGCTGGCCTTGCAAGACTTCAGCCTGGATTTGGGCTCCGGCATCCTCGGGTTGCTCGGCCCGAACGGCGCGGGCAAAACGACGTTGATGAGTATTCTGGCAACGATTACGAAGCCTACGAGCGGAACCATCCAGTGGAATGGAACCGACCTCGCCGCGGATCCCAATGCAATTCGGAGCGTGCTCGGATACCTGCCCCAGGACTTCGGCGTTTATCCCAACCTGAACGCCGTCGAGTTCCTCGAATACCTGGCCGCGGTAAAAGGTCTCGACTCCGCATCCGCGCGCCGTCGCATCGACGAACTGCTCAACCTGGTGAACTTGACGGATGTGCGCAAACGCCCGCTGGGCGGCTATTCCGGAGGCATGCGGCAACGGATCGGAATCGCGCAGGCGCTCTTGAACGATCCCAAGTTGTTGATCGTGGATGAGCCTACCGCGGGCCTGGATCCGGAAGAGCGAGTGCGCTTCCGCAACCTGCTCTCCGATCTTTCCGGCGACCGCATCGTCATTCTCTCCACGCACATCGTCTCCGACGTCGAGGCCACGGCGACCGACATTGCGCTCATCGCGCAAGGCAGACTGGTGGCGCATGCGGCGCCCGAAGAATTGTTGCGCGCCGTCGAAGGAAAAGTGTGGGAGTGGGTCGTGCCCAGTTCTGAACTGAACGCGGCCCGCCAACAATTCCTCATCAGCAACACCAGCCGCCGCGGCGACGGAGTACATGTCCGCCTCCTGGCTTCGCAACCGCCGCCAGGAACTACCTCGGTTGCTCCGACGCTCGAAGATGCTTACCTCTTCTGCCTTTCACAGCACCGGGCTGGAGCGGCGGCATGAAGCATCCTTGGCGCGTCCTTTACCAGATGGCGAAGGCCGATTTTCTCGAGCGCGTGCGGCGCTACAGCTTCCTGTTGATCCTCGCGGGCGCCTTGTATATGGCGTACGCCGTGATCACTGAGAAAGTTGTTGTCGTCGTGGGCGACGGTTATCGCGGCGTCTACAACTCCGCATGGATCGGCATGTTGATGGCGATCTGCTGCTCGACTTTTCTTTCGCTGTGCGGGTTTTACGTTGTCAAGAATGCGATCGAGCGCGATTCTACGACCCGGGTTGGCCGGATTCTGGCAGCCACTCCCATGCCCAAGGTGCTTTATACCGTCGCAAAAACCGTGAGCAACTTTGCTGTGCTCGCGTCCATGGTCCTGGTGCTGATGGCGGCTGCCCTGGCCATGCAGTGGCTCCGACCGGAAGCGCGCCCAATATCTTTGTGGCAGTTGTGGTCGCCATTCTTGCTCATCGATCTGCCAGTCATGTTTGTTGCCGGCAGCCTCGCCTTGCTCTTTGAGACCTTGCCGGTTTTGCGCGGCGGTGTGGGCAACGTGATTTATTTTTTCCTGTGGACCTTCGCGCTGACCGGCGGAGCAACGACCGGCATGGACGACGCGACCGGAATCCACGTTCTCACCACCAGCACGCAACAGGCGCTCGCAAGACTGGATCCGGGCGGCAAAACCAAAAACTTTAGCTTGTCCATCGGTCCCGATCATGCCTGGCGCACGTTCCTGTGGAACGGCGTCGATTGGACGCCGCGTTTGTTGGCCGCGCGTTTGCTATGGGCAGCCACCGGCCTCGGATTGGCCGTCCTTGCCTCCGTGTTTTTTCATCGCTTCGATCCCGCTCGAGAAAAAATCCGCGACAAAAAGCTGAAGGAAAAACGAAATGCTGTAGTAGACGATCCGGCGCTGGCGATCGAGCACCCACAGCCAACACCGGCACGTGCGACATTGACTCCTCTCGGCGCGAGGGGACAAAACCGATTCACGCGGCTCGTGCTCTCTGAACTTTTTCTAATGATCAAGGGGCTGCACTGGTGGTGGTACGTCGTCGCTGCCGGTCTGCTCATAGCGGAGTTCGCGTCACCCACAGCGCAAGCCCGGGAAGGCGTGCTGCTCGCGGCCTGGATCTGGCCCGTCCTCGTGTGGTCGCAGATGGGGTGCCGTGAGTCGCGTAACGCTACCCAGTCTCTGATTTTTTCCGCCGAGCGAGTGGTCTATCGGCAGTTGGCGGCGTTATGGACGGCGGGAGTTCTGGTCGCTTTGCTGACTGGCGCCGGCACGGCGTTTCGCCTGCTTACCAGTTTGGACTGGCCGCAGCTCGCGGCTTGGTGCGCTGGCGCATTGTTTATTCCCAGCCTCGCGCTCGCCTTGGGAGTGTGGAGCGGCTCCAGTAAATTATTTGAGGCCATCTACACAATGTGGTGGTATGTGGGACCGCTGCACCAACTCCCCTCGCTCGACTTCGTTGGCGGGTCGCGCGCTTCGAGTTCTCCCGGCTTGTACCTGACTTTGGCCGCGGCCTTGTTGCTCGCGTCATGCCTGGGCAGGCGTCGGCAGGTTGCCTACGCGTAACCGGACAAAAAAAAAGGCGCGGCTTGCGCCGCGCCCCAGGAGGGAGACCTACCGCCAGTTAATCCACAACCAGCTTGTTCTCAACGCTGAATGCTCCTTGCACCCCGCTCGCGCGGATTCCAGCAATGTTCTTGTCCATCGCGTTCTCCACCGTTCCGTAGAGCGTCACGTGTCCGTTATCCACCACGATTCGAATCGGACGCGCCGGATCGCTCGCATAGCGTCCCAGCACCGAGTCGCGGTAAATCGCCTGTGCCGTGCGCGCTCGGATTGAATCGTCAAACCCCGACACCGGCAGCACCGTCACATTGTTGACCACGTCCTTGACCCCCGGAGTCTCCGCCACGATAGCCAGCGCCAGATCCTTCGGCACATCCCAAACCGTCGCGCCGTCCAGCGTTACCACTCCGTCTTTCACCGTGACTGCTACGTAGTTGAACGCGTTGTCGCGATATCCCACGCGATCGTAAGCCAGCTTCTTAGCCAGTTTCTGCTGTAGCTGGCTGTCGGAAACATTTTCTCCCGCGACTACGATTTCGTTGCGAACTCCGCTCAGATTCGCGACCTTCTTGATCTTCTTCGCGGCTTCAAGCTTGTCCTTGTACAGATTCACCGAGCCGCTCAGAGTCACAATGCCATCTTCTACGCTTGCATAAACGCCCTGCAGCTGTTTCGTGCTCAGCATCTTCTGGCTCACTGCCTGCTGAATCTGCTGGTCATAACGGCCAGTAGGTGAAGTCGCGCCCAAAGCGGCAACACTCAGCAGGATGAGCGACGCCAGAGTCATCGTAAGAATTGCGTTCCGCCCTTTAACGATTGACGTTTTCATGATTGGCTTGCCTCTCTTCACTGCAATTCCGGTTTTCCTCGCGCCTATTAACCGGTCAGTTAAATAGATGCGCCGCACCGCCCCCCAGATGCACCTGGGAGGGCCCTTTACAAACAATTACAACCCGCATTGGCCCTCTTTTTGCCGATTTGACTGCCAGAATTTGACGATTATTTGTCATAACGACTAATCTGAAGCTATGTCTCGCGTTCCACAAGTCAGTGGCCTGCAAGCCGAACTCAAGCAGACCATCCCCTTCACCAGCCCTGAACAGGAAGCCTATCTTTCCCTCCTCCGCACCGCCGACGCCCTCGAAGTCCAGGTCGAATCCTGGCTCAAAACCTTCGGACTGACCGGCACCCAATACAACGCCCTCCGCATTTTGCGCGGAGCCGGCTCCGACGGCTTGCCCTGCCGCGAGATCGCCGATCGCATGATCACCCACGACCCCGACATCACGCGCCTCCTGAATCGCCTGGAAACTCGCGGCCTCGTCATGCGCACTCGCGACCGCCACGATCGCCGCGTCATTTACGGAAAGATCACCGCCGCCGGTCTCAAGCTTCTGCGCTCCATGGATGCGCCCATCGAAAAGCGTGCCCGCGAAATGCTGCAGCACGTCGCCCAGGAAAAATTGAAAGACCTGATTGAATTACTAGCGCTAGTTCGGAGTGGAACTCGAAGCGGAACATCGATGCGTCCCGCCGCCGGGCGTGCCGACTAAACAGCTCCCGAGAAGTCGCCATTGCGCTTGATTTTGGGTGGCGCAGCGCTTCAGCCCTGCGGTAAAGGCCTTGCCTTAAGTCCGGCTTTAGCCGCTGAGGTCATGCTGACGGCCTCCGCATGTGGTTTCCGCAACCTCCA
>DATEBK010000283.1:0-2850 GCA_035287825.1 Terriglobales bacterium
GGCACAAGCGACCTCGAGCGCGCGCTTGGCGCTTTGCTGGCCGCGCACATCTTTGAAATCCACATGAAATTGCTGCGCCTGGCTGAGCAGTTGATCGGTGTCGATCTGCATCCGTGAAACGCCGTTGCCGGAATTGATGTAATGAATAACCTCAAGCAGCGACTTGACGGGATAGACCTCGACGCCTCCGACCATCGCCGCTTCGCGAGCGTTGACCTCGGGCACGACCAGGCGTCTCACCTTCGTTCGCCGAGCCTCGATCGCGATCGGCAAAGCCCCGCGAACTCCGCGCAGGCCGCCGTCGAGCGAGAGCTCGCCGACGAACAATGCATCGGGAATCTCTTTCTTGTTCAACCCGCCGTATGCACCAAGAATACCGAGCGCCATCGGCAGATCGAAGCCGGAGCCTTCTTTGCGGATGTCGGCAGGCGCGAGGTTAATCGTGATCTGGGTGGGCGGGATATCGTAGCCGCAGTTTTTCAGCGCCGCGCGCACCCGGTCGCGGCTTTCGCGGACGGCGGCATCGGGCAGGCCGACAGTATGAAAGTGGTCTTCCGTCATTTTGACGCCGGAGACATCCACTTCTACCTCGATGATGTTAGCGTCAATACCGTAAACCGCGGCACTCAGAGTTTTATAGAGCATAAGAGGCACCAGCGCACACGAAGGGACGAGCGCGGAATTGGAGATCCCTGCCGACATCATAGTTGTCGCCAAACCGGACCGCTGTGATGGCCATCACCCGGTTACCGTGATGGAACGGGACAGCACCTTCTCTCGTGAAACAGGCGTTTTCGGTGCTACGCTAGGGAGCAATCTGGCGGAAGCGATGGGCCGATGTTAGTTGTGGCCGACCTGCCGCTAGCGGAGTCCCCCATGCTCGACGAACGTCCCACCTCAAACCGGCCCGATCCGCCGTCGGGCAAGCTGGAGCGCGAAGAGAGCCAGCTGTGGCGATGGGCGCTTGGGCTGCTCATATTGCTTGCCGCAGCTGTCGCAGTATTGTCATGGCAGCAGTTGGAAGATCTCCACCTTCCCTATCGGTTGTGGGCAATCCCCGCCGGACTCTTTTTACTTGCCATCTTGTTTGCCACTTATGCGTTCGGGCGCAAACGTGAGGTTTCCGACCTTAAGCAAATTCTGAAGGGTTTTCAAGATCGCGGTGGAGTCACTCCCTCCGAAGAACAACTCGATCAACTCGGTCAGCTAATTATGCGTTCACAGCGCAACTTCAAGGAGCTGATCGATTCTTTAGATGACGCGGCGCTCGCCATCTCCCTTGATGGAACCCTGAAAACGGTGAACCGGCGAGCCGCGGAAATTTTCGGCGTTGCTTATTCCGAGCTGGTCGGCCACAAGCTCGGTGAATTTCTGGATTCGCCGATGCATTTGGAAGCGGCAGGAAGCCTGCCGCGCTTTATCGAGAAGCGAAATTGGACGGGAGTAATCGAAGTCCATCTTAAGAGCGATTCCCGCCGGCATTATTTCGATTGCGTGATCAATGCCATCGTCAAAGGCAACGACGTGACCGGAGCGAGCGTGCTGGCGCGTGACGTTACCGGACATCGAGAGAAAGAACAGCGCTTCACCCAGTTGTTCGAATCTCTGCAAGAAGGCGTCTACATCAGCAACACAGAAGGCCAACTGCTCGAAGTGAACCCGGCGCTGGTCGCGATTTTAGGATATGACAGCAAAGAGGATCTGTTGAATCTGCCACCAGAGCAATTGGGTGTCGATGCTGGCGGGGATCCGGTGTTAGGACGAGGCGGCAGCCAGAGCGGACGCACCCGAACGCGGGAAATTCGACTAAGAAAAAAAGATGGCGGAGTCGCCGTGTGCGTGGATACATCAAGCGGAGTAATGGAAGCTGGACGAGTTGTCCGCTACCAGGGCACGCTGGCGGATGTAACGGAGAAGCGCGCTCTGGAGCATCAGTTGCGCCGGCAGGAAGAGTTCCGCCGTCATCTGCTGGAGAGTTTTCCAGATCTGATTCTGGTACTCGACTTAAAGGGACAATATACATTCGTCAGCGCGCGTATCGGCGAACTTCTGGGATATGGTCCAGACCACCTCATGGGCAAAAACGTCGAGGATGCGGAGAATACTTCTCCCGAATTGGCCAAGCTCTATCGGACAGTCGCGACCGGTCAGAGTTCGCTGACCTCCTGCGAGTACGGATCTCGGCATAAAGACGGTAGCTGGCGCACGATGTTGGGCATGGCGAGCCCACTCCTCGATGCCGAGGGCGGCAAGCCAACCGGTGTGATCATATCTGTCCGCGATGTGACCATGGAGAAGAAACTGGAGCAACAGATTATTCAGAGCGAACGTCTCGCGGCCATGGGGCAGATGATCGGCGGCTTCGCGCACGAGCTCAATAATCCGCTGACCAGCATTCTAGGCATGTCCGAGCTGCTGCAGGAAGGCGAAACGAGCGAGGCGAGGCGTAAGCAAATTACCGTCCTACACCAACAGGCGCGGCGCGCCGCCGAGATCGTGCAGAACCTGCAATACTTCGCCAGACCGCCAGCACCGGGACGCAGCCAGGTCAATCTGAATGAACTCGTGCAACGCACAGTGCAGATGCAGGCCTATCCACTACGCAAGAGCAACATCACGGTAGATTTTCTGCCCGAGCCGGCCATACCAGCGATCATCGCCGATCCTAATCAATTAATGCAGGTGTTCCTGAATCTCCTGCTGAATGCCGAGCAGGCGATTCGCGAAAGCCGCGAAAAAGGCACGATCCGCGTGCGCATGGGACGCTCACCCGACCCCAACTCGGTGTGGATCGTGTTTCAGGATGATGGTCCGGGAATCGCACCCGAAAATCTGACCCACATTTTTGAT
>DATEBK010000284.1:0-17943 GCA_035287825.1 Terriglobales bacterium
GTCGCCGCGAATTACTGCTTAAGATCGCCGAAGCCGCCAAAGCCGGAGTTGACTACATCCAGCTCCGCGAAAAAGACTTGAGCGCTCGAGAGCTGGAAACACTGGCGCGTGAGGCCCTGAAAATAATTCGCGACGAATCCCCACTGAGAACTGAGAATCGACGACGGAGAACTTACCTATTCCTGAACTCCCGCACCGACATAGCCCTCGCCACGGGAGCCGACGGAGTCCATCTGCGGTCCGGTGACATTGCGCCAACAGAAGTCAGGCAAATATTGGCTCTCGATAAACGATGGGAGCGACCGGAGGCGCGGTTACTTCCCGCCGATCACTTTCTGATCGCCGCCTCCTGCCATACCGTCGCCGAAGTCCTGCGCGCTGAATCTGAACAAGCCGACTTCGCCGTGTTTGCCCCCGTCTTCGGAAAAAAAATATCAGGAGGAGTTAGCGCGCCCGCAACAAAACCCGCGGGCCTCGCTGCCCTGCGTGAAGCCTGCCAGGCAAGAATTCCCATCCTGGCGTTAGGCGGAGTCACTCTCGAAAACGCCGCCTCGTGCCTCGATGCCGGAGCCGCAGGCGTAGCCGGCATCCGCCTCTTTCAGGAATACAAAATTGAAGAAGTAGTCCGCACCCTGCGGCCGCTCTGACCCAACTGACCAGAGCTTCATCGCTGCATTACATGCCTTATGATTGACGAAGCTTTCACACCGAAGTCCCTGCCGATGAATGCGACATTCCAACTCGGCGTCAATTTGCCCGCGCTGATCCACATCCCCGCCGGGTGGTTTCTAATGGGCTGCGATTCCGGTCGCGACGTGCATATCCAGGACAGCGAAAAACCCGCCCATCGCGTCTGGATCGATGAATTCCAACTCGCCGCCCATCAGGTCACAAACGCTGACTACCAACATTTCCTTCGTTCTACCGCGTCTATTCCTCCGCCCTTTTTCAACGACCCTGCCTTCAACCATCCGGAGCAGCCTGTCGTCGCAGTTTCGTGGCACGAAGCTACCCATTACTGCGAGTGGCTCGCCACGATCACCGGCAAGAATTTTCGCCTGCCCACCGAGGCCGAGTGGGAGCGCGCCGCCCGCGGTGGCGACAAGAACGAATCTGCTCTTTATCCCTGGGGAGACGAGCCGCCACACTTGCTTCCCGATTACGCCGATCGTTGCGCCGCATTCTGGCGGACCGGTCCCGAGCCGGTCGGCCGCACCGAACCGAACGGTTATGGGCTCTACAACATGTGTGACAATGTCCACGAGTGGTGCAGCGACTGGTATGCTCCGGATTACTACGCTGTATCGCCCGAGCGCAATCCGCGTGGCCCCGAAACCGGCGCCCGCCGCTCGTCTCGCGGAGGCTCCTGGCGTCACCACATCAAGATTTCCCGCTGCGCCGCCCGCTCCAGCATTCCACCGGATTTCAAGTACGCCGACTACGGCTTCCGCGTTGCTTGCTCGCTCTAACGTCCTGCTTCCACCACCAACACCACGAAGGAATCAGGCTCAACTTTTCTCTCCGGGCGCGTGCCGGTGTTCGTAGTTGTCACGTTTGCAGTCACGGTGAAGAGCTGGTGGGTTTTGGTATCGACGGTCATGGTGCGGGCGGCTTTTTGGGTGGACACGGTTTGAGCTACGGTGAATTTCGTGGCGCCAGCTTCTTCCTTAATGACGGTGATGGTGCCATCTCCGGCGGAGGCGAAGGCCAGGCCGAGTTCGGGATCGAAGGCAGTGGCGTCGCATCCCTCACCGATCGCGGGACTCGCGAGAACTTTGCCGCTATCGGCATCGACGATCATCATCTTTTTGTTGCCGCCGCAGCCGGCAAATAGACGGCGGTTCTTGCGGTCGATGGCGAGGCCGGTGGGTTCTTCACAGCCCTCGAGTTTCCAGCGCGATTTTACAGCCAGCTTTTGCGGATCAAAAGCAACGATCTCTGACGTGTCTTCGATGTTCACAAACACCGTGCCTTTTTCGTCAGTGGCGGCGAACTCGGGCTTACCGCCCAGTTCGACTTTGCCCACAACTTCGCCTTTAACCGCATCGATGGCAGTAGCCGAACGCTCACTGCCCTTTCCGTTGAAAGTAAAGACTCGCTTTGAAAACGGATCGTAGAGAATTGCGTCCGGTCCGCTGCCCACCTTGATTTTTTTCTCGACAGCGAGCGACTTCAGATCGAACACGCTGACGGTATCCTCGCGGCCGTTGCTGGTGAATCCTCGGCCGATCTCGTAGTCGAGCGCGATTCCGTGGACACCGGCAGTGTCCGGAATCTCTCCGAGGAGCTTGCCCGATTCGGTGTCAACGACCATAACGCGGGTGGCGCGCGCGATGAAGAGACGATGCCCGGCGCTATCGGCGGTAAGGTAATCCCATCCGCTATCGCCGCCCAGCTTCCAGGTTTTGACGACTTTGTAGTCGGCGGCAGCCGCGCTAGCGAAGGTTGCGATGATGGCCAGGAAAACAGGAAAAATTCGCATTTTCATATTCTAATTCCCTCTGAAAAACTTCCGATGTCAGCTTAACGCAAAAGTGTGAAAATGCTTCGCCTATATCGCTGAACGCATCCTCTTTGCGAGTCATGAGTACGACTTCACGAGCGCGCCCATGGCTTCAGGATTAGCCATTTCGCCATTGACAAAACGTCTCCTGAACGCCTAGCCTTAAAGCGAACAAAAGGCGAACATATGCACCCGGCCGCCGCACTGCGCCAACAGATCGAATCGTCCCTTGCGAACCGGATTCCCGCAGCACTTTCCGTCCGCTTTCATGATTCGCCGGAACTGATGCCCACCGGAATTTCCGAAGTGGACGCGCTCTTGCAGGGGGGGCTACCGCTCGGCTGTCTGGCGGAAATCACCGGCCCGGTTTGTTCCGGCAGGAGCACGCTCGCCTCTTGCCTTCTGGTCGAGGCTACCCGGCAGGGAGCATCGTGCGCGTATGTGGATGTGGCCGACTCTTTCGATCCTCTCTCCGCTGCCGCGATTGGAATTGATCTTCAGCGTCTGCTCTGGATACGTGTCGGCCAAGCCGGGAAAACTGGCAAAAAAGCATGGACATCTCTCGACCAGGCTCTGCGGGCAACGGACCTGTTGCTGAATGCCGGAGGCTTCCGGGTCGTCGTGCTCGACATGGGCGATGTGCGTGCCGAACAGGCGCGGCGAGTGCCTTTGGCTTCCTGGTACCGCTATCGCATGCAGGCGGAGAATTCCCAGGCGCTTTTCCTGCTTTTGGGGCAGACCGCATGTGCGAGCAGTTGCGCGTCGGTGGTTTTGCATTGCCGGGAGGCGGACGGGCGGTGGGAATCCGCGACCGGCAACAAGAATGGCCCGCATCTGCTTGCGGGGTTTCAGTACCAGGTGAGCGCGGATCGCAAACGCGCCAGCGCGCGGGAACTGGCTCATCCGTTCGGGAAAAAGCCGGTATTATCTGCCGGGACCGTCTGGAAGCGAACGGCCTTGTGGGCGGGATGATCCATGCCTGCCGCGGAGTATCTGTGCCTACATCTGCGCGATTTTGCCGCGCAAACACTGACTCGCCTTGAGCCCGAGTTGCGCAAGCGTCCTGTGGCCGTTCTGCATGGCGATCCTCCGCTTGAAACCGTGTTTGCGCTCAACCAGCGCGCACGAAATCTTGGGCTTGAATCAGGGATGAGCCGGCTGCAGGCGGAATCTTTTGACGGAGTCTTCGTGTCCTCACGAATCAAGCGGAGAGAAGATTCGGCCTTCGTCATAGTGATGAAATCCGCCGAACGCTTTTCGCCCGGAATCGAAGCGCTTGCCTCTCCCGCGGAAAGCAGTTGCGGGGCAACGCTGATTCTCGATATTTCCGCATCGGGACGTCTCTTCGGTTCACCCGAGAAGATAGCCCGCACCGTGCTTCGGGATATTGATACCGAGGGATTCGACGCCAGCGCGGCCACCTCGCGCAACGCCTACGCCGCCGTCCTGGCGGCGCGGGGATTTTCCGGCGCTACGGTCATTCCTCCAAAGAATGAATCCGCCATGTTGTCCCCTCTTCCTCTTGCCGTTCTGGAACTCGAACCCGAGCAGGAGGAGACATTCGCGGCCTGGGGAATCAGGACATTGGGCGCACTTGCCGCGCTGCCACGAAAGGCACTCATCGCGCGGATTGGGCAGGCTGGCTACCAGCTCCAGGCTTTGGCACGCGGTGAATATGAACACCTGCTTGTGCCATCCCAAGCGCCTGCAGACGTTATTTTGCGTGAAAGCATCGAGCTGGAACATCCGGTCGCACTATTGGAGCCCCTGCTGTTCGTCCTGAGCCGGATGCTGGAGCAGATCGTCGCGCGAGCGGCACAGCGCGCATTGGCCATCGCCCGCGTGGAAACGAGGCTAGTTTTGGATTGCACGCCACGCAAGGAACACTGCCGTGTGGTTCGCCCTGCGCTGCCCGAGTCCAACCATCACACATTGCTGAAACTCATCCAGCTGGATATGGAGATGCATCCGCCGCAAGCTGCGGTCATCGCCCTGCACATGCAAGCGCAACCGGCGCGTTCACAAACCGTACAGCAAGGATTGTTCGTTCCGCAAACACCTGAGGCCGGACGGCTGGAAGTCTTACTTGCCAGGCTGCGAAAACTGCTCGGCGAGGACCGAATCGGGGCGCCGGAGCTTCTGGATAATCATCGTCCGGACGCGTTCCGCATGGCTCCTTTCATTCCCCGTGCAAACACACCGGCACAAATTGCCGTAAATGGAATTCACACGCCGGCGCTTCGCATGTTGCGTCCTCCCCGCACGGTGCGGGTCGAAATGCGGGATTCGCGCATGATCGCGCTTGATCTTGACGGCCGCAAGCTGCCGGTTCGCGAAACGTCCGGCCCCTGGAAGACGAGTGGCGCGTGGTGGACGCATGAAGAGTGGTGCCGCGAGGAATGGGATGTGTCGCTGGGAGAGCAGGAAAGATTGTGTTGCCGCGTCGCTTACGACCCCGGTGCGCGCTGCTGGTATATGACCGGGATCTACGACTGAGATTGCGATGTACGTGGAACTCCATGCCCGCTCCGCTTTCAGCTTTCTGGAAGGCGCATCCCTACCGGAAATACTGATGTCCCGGTGCGCACAGCTTCAGATGCCCGCGATGGCCCTGCTCGACCGCAACGGACTCTACGGCGCGACGCGCTTTCACATCACAGCGAAAAAGCTGGGTCTGCGCGCGCATATCGGCGCGGAAATAGCAGTGCGTGATGCCGGGGAGCGAATTCGTCCACCCGGGTGGCTGCCGCATCATGTGCCGGTGGAACCGGTGCGCTTTGCCTTGCTTGCCGAGTCCATCACTGGTTATCAGAACCTTTGCCGCCTGATTACCCGTTACAAGCTGCGGGAAAACACGAAGGCCGAAGGCGCTGCAACATTGGCCGATATTGAGGAGCACGTGGAGGGCTTGATTTGTCTTACCGGCGGCGGCGAAGGCCCACTGGCTTCCGCCTTATCGCGTGGCGGCTTCGATGAAGGGCTAAGCGAAGTTCAAGGACTCGTGAACCTGTTCGGCCCGCAAAATGTTTATGTCGAATTGCAGCGTCATTGCGACCGCGCCGAAGAACACCGCAATCAGGCGGCCGTCAGGATTGCGCGAACCTTGAAGCTCCCGCTCCTCGCGACCAACGGTGTAAGCCATGCCACAAGCCAGGATCGTGAAGTCATGGACGTGCTAACGACCATTCGCCACCATTGCACGCTGGAAACCGCCGGCCGCTTGCTAACCCTCAACTCCGAACGTTGCCTGCGTTCCCCACGCGAGATGCAGGAGTTATTCCGCGACCTGCCGGGGGCCATCCACAACACGATGGAACTTTCCGCGCGACTCTCCTACGAAATGCACGATCTCGGATACCGTTTCCCAAACTACCCCGTACCGCACGGCGACACCATGCAATCTTTTCTGGAGAAACGTACTTATGAAGGAGTGCGCGATCGTTACCTGCCAAAGCGCGACGCGAAGCTTTTTGAAAAAGCGCAGCAACAGGCGAGGCGTGAGCTGGCGTTGATCGGACAACTGGAGCTCGCGGGCTATTTCCTCATCGTCTGGGACATAGTGCAGTTCTGCAGGCGCGAGAACATTCTTGTCCAGGGCCGGGGTTCAGCGGCCAACAGCGTGGTGTGTTACGCGCTCGGCATCACTGCCATCGATCCTGTCGGCATGGAGTTGCTTTTTGAGCGGTTTCTCACCGCCGAACGCGGCGAATGGCCAGACATTGATCTGGATCTTCCGAGCGGCGACCACCGTGAGCGCGCCATCAAGTATGTTTACCAACTCTATGGCGAGCTCGGTGCGGCAATGACCGCAAACGTCATTACCTATCGCGGAAAGTCCGCTGCCCGCGAGGCAGGAAAAGCACTTGGTTTTGACGCGGAAACTTTAAGTCGTCTCACCAAGCTGGTTAGTGCATGGGAATGGAAAGGCCCGACCGACACATTGGACGCCACTTTCCGCACAGCGGGATTCGACACGCAGCACCGTCGAATCGCAAAGTATCTGGAGATTTGCGAGCGAATGCAGGATATTCCGCGCCACCTCGGACAACACTCTGGCGGCATGGTCATCTGCGCCGGGAAACTTAATGCGATCGTTCCCCTGGAACGGGCATCAATGCCGGGGCGCACCGTCATTCAATGGGACAAAGAAGACTGTGCCGACATGAAGATCATCAAAGTCGATCTGCTCGGGTTGGGCATGATGGCTGTTCTCGAAGACTGTCTCGAACTTGTTCCCAAGCACTACAAGAAGCCACTTGACCTGGGGCAACTTCCGCAAGATGACCCGGAGGTTTATCGCACGCTGCAACGGGCCGACACTGTGGGAATGTTCCAGGTCGAGAGTCGGGCGCAGATGTCAGCCTTGCCGCGCAATCGCCCCGTGCGGTTCTACGATCTGGTGGTACAGGTGGCCATCATCCGACCCGGCCCCATCGTGGGCAAGATGATGAATCCCTATATGAAGCGGCGACAAGGCAAAGAAGCAGTCTCTTATGCGCATCCGTTGCTGGAACCAGTGCTGAAGCGCACGCTCGGTGTGCCGTTGTTTCAGGAGCAGTTGATTCGCATGTCAATGATCGTCGCCAATTTCAGTGGAGGCGAAGCGGAAGAGTTGCGACGCGCGATGGGAATGCGCCGCTCGCAGGCGCGAATGCGAGAACTAGAAGTAAAACTACGTCAGGGAATGACGCGAAACAGTATTCGGTTTGATGCGCAAGAGCAGATTATCCAATCCATACAGTCCTTCGCTCTATACGGATTCCCCGAGTCGCACGCCGCCAGCTTTGCGCTCATTGCCTATGCCAGCGCCTATCTCAAGTGCCATTATCTGGCCGCGTTCACCGCAGCCATGCTCAACAATCAGCCGATGGGATTTTATAGTCCGTCAACGTTAGTGAAAGATGCGCAACTTCACGGCCTGCGCGTCAAGCCAATCGACGTGCTGCGCTCGGACTGGCGATGCACGCTTGAGCCGGAAGGCGACTGCGGGGCAAATCGGTTCGCATTGCGGCTCGGATTGCTCTACGCCAGAGGGCTGCGACAAGAGGTAGGAGAAGCCTTGGTGCAAGCGCGCAACAACCGGGCTTTTGAGTCCATCCACGATCTCGCGCTCCGTGTACCGGAGTTGCACAAAAACGATCTCACCATGCTGGCGAAGATCGGTGCGCTGAATTGGCTAGGGGAAAACATCCATCGCCGCGATGCGCTCTGGCAAGTGGAATATGCTGGCCGCCCCACGGGTCCCTTATTAAGCACATTGCCAGAACGGGACGAACAATCTCCACTTGCAATGATGACGGTCGATGAACGGCTGGCTGCGGATTTCCACGGCACCGGCGTCACGGTGGGTCCACATCCGATGGCCTATCAACGGGATGCTCTGTCACGCATGGGCATTGTATGTTCCAACGATTTACAAAATCTCAAAGATGGACAGAAAACCCGTATCGCAGGATGCGTGATTGCCAGACAGAGGCCGGGAACGGCCAAGGGATTTGTGTTCTTGAGTCTGGAAGATGAAACGGGGATTTCCAACGCAATCGTTACTCCGGCTGTGTATGAGCAGTACCGCCGCGTTGTCACCTACGGCAAATTTCTAATGGTGGAGGGCAGGCTTCAAAACCAGGAAAATGTAGTCTCGGTGAAGGCAGATGTCGTTCGCGCATTGGAGATCAGCAAAATGGATATTCGATCCCACGACTTCCACTGACTGCCAACGCTGCCGACTATTGAACCAATTTCGAACATATAACGAGACCGGTCTTGTCGACCATGTCGCCGGGCAAAGAGGCGGTCGCAGGTTGGGCAGCCGATGGTAAGCTTGTAGTCCAAACTTTCGTGGCAAGCCCAGCATTTCGGAGAACGAAAATCTGCACATGCCACCATGGACGACACCGATGGGGAACAATTCCGATCCTGTTCAAGAGATCGCGCTCGAAGCGGCAGGTAGCTCCCCTGCGGTTGCGCAGGCAGTAGCCGCACCGCTCACTCGCGCGGCGATCTTTCTGGTCGCGACGGTCAACCCCGGGTCTGCGAGTCGCGACACCATGCGCGCGTTTTGCGGAGATCTTGCCGCGCTGGTGCGCGCCGTGGAATTTCGCGACCTTGAAGGAGGACTCTCCTGCGTGATGGGATTCGGAACTGGCGCTTGGGATCGTCTCTTCGGAGCCCCGCGTCCGGCGGAGTTGCATCCGTTCCGCGAGATTCGCTCTGGAGCGCGCCATGCCATTGCGACGCCGGGCGACGTGCTGTTCCACATCCGCGCGAAACGCATGGACCTGTGTTTTGAGTTGGCCACGCAGATTATGGCGCGTATCGGAAAAGCCGTTTCGCCAGTGGATGAAGTCCAGGGCTTCCGTTACTTCGACGACCGCGACCTTATCGGTTTCGTTGATGGGACTGAGAATCCCAGGGGCGCAGTGGCGGTTGACGCCGTGCTGATCGGCGATGAGGATGCTGCGTTTGAGGGCGGCAGCTACGTCATTGTTCAAAAATATCTCCACAATCTTGACGCCTGGAACACGCTCTCCACCGAAGCGCAGGAGCGCATCATCGGCCGGACCAAGCTTGCCGACATCGAATTGGATGATTCCGTCAAGCCCACGTCCTCTCACAGCTCGCTCACCACGATCGTTGAGAACGGGAAAGAGATTAAGATTCTGCGCGACAATATGCCCTTCGGCCGGCCTGGGCACGCCGAATTCGGCACGTATTTCATCGGCTATAGCCGTTCGCCCCGCACTATCGAGCAGATGCTGGAGAACATGTTCATCGGGCGCCCGCCCGGCAACTACGACCGGTTGCTCGACTTCAGCCTCGCCGTCACCGGGAACCTGTTCTTTGTCCCGTCGGCAACATTTCTGGATAACATCCCTGATGACCAAGCGACCGAAGATCAGCCTGTGGTAGCGGAATCGCCTGCGGAGCCGGTGGCAGCCGAAACTTCTTCAGCTACTTCATCGGTGCGCGACGGTTCGCTCGGCATCGGTTCTCTTAAAGGAGACACACCTCATGAATAACCTCCATCACGAGCTTGCTCCCATTTCTGATTTGGCATGGGCTCAGATCGAAGAGGAAACGACGCGCACTCTCAAACGCTACCTCGCCGGACGGCGCGTCGTCGACGTAAATAACGCCGGCGGTGTCGGCCTTTCCGCCGTCGGCACTGGCCATTTGCAGACAATCGCCGCTCCTGCCAAAGGCATCGTCGCGAGGCAGCGTGAGGTAAAGGCGCTGGTCGAACTGCGTGTTCCCTTTGAACTGGATCGCAAATCCATCGACGATGTCGCCCGTGGCGCGAATGACTCTGACTGGCAACCGGCAAAGGATGCGGCGCGACAGATTGCGTTTGCCGAGGACGGCGCGATATTCGAAGGCTATGCCGCCGCCGGCATTGAAGGCATTCGTCAAGGAACCAGCAATCCTATCAAGACGCTCCCCGCCGAGGTTCGCGAGTACCCCGATGCCATTGCTCAAAGCCTGAGCCAGTTGCGTCTTGTCGGCGTCAACGGCCCCTATTCCGTACTGCTCGGCGCCGACGCTTACACAGCGCTGGCCGAAACCAGCGACCACGGATATCCCGTACTGGAGCACGTCAAGCGGCTGGTGAAAGATCAAATCATCTGGGCCCCCGCCATTGCAGGCGCTTTCGTGCTCACCACGCGTGGCGGCGATTTCGACCTGCACATTGGCCAGGATGTCTCCATCGGCTATCTCAGCCACACCGATGCCTCTGTACGCTTATACCTGCAGGAGACATTCACGTTCCTTCTGCTCACGAGCGAGGCTGCCGTCGCACTGGCGTCTCCCGCGAAGGCGAAGAAGAGCTGACGACCGCTTCTCAATGAGCCGGTTTGCAATCTCGCTGGCTAGAGGGATCGTGCGACCGGGTTCTGCCGCAGGTTTTGATGGCAAGTCGTGAAACGTGATATTGGTGTATTCGGCCGGCTTATGCCGCGCGTAAGTGGCCGACGGGTTTTTCTTGCAAGAGAAGTTGGGTAGCCTGCACTCTCCGGTCGGAATGAAACCATCGCTGTACCACGTCATCGCAAAGGAAATTGGCCAAACATAGCAAACTCATTCCCTGGTGGTGGACCATCCAGGATCGGACGACTTCGCAACGAGCACCCCAGAAGCGGCTGCGCGAGTCGTAGTAGTCTGCTGACTCATAAAATCCGTAAGGGCCGAACCATCCCAGAGCATCCATTCGCCGCAGATTCTCGAGCGCGCCCTTCCGATCCACATGCAGCGCTAAGAATGTGGAGTACGGCGATATCACCAACGGCTCCGTTCCGTTTTTTTTCAGCGCAAGGCTCGGTACTCCGAAGGCCTCGTAGTGATAATCTCCCGCCTCATTGCGCTTCGAGCAGGCAGATTCGGAAATACCCCAGGGAACACCCTTGCTATTTGCATAGCTTTGTTGTGCCCGCACCGCGGCCACGATTGCCCGGTCGAGCAATGTGTTGGGATAACTATGCATCCATATCGACGGCATGAGGTACTCGAACATGGTTCCCGTCCAGGAAAGCAAAACTGCGTGACCGCCGTCGCTTCTGAACGGCCGGTCCAGTCGAAACCAGCAATCCTGCGGAATGTCTTCTTTCGCAATCGCGATGAAGACAGCAGTGCGCGGCTCGGTCGCCAGCAAGTTGTAACAGTAGGGTTGCAGTTCTTCGGACTGGGCGTCAAACCCGACCGACAGCAATAGACGCTGGTTATCCAGCAAAAAACTGAAGTCCATCGCATCGGCCATGCCGAGTGCCTGCTCTGCGGTTTGTCGTAGTTCGTCGATCAGGCGCAGCGCACTCCGGCGCGCTTCCGCTAACATCGGCATGAGACGGTCCGCATCCGCCCGGTTCGCATCTCGTCCAGATTGAAGCGAGTCGTCGAAGCGCTCTTCCAACGTTGCAATGAAGTCGGGCAGTTGCTGTAGGGGCACGTCATCATTCAGCGTGTCATCACCAGCCCTCTCAATATGTAGTGCGGAGAAGTCCGCGAGCCTCCAGGGCATGAAGATTCTGACCAGGTCGCGGATCTTTAGCACTCGCTTGTGCGCTTGCTCGCGAAACCAGGCGACCTCGGGCGAGGGGTCGTCCTCGGCGCGGTAGTTTTGTGGAATCAGAACTTCCTCTGGGAAACTCAAGACGGCCGACAGCCATTTCTCTCCTCGCAGTTTCGTCTCGTAGCCCGACAATACCCGCTTCGGAAGCGCACCCAACTTGACCAGCACCCGGAGATGATCGAGCAAACCCTCGGCCAAGGCCCTTGAAATGAGGGGACGGTGCAACAAATCCATGCAGCCTTGCTCCAATGTCCACAGCGAAGCTACGAGATTGCCACTGTCCACTGAGGAAACGACAAATGGCGGCTTCGCTTCCAGTGTGCAAGTGTCATACCAGTTCAGCAAGTGGCCCCGGTATTTGCGAAGGCGGGCCATCGTGCTCAGCGTCTTCCGCGTCAGGTCCACTAACTCGGGAGCGGTGAGATAGCCGAATTCGTTGGCGGCTTGCCGCGCATTCAGAAGAAGCCCCACATTGGTCGGCGAGACGCTGGGGGCCACCTTGCGCGGTTGGTCCTGAACGTTGTCAGGCACGAGCCAATTCTGCTCTGCGCTCGAAAACTCTGCGAAATATCGCCAAATATACAGGGCCGATTTGCGAAGCAGCCATGACTCCTCCCGCATAATCTCTGGCGCCGAATCAATGGGACAAGCATTGAGCCATAAGGCGAACTTCTTGCTGCACGCCCAGAGGGCAAGTACTGGAGTCGCAGCCAGCAACGACTTGGGATGCGCGAACCACAGCATCAATCCCAAAGCGAATGCAAGTATTGGCATCCAGTCGAGATAACGATCGATCGGAGTACGACGTTGCCCTAACTCGGCTTCGGCAGCTGTTTCCCATTCCAGCAGACGCTCGCGTGTCACCAGACGACGCACCAAAACGCGCACCACGGCATCCAGCGACAGCAGTGTCTGGTGGGCCAGAAGTGCCAACGCGAGCAGTACGGTCAAGCTGGTTGCGAGAAGATTGCTCAGAGCGTCTCGAGCAATCTGCGTCTGTCGCGCCGCGACGGCGCGAGTCAGACCGAAGGCAAACTCGAAGCACGCTGGAACGAACAAAATGGAAATTGTGGCAAGGGTCCACAGAACCGGATCATCCATTACGAACCAGCCAAACAACAGCAGTGCAAACGTTGCCGGTTCGACGAGACTGCGGCGCAGATTGTCGAGAATTTTCCAGCGTGAAACCAGAGAGATGGGATTCGAAACCTGTCTGCCCGACTCATCCGGCACGCGCTTCGTCATCCACTCCATGATTTGCCAGTCACCCCGGAGCCAGCGGTGTTTTCGCCGGTTGTAGGCGCTGTACTGCGACGGATAATCCTCGATCACCACGATATCGGTCGCCAGCCCGGCGCGCGCGTATGCGCCCTCAATCAAGTCATGACTGAGCACGTAATTCCGAGGAAAGCGACGGCTCAGCACACGAACCATCGCGTCGACTTCATAGATTCCCTTTCCAGTAAACGTACCTTCTCCGTACAAGTCCTGGTAGACATCCGAAATTGCGCGTGTGTAAGGGTCGAGACCGGTTTCTCCGGCGAAGATAGCAGCAAGTCGGGAGCGCGCAGTGCACTGTATGCTGACGCCGACCCGAGGCTGCAAAATGCCGTAGCCAGCAACCACGACATTGCTGTCGGGATCGACGATGGCTTGATTCAGAGGATGCGCAAGCGCCCCCACCATACGGTGCGCCGAACCCCGGGGGAGCTCGGTATCGGAGTCGAGCGTAATAACAAAGCGAATTTTAGGCAGAATCGCGAGATCTCCGACCTTCACTGGAAAGCTGTCGTATTGCCCGCGCAGCAGTTGATTTAAGTCGAGAAGCTTGCCGCGCTTTCGTTCCCACCCCATCCATCCCCGTTCTCGCGGGTTGTAGATCCGATGGCGATGCAGCAAGAAAAACGAGCCCATTTTCCTTCCGGAGTACCTCTCGTTCAGTTCGCGAATGAGCTGTGCGCACAATGTCACCAGCGAGTTTTCTTCCGGAGCAGGGTGCTGTGAATCCGGCAGGTCCGAAACAATCGCGAAGTGAATGTTGTGGTCATGGTTGCCGAGGAAA
Source organism: Terriglobales bacterium (assembly GCA_035287825.1). GTDB lineage: Bacteria > Acidobacteriota > Terriglobia > Terriglobales > Acidobacteriaceae > Acidiflorens. The sequence continues at coordinate 13,627 of DATEBK010000284.1, forward strand.
CGGACCTCGAGATTTTCTACCAGACCGTGGACCTGTTTTTCGCTGAGCAGAAGCGTCGGAATCGCGACCAAGGTTAGGCAATCGTCGGGAACGCCCTCAGAGAAATCCAATTTCGCCAGCGGTTCTGCAGGCAACAAGTTGGTGATCAGGTAATTCATCAGCTGAACCGTTGCCTGTGATACTGGCAACAACAGAATCAGCAGGGAAAACAGAATAAGAAGCGGCGAAGTTGTGGCCGGAGTCAGCAACCAGACAGTTCCCGTCATAATGGCAATGGTCAGAACTGCGATTCCCGACAGTAGGAAATCGTCGGGGTGCGTTCGCAACAATGTCCGCATGCGTTCGCCAAAAGTAGGATGAAAGCCCGCTCTCTCATAGAGTAGAGCCATGCCTTCGCCGACGAGATAGTAGCCAATGTGCGATTCTCTCAGCCGCCTTCGAGCATCCGCGAATTGCTTTTCGTGAGCTTGGCGCGCCAATGCAAGGGCCTGCTCCGCCACTTCTAATTCTGTCCGCTCTGAGCGTTGGGCGATTCCTGCCACTCTTTCCCGATACACGTTTCGACTCTCTATATCCATCGCCGCATAGGCGCCGGCAGGATCCTGGCGCAAAATCCCATCGAAGGCGATGAGAGTTTCCAGTTCGTTTTTCCACGAGCTTTGTGTCACGTGCCGCAATGTCCGGATGCATGCGGTCACGGGTTTAGAAGACTGTCTTGCCGGATCTTGTATCAGATGCAGACCGAGAGTCGCAATTTCTTCCAGCAGAACAAGCCTTAGTGCCGGCACCAAAGCTCCAATTTCGTGAAATTCGAGAGGAGTACTCTCCTCGAAAGCAGCACAAAATGCTGTGAACTTGCTCTTACCCGTGGCCTCATCCGCTGGGTTGAGAAAAGCCTCTGCAATCGCCAACACTCGCGGCAAAATTGCGTTCTTGCCATAGACATTGGTTCTCGCTACCAGTGGAAGCTTGGTGAGAGGTGCGAGCTCAGCAGTTACCATGCGGGTTGCCGCCGAAAGTTCCTGTGCGCAGTCGCGCAGCCAGAGCAGATCTTCCGACTTGGGCGCCTTCGCGAAAGCCGCATCCACATTTTCGAACACAGACTTAAACGTAGCCGCGAGGGTTTGGCAGCGAATCGAGAATGCATCCGACGAAGGAGCTCCGGGCAGCCAACTCAGACTTGCGGCCAGTTCCGCTGCCGCGTCGCGAGTTATTTGACTTGCCGCCTCCGGGCGAATCCAAGACTGCTGCGGCTCGGTCTGAGCATCAAAACGCATACTTAATCAGCTGTCCTTAGCCAGCTCGCCATAACGTTGCTATAACTCGAATGCCAAACCTCTGGCCTACCTGTAACTGGCTGCTTGGAGTTCGAACATTTCCGCGTAGCGGCCCCCCAGCCGGGTTAGCGCATCATGGTCGCCGTCTTCCGCAACCTGCCCGTTTTCCAGCACAATGATTCGATCCGCCATGCGCACGGTCGAGAACCGGTGCGAAATGAACAGGGCCATTTTCCCTTCTGTCAAATCAGAAAATCGCTGAAAGACTTCATACTCGCTGCGCGCATCAAGCGCTGATGTCGGTTCGTCGAGGATGAGCACCTGTGCATCGCGCAGATAAGCTCTCGCCAGCGCAACTTTCTGCCATTCTCCGCCCGAGAGATCGACACCGCCATCGAAGCGGCGACCCAGCATCTGGTCGTATCCGCGGGGAAGCTTTTCCACCACATCGTCCGCCATACTCTTTTGGGCAGATTGCCGGAGCAACGGCAAGTTATCCATCTGATCGATCCGCCCCACCGCAATGTTTTCGCGGGCAGTCATCTCGTAACGCATGTAATCCTGAAAAATGACGCCTATCTCGCGATAAAGGTCTTCCAGGCTGTACTCGCGCAAATCCACACCGTCGAGCAGCACTTCTCCTTCCACCGGATCGTAGAGGCGAGTCAGCAGCTTGACGATGGTCGTCTTGCCTTCCCCGTTTTCGCCGATCAGGGCCACCCGCTCTCTGGGATGCAAGTGCAGGTTTAATTTATTCAGGACGAGACGGGAGCTCCCCGGATATCGGAAAGAGACATTATGAAATTCAAAACCCCGCCGGATGGGACGAGGCGCCGGCAGAGAGTTGGGTTTCGATTCGATGGTGGGCCGCATTTCAAAAAATGCGATGAGGTCCGTCAAGAACAAAGCTTGATCGGCAATCGTCGAAAGCGTTGAAAAGGTTTGCTGAAGATTCGAACTTGCCTCACGAATAGCGTTTGCCAGTAAAGTCAACGTGCCGAAGGTAAATACGCCCGTGACCGTCCTCCACACCGCGAACACGTATGCGCTGTAGTATCCAGCGGTACCGATGGCCGAGAGAACTGCGCCCGCTTTCATCTTTCCGCGCGCCAGAGCAACATCTTCTTCGTAAACCTGGGTGGATAGGCCTTTGAATCTGGCCGTCAGAAAATCTCGCAGGCCAAAAAGTTTTAGCTCTTTAGCCGCTTCCTTACTGCCGCCTAGAATGCGAAGGTAATCAAGTTGGCGCCGAATGGGAGTCTGCCGAAAATTCTTGGAGTACCCCAGGAATGCGAAGTAAGTTTCTCCAACGAAGGCCGGAATGACACCGGCAATCAGCAACAGTAAAAGCCAGGGCGAGAACACCATGATTGAGATGGATAGCGTGATTGTAGTAACCACTTGCTGGATGAGGCGGCCAATCGCCTGGATCATGTACAGCCGGTCTGTCGCCTGAACGCGGGCCCGCTCCAAGCGGTCATAGAATTCAGGATTCTCATAGGCCATCAGGTCGAGCCCAGCCGCGTGTTCCATGACGCGAACACTTACGTGGTGCATGTACTTACCCGCAAGCAGGGCGTCGAGGTAATCGATCGCGCGGCTCAGGACGCCGCCGCACACGGCAATGGCAAACTCCGTGGCGACCAGCCACCACAACCGGGCTCCAGCAGCCTGATGAGTCGTGAGGATGCTGAAGATGGTATCGACAATGAGTTTTGAAACCCAGAAAAGCGCAGGAGGCAGAAGAGCTGCGAGAACCCGCGAGACCAGTCCCAGGACAACAACCGTGCGTCCGGATTCCCACACGAAACGCAGGACCGACGGCACGTTTCGGAATGCCGCCAGTCGTTCTCGCCATCCACTCCAGAACTCCTGCTTTCCCGTCATGACTGAATTCACTCGGGCCTCGTATGCCAGCGGAGGCTGCCGTCGGTATCCCAAGCGGCGACTCAGGCGTCAGTCGAAGTAGCGATACTTGGAGTGCAGGTGGGGCGACTCCGTGAGACCGCACCGCTCAACTCAACTTTGCAAATCTGCAAAGTCAATCTTGTATGTTTGCAAAGCCAAGGTTGGATGAAATAACGGCGCCTGTGGTTGGGTCGGATGCGAAAGATTCGCGCTGTGGGATGCTGGGTTTGTGCCACTAGTATTTCTTGAGCCCGGCTCGCTCCATTCCGCGCTGCGCTTCCGGCGACTTCATGAAAGTTTCCCAGACAAATCCGGTTCTCAGATTCTCGGCCATTAGCATCGTAATGCCCGTATCAATTCCAATAACGTCGGAGTCATACCAGTTCTTAAGCGGATTGAAAGCATTGATCAAACCGTACTTGGTCCAAGCCGAAGGGTAGCGGCTTCGGATCGTCTTCAACACACGCATCGTAGCCGCAGGCAAGAATGGCAAAGACCCGCCGGCCGCACTGGGAACGACGGTGCCATCAATCGGCCCCGTGGCAGGAGGCCCGCCCCAGGCCACATAACCATGTTCCGAATCGGAAGCCGAAATTCCCCATAGATCGTCGCTGTAATCCGGAAACTGCTTGCCCAACTCCAGACAGAAACGGCGATGGACTTCCGTTGCCGTCACAGAATTCTGAAAATAGTCCGCGTATTTGTCGCGTCGATTGCGAAAATCAAACCAAGCCTGCGAATACTGATGCACAAACAGCGGCGCGAACGACCCGATGTACCGCATGCCGTCATATTCAAACGTCAACCGTTTCCAGGCATTCCATGTTTCCTGCTTCAACGGATGAGCCGAGGACCCCATACCCAGCAGATACATCATCATCAGTTCGCTGTAGTAATCCCACCGGGAGGGTAGAAACCCGATCTCTGGAGTCCACCCGTGGGTCAGCAAAGATGTATCCTCAGACAGCCAGCTCCAATCCACGCGATCGAAAATCAGATTTGCGAGTTCCGTGACCGCGGAGTGACGGAAATGTTCGCGGCAAGTGAGAATCCCGCAGAGCAGAATGGCCGTATCCACGGAGGACACTTCTGAATCGAACATACGTTCGCCCGTTTCCGGGTTGGCAAAGTG
>DATEBK010000285.1:0-1897 GCA_035287825.1 Terriglobales bacterium
CGACATCGTCGACGCCATCCGCCGGCACGGGCAAAGCGTGAATCTCCCAGTCACGGCGAAACCGTCCTGATCACAGCTGTCGTTACTTCACCAGAAGCTCCCCGCAAGTCCCTGATCCGGCTGCTCTTTTACAAATGTTTACACGGAGAAGGCGCATCCCATTTGCTGGTGGGAGAATCCTGCGAAAGATGCGAAAATAAGAGATAACTGAGCTCTGAGACTTCGTTTGCGCCGTGCTTCGCAGGCCGGATGCAACGTTGGGTGGGGATTCGCAGTCTAACGAGCCAGAGCTAGTCCGAGCGCATGCCGATCACGCAAATTCCATTCCAGGATCCAGTCGCCCCGCCCGAAAAGCCTCAGCCGGAGCAGCTTGACCTCTACGACGTGCGTGATTGGGAGAATGCCTATCGTGTGCCCGATGCGAATATTCCTCATCTGCTCATTCAGTTGCAGGATGACCTGTCGCGTTCACGGCGTCGCGAAGCGGCGTGGATCTCGGTCATCGTCCACCTGCTCCTCTTCATCCTGTTGTGGAACCTCGATCGGATTGAGAAATATCTGCCGTGGCACCCGCTGGTGGTGGCGTCGCAAAAAGATTTGACGAACGGCAAGGACGTTACCTTTCTCGCGCTGCCATCAGACCTGCAGAAGGTGCCCAAGCCCAAGACCAACGTGCTGTCCGATAAAGATCGGATCGCGATGTCGCGCCATCTCGATCCCAAGGAATTGCGCAAGATTCTGGCGACTCCTCCGCCGGGAGCTCCGGGATTGACGGGTCCACGAGCGCCGCAGCCGGCGGCGCAGCAACCTCCTGCAATGGCACAGAGTCAGCCACAGGCGCAGCCAGGTCCACAAGCGACACATCCGCCCAGCGACCCCAATCGGCTGGCACAGCTGCAAACCCCGGCTCGGCCGAACAGTCAGGTCAATGCCTTCGCCAAGTATGCGAATCCCACGACGGCGGGCTCGGCTCTGCAACAAGCAACCGAGGCTGCCGCGGCTTCAAGGGCGGCGGGACAAGGCGGACAGGAAGGCGATTTCGGGCTTGGAACCCATGCCCGCGGCCGGCCAATGGGAGCGCTCGATATTCTCAGCGACACCCAGGGTGTCGATTTTGGTCCTTACATTCAACGCATCCTTCAGGACGTGCGACAGAACTGGTATCTGCTTATTCCGCCGTCCGCCGAAATGAAAAAAGGGAAGTTGGCGATTGAGTTCGCCATCACCAAGGACGGACAAGTGGCAGGAATGAAGTTGATAGCCACTTCCGGCGATACTGCCCTCGACCGCGCAGCGTGGGGCGGAATCACAGCATCGGATCCGTTCCCGCCCTTACCCACCGAGTTCGGGGGGCAATATCTCGCTCTTCGCTTCCGCTTCTACTACAACCCCGACAAAGGCGAGATGGAGCAGCAGTAGCCTTTCGACGCCAAATTCCCGCGGCGAGTTCTTGTTATAACCAATCAAATCGCCGACTCGATGAAAAACCCGGCTGCCTTTATTTTTCTAAAATAGAGAGTGCGCTTCTAAAATGCCGGTTTTCTACCAGACTCGGCAGCGGTTCACGTTCACCATCGGCGAACCAGCTTTGCAGTGAAATGCTTCCTGGAATTGCGGCATGTTTGAAACCACGCCGTTGGTGCGATATTTCTCCGGGGAGTGCGGATCCACGGTCGCCCGCATGCGCATAGTTTCGGGGCGGGTGGAGCCGCACCAGCTCTGGCCGTAGCCCACGAAGAAGCGCTGATCGGGCGTGAGGCTGTCGAGCGGCTGCAGGGTTTGCGATTTTGTGTCTTCCTTCCAGGCCATGTACGCCAGAATCAAACCGCCCAGATCGGCGATGTCCTCGCCGAGGGTGAGCTTTCCGTTGATCTTGATGTCATCGACGATCGTGTAC
>DATEBK010000286.1:0-4849 GCA_035287825.1 Terriglobales bacterium
GCATCTGACTCATGATACGGAGACCGAACCCCTGACCAGTCAAATGTCTCACGGTGATCAAACAGCACACCCAAAGGCGCGCAGCCTGCGTTGGATCCTTCTCGCATGGCCAAGTTTCGATCAAAACCTGGTGGGAAGAAAATGCACTTCGCGTACGGGTCGAGGAGCACCTTCTGGGGGTCGAAGCTATGGAGTTGAGGAATCGACTCTCCTGATACGGAATACGCGTAATAACGGGCCTCAGGAATCTTTGAGACGGGGATGCGGCAGTGCCAAATCCGTCCCGACTTGTTGTGCAAGAAATCCAATTGAAGCCTCAGAAGAGGATTCACCACATCGGCTGGAGAATAAAGCAATAGAGTGACGCTGTCCGCATGCTCCGAGTGAACTGCAAAATTAAATGCTTGCTCCGCTTCGATCCAGTTGACGCCAAGTGGCAAGGGGCTGCCCTCAGCCTGTTCCCAAGTTGTACGTTTCGTGAGTGGGGACGCCACGGTGCCGGCAGCGTTGGCCGGCCCATTCATGTTAGCGATCACGTCAATGTTTGAACTGTTCACTGGCTCACTCTTTCATGCACCATCGCTCTCAACGCGGAGGCCCTACAACTCCCGAAAGCTGCGGCAACGAACTGAGCAATCTGCTCGCGCCGTTCCAAAATATTTGTACTCCAATGCACACCAGCAGGAACGCGGTGAGTTTTAGAATTACGGTCGTTCCTGTTGCACCCAGCTTGCTTGCCAACCGATCGGCGTAGCCGTAGCAGAGATAAATGGTCAGCGCCACGAAAGCGGAACCGACGGCCGCCGCGGCGATTGTCAGCAAGTTCGCGCCCAGGTGCCGCGGCGCATTTGCGCCCAAAGTGATGGCAACCGAGATGGAGCCGGGACCAACTGTCAAAGGAAGGGTCAGCGGGTAGAACGCCTGGCTCAGAGCATCCGCACAAGTGACCGTTCGCCTGGGTGAGCCTTGATCGTTTGCGTCTTTTTGGTTCAGCATGGCCCAGCCCGCTGAAATCACGATCAACCCACCGCCGACCTGCACAACCGGGAGCGAAACTCCAAAAAAGGAGAGTACGTGCGCCCCGAGGATGTAGGACGCGATCAGCAGTATGAAACTATCCACCGCGATGCGGCGAGCCACCACTCGTCGTGTCTCGGCGGCGTAGTCTCGCGTGAGCAACAGAAAGACCGGAGCGCCTCCGATTGGATCCACGATGGGAAACAGCGCGCTCACGACCAGGAGAATACTCTTGGCAACTTGAATTATTACCAGGCTAACCTCCCGTCTGCTGCCAGGTTGAAGCGGTCGCCGGTTCGCCGTCCACTTGCGTTCTTACGGATGCTGCAGGACTGATCGAGCGATTGGAACTTTCCGTCAACTGCTGCAGCCGTTGAAAAGCGTCGGGGGAAAGCATGTCTTCTCGGACACGCCAACGCCAGTTCCCATCGGCACGGCCAGGCACATTCATACGAGCTTCGCTTCCCAAGTTGAGCAGGTCCTGCAACGGAGCAATGGCGAGCGCTGCTGGCGACGACCATGCCAGCCGCATCAACTCCCGAGCGGCATCTGCACTGGTTCCTGGCGAACGCTTGAGGTAGCTCCAGAAATTTTGCCGCTGGTAGTCGGGCAATTCCTCATACCATTGTCGAGTTGTCGCGTTGTCATGCGTGCCGGTATAGGCGACTGTATTGTGGACAAAGTTGTGCGGCAGATACGGATTGTCCGCATGACCGTCGAAGGCGAATTGCAGGACGCGCATCCCCGGCAGACGAAACTGGTCGCGCAGGGCCTGCACGTCGGGAGTAATCACACCCAAATCTTCTGCGATGAATGGCAGATGACCCAGCTCTGTTTGCACTGCTTGAAAAAAACCGGCTCCCGGACCCGCCACCCACTGCCCGGACTGAGCCGTTGGCGCTCCGGCTGGAACGTACCACGCAGCCGCGAACCCGCGGAAATGATCTAAGCGAATCACATCCACGTGAGCCAGCAGAGCGCGCAACCGATCGATGCACCACCGATAACCAGTCGAACGCACGGCATCCCAGTTGTAAACGGGATTGCCCCACAATTGACCTTGCGCGCTGAAATAATCGGGAGGAACTCCGGCGACGAAGCGTGGCCGATGCTGCCCATCGAGCAGAAATAGCTCAGGGTTCGCCCAAACATCACTGGAATCCGGGGAAACAAAGAAGGGCAGATCGCCGATCAAGCTCACGCCCCTGGAATGGGCATGCTCCTTGAGTTGATGGGCCTGGCGGAACAGCAGGAATTGGGCGAAGCGAACCTGATCAATTTCACTTGCTAATTCTCGCCGCGCATCGGCGAGAGCGATCGGATTGCGCTGAACCAACTCTGTGGGCCACTCGAGATAATAAGCTCCGCGATACTTGGACTTTAGCGCCCGGAATAAGGCATAGTCTTCCAGCCAATTCGCCTGATTAGAACAGAACTCGTCGTAGGCAGACGACAACGGATTGTTTCTTCGCTGGCTGCCCAGAAAGTTCGCCCAGGCCTTTTCGAGCAGCCTCTGTTTGAAGGGGATAACAGAATCATAGTCGACCGCATCCGCCGAGAAGTCAGATTGAGCATCGCTCGCCTGTATCAGGCCGTCCGAAATCAAGAAGCCGGGACTGATCAGCAGAGCGTTGCCGGCGAACGACGACATTGATTGATAGGGCGAGTTTCCGTAGCCAGTCGGACCGAGTGGAAGCGCTTGCCACCAGGCTTGGCCGGCATCGTGGAGATGATTAATCCATGAGAACGCGGACGATCCCAGATCGCCTATGCCATATGAAGACGGCAGAGAGGTGACGTGTAAGAGCAAGCCCGAAGCGCGATATTCAGGCGGAAACGGCGGCACACTAACCAGCGCGCCATTACCGCTCACGCCGCCCCTTCCTGCTTAGGAAGGACTGTAGGCGAACCCAGCGCATTATTCACCATCTCCTGAGCCTCGCTAAGGATCGAGTTCAGATGGGTCTGGCTCTTGAAACTCTCGGCGTAGATCTTATAAACGTTCTCGGTGCCGGAGGGTCGCGCTGCAAACCAACCGCTCTCGGCCACAACCTTCAAACCGCCGATGGGCGCATCGTTGCCCGGAGCTTTGGTTAGTTTGGCGGTGATGGGCTCGCCCGCCAGATCTGACTCCTTTACCGCGTCTGGGGTGAGTTTTTGCAACTTTGCTTTCTGCTCGGGCGTGGCGGGCGCGTCGATACGCGTATAGTACGGGATGCCGAACTCCGCCGTCAGTTCGCGGTAATGTTCTCCGGGATTCTTGCCGGTGCGTGCGGTAATCTCCGCCGCTAGCAAATCCATGATCGGCCCATCCTTGTCGGTGGTCCATACAGTGCCGTCAAGACGAAGAAAACTCGCACCAGCACTTTCTTCTCCGCCGAAACAATACGAGCCATCGACCAGGCCCGGCACAAACCACTTGAAACCCACTGGCACTTCGCGGAGCTGGTGGCCGAGCTTCTTGACGACCCGGTCAATCATGCTGCTGCTTACCACGGTTTTTCCCACTGCGACTGTCTGGCGCCACTGAGAGCGGTGCTGGAGCAAATATCGGATCGTTACCGCAAGGTAATGATTCGGGTTCATAAGGCCAGCGACCGGAGTCACGATCCCGTGCCGATCAGCGTCGGTATCGTTCCCGAAAGCGACCTGATACTGATCTTTGAGACCGACCAGCCTGGCCATCGCATAGGGACTCGAACAATCCATGCGAATCTTGCCGTCGTGGTCAACGGTCATGAACGAAAATGTCGGGTCGATTATTGGATTGGTGATGACGATGTCGAGCCCGTAAACAGAATTGATCGGTTCCCAGTAAGGCAATGATGCTCCGCCCAGAGGATCCACGCCTAATTTGAGGTGCGCGTCGCGAATCGCATCCATGTCTACGACATTCTTGAGATCACGAACATAGGGGAGGACGAAATCTTCCTGGTGAGTGGTCGCGGCCTTGATGGCTTTCTCAAACGGAATGCGCTTGACGCCTGCATTCCCGGCTCGCAACAATTCGTTCGCGCGATTCTCTACCCAGCGGGTCACATCCGTATCGGCCGGGCCGCCGTTGGGCGGGTTGTATTTGAAGCCTCCATCCTCAGGCGGATTGTGCGACGGCGTAATCACGATGCCGTCGGCGAGACGGTCTTTCTGCTTTCGGCCGCGGTTGTAAACCAGAATCGCTCGTGAAATAACCGGCGTCGGAGTGATCCCGTTGTTTTGCTGAATGATTGTTTCAACGTTGTTTGCCGCCAGTACCTCGAGGGCGGTACGCTGCGCGGGTTCCGAGACTGCGTGGGTGTCTTTCCCCATGTAGAGTGGGCCGTCGATACCCTGCCCGTGCCGGTATTCGCAGATCGCCTGGGTAATTGCGAGGATGTGCGCTTCATTAAAAGTGCCGCGCAGGGGTGAGCCACGGTGTCCGCTGGTGCCGAAGCTGACTAGCTGGTTGGGATCATCCAGGTCGGGACGCCGCTCAAAATATTCCTTCTCCAGGCGAGCTACGTCTACGAGCAACTCCTTGGGCGCTGGTTTGCCGGCCAGTGGTGAAATGTTAGGTTGACCGGTCTTCGGTTCGCCTGTCGGGGACTGTGTTTCTAGAGTACTGGGCATGGTTCCACCTTCCAAATCTCGCTCGCGTATTCGGCAATCGAGCGATCGCTCGAAAACTTCCCGGAGCTGGCGACATTCAAGATTACTTTCTGCGCCCATGCGCCGGGTTCGGAATAGAGCGCGCCGAGGCGTTCGTGCGTCTGGCAATATGAGGTCAGGTCGGCCAGGTTCATGTAGTGATCGCCCTGGGTCAGAAGCGTATCGCGCAAGGGAGCGAACACTCCAG
>DATEBK010000287.1:0-4903 GCA_035287825.1 Terriglobales bacterium
AGCCGCCTGCGTCATACTCAGCGATTTCGGCTTAGGCGAGAGCGCCTGGGTCGGAACAAGAATGTATTCCGCATCCGAGCCATCATGGCTGATACCGAGAATCGGCCCAGTTCCCCAGACCTCCTCTCCTTCCTGCTGCGTCCCCTTTACCACCACGCCGGCAAAGTCCCGGCCAGGCGTTCGCGGCAGAGTTGTTTTCTTGAAACGTCCGGCGACATTCCCGATATCGCTGGGATTGATCGCCGCCGCCTTCACGCGAACCAGCGCCTCCCCCTGTCTGGGCTCCGGAATCGGAATCTCTTCGATTCGCAAGACCGACGGCGGTCCAAACTCGGCAAACCGTAACGCCTTCATTAATTTGTTACTCGTATTGTTACTCATAGAATCGCCCTCACAACGCCGCCATCCACTCGCAATGCGGCTCCATTCGTCGCTGAAGAAAGTTCGCCGGCCACGTAGGTCACCATGGCTGCGACCTCATCCACGGTGGCAAAGCGCTTTAGCAGAGACGAGGGCCGCACACACTCGAAGAATTCCTTTTCAATCTCTACCTTCGATTTTTTCTGCTGCTCCGCCATGGCCTCGACGAATACTGCCACACCTTCCGATTCCGTTGGGCCTGGAAGAATACTATTGGATGTCACGCCGGTTCCAGCAACCGATTCGGCGATCCCGCGCGCGATTGCGATCTGCGCAGTCTTGGTCATTCCGTAATGCACCATTTCAGCGGGAATCTGCACTGCCGATTCGCTGGAAATAAAGAGAATGCGGCCCCAGTTCTTTTTTAGCATTCCGGGGAGATAGTATCGTGCGAGCCGCACTCCGCTCATCACGTTGACCTCAAAAAGACGGTACCAGTCCTCGTCGGGAATCTCGGTAAATGGCTTGGGCTCAAATATTCCTACGTTGTTCACCAGTACGTCGACCGCAGGCAATTTCGCAATCACTTCCTCTGCGCCAGCTGCACCAGAAAAGTCCGCTACGATGCCATCGACGCTGATTTTTGCAGCGCTGGTCTTTGCGGCGCTCATATTTGCGGCATACGATCGGATAGCTGCCAGCGCGGCGTCCACGCGTTTCTGCGTGCGCCCATTCACGTAAACGTGGGCTCCTTCTATGGCGAGTGATTTGGCGATTGCAAAGCCGATGCCTGCCGTCGATCCCGTTACCAGGGCAATCTTCCCAGTGAGGTTCAGATCCATATCGTGCTCCTTTGTGTGACTCGAATAGGATAACTGCGGCGATCAGCTGCATGCTTTTCTGCCGCGAGGCCGATCGAGGCAAATTGCGTTGTCCCCGCCTATTTCCGGATCGGACGAACGTGCTTGGGCTGTTTGGTCGGCAACCCTGCCACAACCGCTTTTTGCAGCGCGGACCTTCGTTCAATGATCCGGTGTTCAACGATGAAATGTTAAACGACCGGCAACTCAAACTGCGTGGCTAGTCTTCTAATCTGCTGACATGAAAGATTGCATAGAGTTGTGAGCTACAGAATCAACGAAATGTTGAATTCTTTTAACACTGGATTCATCCGGTATTCACTTCTCGTTAACTCTTCTCGCGTTAACTTTGTGGATCGCAATGTGTGGAATGGACGGGCCTGGAGCTTCGCATATCGATTTGCGAAAGCTGTGCTGTCGGTTGCCCGGAGCGCGTTTTTCCTTCGTCTAGAGGGTTATAATCCGCCGATTAGAACGGAAAACGACAGCGCGGTTGAAGGCTTCATCGAGTGTGAGCCGGGTGCGAAGCGGTTGTGAAAAGTTGGGAAATCGCCGGTAAGAGCCAGCGGTATGTTTAGGAATGTTTCTTGGATTCTGTCCGCCTGCCTGTGGCTGCCGTTAGCGCGCGCGCCCCTATATGCGCAGGGCGCGGCAGAGGCTTGCCCACGCCCTGCGCAAGGCAGTCTGGTCACCGAGCCAGAGGATTTGCGCAGCCACAACGGTGAACTGAAAGTTGAGCTCACCGCCCGCAACTCCCGGCAGAGCGACGGATCAACCCGCTACTGCTTCATCGATGAAAAAGGCGCAGAGTCGCCCACGTTGCGCGTGAACCCTGGCGACCTCGTCATTTTGACCCTGAAAAACGAATTGACCGACTTCCATACCGCTGCGGCGGAGAACGCCCAGCCGCACATGCACAGCGAAACGGAAGAGAGCGGTAACTCGTGCACCAGCGGTCTCATGACTTCGGTATCAACCAATCTGCATTTCCACGGCTTGACCATTCCTCCCGTCTGTCATCAGGACGATGTGCTAAGAACGGCAATTCGGCCGGGCGATCCGCCTTTTGAATATCGATTCCGAATCCCTGAAGATGAGCCGCCGGGACTCTACTGGTATCACCCCCATATTCACGGTTTTACCAAGGCGCAGGTGCTTGGCGGGGCCTCGGGTGCTCTCATTGTTGAAGGTATCGAGCGCGCGGATAAGGCGGTCGCCGGCTTGCCGGAGCGAGTCTTGATTATTCGCGATCAGGATCTCCTCAATCCGAACGCTCCGCCCGCGAAATGGGAACCCGTAGTCCCGAAGAATCTCATAGATCGCGATGGGGACGCGGCCAATAACGGCACAGGATTCGGCAAGCCGGCGAAGGACCTCTCGATCAACTTTGTTCCCGCGCCGTATCCGGATTATCGCCCCGCCGTGATCGAGATGAAACCGGAGGAGCAGCAACTCTGGCGGGTGCTGAACGCATCGGGAATCACCTACCTCAACCTGCAACTTTTATATGGCCAAACCCCACAACCGCTCGGCCTCGTGGCGATAGATGGCGTGCCTCTCAACCAAAACGGCCTGGCGCGCGATTTCGTCGATTGGCAAACGCACTTAGGAATTCCACCCGGTGCGCGCATGGAATTCATCGTGAAGGGGCCCCCCTCCGGTGTCTCCGGGCTTCTCGTTACAAAAACAGTCGATACCGGCCCGAGCGGAGAAAACGATCCCAATCGTGCGATTTCCACGGTAGTGGCTACGAAGGATGCGGTTGACCCGTCCTCTAAGCTCCCCCAACTTTCGGCGGCGAATTCACCGCTTCGGCCATCACAGCTGCCATGGCTGGGAGGTGTCGCGCCGGCGCGGACGCGGAGATTGTATTTCTCCGAAAAGCTCGTAGATCCCAACGATCCGACGAGCGCCACCGAGTTTTATCTCACCGTAGATGGCCAGACGCCACAGATGTTCGACCCCAAATCCGGCGTGCCGAACATCATTGCCAAGCAGGGAACGGTCGAAGACTGGATCATAGAAAACCGCTCCGCCGAACTTCACGCCTTTCACATTCATCAGCTGCATTTCCTGCTGCTCGATTATCTGGGCAAGCCGGTGAATGAGCCGTTTCTTCGCGACACCGTAAATGTCCCGTATTACAACGGCAGAACTCTCAGATATCCCAGCATCAAAGTGCGGATGGATTTTCGTGATCTCAACACGATTGGTGACTTTCTTTACCATTGCCACCTCCTCGAGCACGAAGACGGAGGAATGATGGGGCTGATTCGCGTAGAACCCTGAGCGGTGAAAACAGGATTTGAAGGCGAGTTCGTTCCGAGACAAAACCAGCAACGCGAGCCAAAAGAGAAGCAGGAGGAAAAATGAATCGTACATCGGTTGCATCAAAGGCAGTGCAATGCTTGCGCCTTGGACTGGCAACTCTGGCAACGTTCCAGTTCGCCATTGCCGCTCCCTTTGCAAACGCGGCTCCACAGCCAAAACCACAGCAATCTCGCGACTCTGCGACCGCCACTCCGATCAAGCACGTCATCGTGATCATCGGAGAGAATCGCAGCTTTGATCACGTTTTCGCCACCTATGTGCCGAAGCGTGGACAGACCATCAACAATCTCCTATCGGAAGGCATTATTGCGCTGAATGGCAGCAAAGCCGCCATTCCGGGTCCGAACTTCAACAACGCGCAACAGTTTTTCGCCACCGACACCGATAGCTTCCTGCTGACCCCGCCGACGCAGGAATATCCCAGCAACGTTCTGCCGGCGCCACTCGTCGGCGGTCCCTCGGGCGCCAACGGATATTTCAGTGGCTCGTCCCCATGTCCAACCTTGCCGAAGCTTTCCCCGGTGCAGTGTGCCGAAGTTTCAGAAGTCGGCTTGCCGGCAGGTCAGTATGCTGCCTTAGCCAGTGGAGGCACGGGAGAAGAGAAATATACGCCGGATGAGCGCATCACCGATGTGACGACATTGCCAGCCGGCCCTTTCCAGCTCACCAACCCATCGACGTTCCCCTACAACGCGTATGCAGCCAGCCCAGTTCACCGGTTCTACCAGATGTGGCAGCAGATGAATTGCAGCTTATCTCAGGCGACTGGCGCTAATCCTTCCGGTTGCAATGGCCAACTGTTTTCTTATGTTGAAGTCACTGTGGGAGCGGGCACCAACGGCGTCGCGCAGCCGCCGCTTTGTTCTGCCGATGGCGGCCAGCTCCCTTGCTTTACCTACAATTACTTGTCGAATGTTCCCGATGCCCAGACCACGGGTGAAGGATCATCCTCGCTGGGCTTTTACAATGTGCAGACCGGCGACGTTCCTTACTTCAAGAGCCTTGCCGATCAGTACACGATGAGCGACAACTTCCACCAGTCGTTTATCGGAGGTACGGGGCCCAATCACATCATGTTCGGCCATGCCGACGCCATCTGGTTCAGCGATAGCAATGGCAATCCCGCCAAACCGCCGAACAACAAAAAGGTGTTTACGCAGCGCTATGACGGAGGGCCCAATCCTGACGCGGGCGTAGTCAATGAAATCGAAAACCCAAATCCGGCGTCGGGTACCAACAACTGGTACAGCGAAGACGGCTATGGCGAAAGTTATAACGCCGGTTACCCACCGCCTTACTCCCCTTCTCCCGTTTATGGCGGCGGATCGTACAGCAATTGCTCAGATACGTCA